>JAYVUT010000008.1:0-26956 GCA_043787675.1 Candidatus Altimarinota bacterium | reverse complement strand
CCACCTACAGACGCTTTACGCCCAGTAATTCCGGATAACGCTTGGGGCCTTCGTATTACCGCGGCTGCTGGCACGAAGTTTGCCGCCCCTTATTCCTCTAGTACCGTCATTATCTTCCTAGAGAAAAGAAGTTTACACCAACAAAGGCTTCATCCTTCACGCGGTGTCGCTCCATCAGGCTTTCGCCCATTGTGGAAGATTCCTCACTGCTGCCTCCCGTAGGAGTATGGACCGTGTCTCAGTTCCATTGTGGCTGGTCGTCCTCTCAGACCAGCTACCCGTCATCGCCTTGGTGGGCTATTACCCCGCCAACTAGCTGATAGGCCGCAGACTCTTCCCGAAGCGAATTGCTCCTTTACCCTTACGGGACTATCCGGTATTACTCTCGATTTCTCGAGGCTATCCCTGACTTCGGGGGAGATATCAACGTGTTACGCACCCGTTTGCCGCTAGATTACCTGTGACACAGAATATGGAATTACTTCCCTACTCTGTGTCACAAATAAACCCGCTCGACTTGCATGTGTTAGGCGCACCGCTAGCGTTCATCCTGAGCTATGATCAAACTCTTTGAAACGTTAGCTGCCTATATCACCGAAGTGAAATAGGACTTTTTTTATTTTTTTGTTTATCTAGAAATTACAGTTTGGATTGCTCCAAATTGTCTTCTGGTATATGAGATGTTAAGGTGCAACTGCGGTGAAGCAGTGCGACAAGTTATATGGAAAAGAGTCTTGAAGTCAAAACTTTTTTCGACTTTTTTCATAAAAAGTAGTAAGATAGCATCTGGATGCGGTTACTGATTTCATAGAAATGTGAAGTTTTTGCGAAGATTTGCTTATTTTCTATCGTATTGGTTCGAAGACCAATTTTTGTGAACAAAGAACTAGAGAATATTTTTTTGAAAGGATACATATTGTCCTCATTGTTTATGCAAAGTCTCGATTATAGATTCGCCTTTCTGAATATATACCACTGATATCCAGCTCTGAAAATACAGTCATAATAATACAGCAATGCCTAATCTGATGCTTCCATAATATCAGACATACTCATCTGTCAGAAACCGGACTCTATTTTATGCATCTTTTTTTAGACTTGCTTGTAAAAAAGTGTACTTGAATGCATATTAGTAAAAAAATCTCTTCTTGTATAACAAACAAGAAGAGATTTTTAATCAGAGAGCATGCTTATGAGATCTGTGTTTTAATATGTTCTCTGAGTCTAATAAAATCATTTTCAATATCAGAATTCTTGAAAATATCATAACAAGCGAATGTCTCAAGTGCTGTCATTGCGAAAAATCTAAAATTCAGATGAACTGGTAAGAACATATCATCTGGAGATTTTCATTGCATCAGGTACTGATTTTCAGTATTGAATGCTTCTCTCGGAGCATTATAGGTGAGTGAGAGCATATACTTTTTCTCTGTGAGGAGTCATCATTGTCCATATTGCTTGGTCGCATCATCTCTACTTCGCCCATCTCCTGCGCAGAGAATACCACTCATCCCAGCCGAATATACTTCGTCCATATATTTCTTAAAAATCCAAGGCACTCACATCCAGTTGACTGGAATCTGGACAATGATAATATCTGCCCAAGTGTGTTTTTCGATTTCTTCTATGATATCGTACGCTTCTTGAACATTTGTTTTTTTGATCGAGTGTCCCGCTGATAAGAGTTGCTCAGTCATTTTATCTATTATGGTATTGGTGAGTTTTCACTCTGAGAATGCATAGGTCAGATGAGTATTTATGATGAAGATATTTTTCATATTATGAGAGTGAAGTTATGTAATTTTTTAAATAGAGAAATGTGTGGAGTTCACGATTTATTATTTCGCTGGAGCGACACCCTGGGCTATAGCAACAAAATTTCAGTCCGTTGATGAGATACGGAGACCTTTTACGGCTGAGTACTCAGGAGAGTTGTATGCTGCCCTTGCCTCTACCACGCTTGGGAATTCTACCACTACCATATTTTGTTTTGCTCCGCCCTCCAGTCATTCTACATTCGTATCAAAGATAATAGCTTTTCCACCGTATTTTCCTGCCATTGAGCCCGCTTTATCTAGGTACTGTTGAAAAGTTGCTGGATCTGTAACAGTGTAGTTTCCCATGAGATATCCATGAGGAGTTATCTGTACAGGGGTAGGTGTTGTTTGATTAGCTGCCATAGATTCTTTTTGATCTTGAGGACAAATGTATGTCTTATATCCAAGAGCACCAATACCCATACCAACAATGAGAGTAAGAAGGATTGAAAGTGTTGTCGAAAAACAATGGGAAGTACAAGGGACTGTTGTGTTCATAAAATGATAATTAGAAAAATGTAAATAACTGGAACTATATATTTTTAAAAGATCTGAGTTCTTTTGAAACAAGGATTGACCGAGCTCCAATCTCTTGAGTGGCAAGTGTATCTCACACCTTGAAAGCTTTCCAGTACAAGATTTTTACATCTATATACTTTTTTCTCAGAGCAATCCGCTTAGCTTCATGAATGAGATATTTCCTATGTTTCTGGAGGAGTTCTATCTGATCTTCATTTGAGTCTGTACCCTGAATCATATTCTGGATATAGGTTTTCATATCTGAGATCGACATATCAGAAGCGTTGAGACAAGCAATAATAGTTATATTATTGATATCCTCTTCACTATAGAGTCTATGTTTGCTACTCGCATCACGATGTATAGTATTGATCAGCCCCATTGTTTCATAATAACGAAGCGTGCTTTCTGGGAGACTCGTGAGTTCGGCAGCTTCCTTTATGGTATATTTATGCATATTTTTTGAGGGTTATGAGTACTCATAAAAGGAGTATATGAACTTCAAGTACTTTAAGTCAAATCTTTTTATATTTTTACATAAAAAAATCCCCCTCATTTCTGAAAGAGATTTTTAAAATCGAGTGGTGGGCCCACCTGGACTTGAACCAGGGACCAATCGGTTATGAGCCGACTGCTCTAACCACTGAGCTATAGGCCCGAATATCTGAAACATGCCACGCGGATGAGGGATTCGATCACTCCTCCGGCCGCGATTCGCCTCTCTTCATTATAGAAATATGCTTTGGCATATTCCGAGCATAACTCAGATTCGAATCCTAACATTGAACTAGTACTGAAACATGGCGGTGGATGAGGGATTCGAACCCTCGCGACGCCTTGCGGCACCCTACAGGTTTAGCAAACCCGCCTCTTCAGCCACTTGAGTAACCCACCAGAATTATAAAGACGAGCGGATTATAAAAAAAAGGTGAAAAAATGCAAATCATTTTCTCACCTTATATTAGAGTTATTGGACCACTACCACTACTTTTGGCTCTTTACCCGTCTCTGCGAGCATCAGATCGACTGTCTTGCGTGAGACAAAGTCAGTGAATGCTTGAGCATCCTTGAATCCAGAGAGATCTTTGAGGATATTACGGATAGCATTATCGAGAGAGGCTTCGAGTCCTGGAACTGTATGAACTGGAGGGAGACCAACAACATCATATTTGATATTGTATCCTGCTGATTTTTTCGATATACCGACAACGAGTACCCCTTGAGAGGATATCTGGAATCTATCATGGAGCTCTTGTTCTCCAGTATACCCTACCATACGACCATCGATGGTGATGAGTTTTTTCGATACGTATTGATCCGTCTCTCGCATACTCTCCTTGGTGAATTCGAGGAGTTTACCATTACGGAGTACTGGTACATGATCTTTTGCGTAGCCGAGATCATAGGCATTGCGAGCGTTACCACGGAGCATATGAGGGAATCCATAGATCGGAATATAGAACTCAGGATTGAGCATAGTTATCATTTTTTTGGTATCCTCTTCTTTGGCATGTCCACCTGCATGTATCTCTGACTCCTTGTAGTGATGGATTTTTGGTCCTTGCTGAGTGATGAGATCAAATAATCCTTGTACCGCTCGTTCATTGCCTGGAATGACAGATGATGAGAATATGATAGCATCATCTGATTTGAGTGTGGTATCCTTGGACTCACCCGTGACGATACGCATGAGGGCAGCATATCGCTCACCCTGAGCACCTGTACAACAGATAGTCACTTCATTGTCAGGAAGCTTGGCAGCATCAGACATGGATATGATCGTACCTGGCTTGGGTCGGACGTATCCAAGCTTGATCGCGATATCGATATAGTTATTCATCGAGCGACCAAGAAGCACTACCTTGCGATTATACTTCTCCGAAGTTGAGATGATGAGCATAACACGATCTATAATAGATGAGAATGTAGCAGTGATAACACGTCCTGGTGACTTCTCAAAAATCTCCTCGATCGAGTGTATGACAGCAGACTCAGATATAGATGAACCGAGAAGATGAGCATTGGTCGAGTCAGAGAAGAGCCCTCGAACCCCTCGTTTGCCGAGTGCCTCAATCCATTCATAGTTCGTCGATGGACGATTGGGAAGTGGTGTTTTATCGAATTTCCAGTCACCAGTATGGACAAATCTCCCTACTGGAGTCTCGATGAGGAGACCTACTGAGTCAGGGATAGAGTGATCCACAACAAATGGAGTAATCTGAAAGTGTTTCCCCATCTGAACTGGACGATAACGAACATATTCAGAAAGGTGTGTGAGGGTTGCCTTCATATCTCCCTGTTTCATCTTGATGAGCTCATAGGCCATAGCTGTCGCATAGAGTGGAGTACTCCGACCCAGTTGCTCCATCAGATAGTATATCGCACCAATATGGTCGATATGTCCGTGAGTGATACCCACTCATACTATCTTCTTGCCCCGACAATAGGTAAGATCTGGAATAGAACAGTTGATACCGTATTGATACTGATCAGCGAACTGGAGACCCATATCGATGATGATCATCTCATCCTCATACTCGAATCCCATACAGTTGAGACCGACTTGCTCAGTTCCACCAAAAGGAATGACACGAAGTGTTCCCTTTTCGAGTGGTTTTGCTCGCTCTTCTGGAATATGGAGGAATTTTTTTACTGCTTGAACCGGCGTGAGAAATGGAAATGATTTTTTGGGACGAAAAGAGTCCTCGAAAATAAATGACTCACCAGGTTTGACATTGGTAGCAATATTTTTGCCTGAATCAAAAAAGCTACGGAATCCAGGCTTTCGATCAGTTTGTGGCGTTTTGCCAGAGTTATTTTGGTAGCGTGTGTTTCGCATAGTATATATTATTTTTAGAAATTAGTATTATCGTTCTATCACAATAGGCATCACAACTGGTGTACGACCTGTGAGGAGGTAGCAATACTTGGTGATCTCACGACGGAGTCACTGGACGAGTTCACCTCGTTCAACCTTGGGATTTTCTATGATCAGCTTCTCATAGGTCTGTCTTATTCATTTGAGTATCTCCTTGTGGATATACATCATCTCATATGCATGGACGAATCCGCGAGAATCGATAAAAATATGGCCTGCAATCGTACGAGCCCGAGTGTCTTCTTCGAGGGTAAATACTACAACTCCGCTCTCAGCGAGTTGATCTCGATCTCCGAGTGCGTATCCAGCAACGACTCCGATGGAGAGACCATCAACAAAAAATATATCGAATGTGAATCGCATTGCATTTCGAGAAACTACTCATCACTTCAGCGAAAGCACCTCACCAGTCGTGAATGCCTCAGACCCAATAGAGAATCCATCAGCTGTAGGTGCGATTTCTGCAGATACAGTAGTTCCAAGACCCGTAGATGCGAGTAGAATATGAGCAAATGCAATACTAGAATTACCCACCTTGCATCCAAAGTGTGTAGTCATATCTATATCGGCTGTAATACACTCGATATCACCTATTCGACGAGCACTCGTACCATCAGCAAAGAGCTCAAAAAATCGGCAAGACTCAAGAAAACTGACATTGGTAATACTGCTGCGAAATGCCGCAATAACCTCTCGTGTAGCATAGATAGAAGGAAATCCAAGGGTTGGGAGTATAAGCTCAAATCTCGCTATATCGATAGAAGCATCCGTAAGAATCCAAGCTCGAATACGATCTTTCTCAGAGAAGATGAGTCGCATATCGGGAAATGTCGGATATGTGCGACCCGAGCGAATGATAGAACCAAATCCTGATCCCACAAGTATGGTAGTCTCATCAGAACGGATCATGAAAAGTGGATCTACTCAGGCATGATCTGAGAGAGCAATAACTCGCATACTCATCGTGTCCTCTTCTCGTGGGAGAAAAGATGACTTCATCCCTGCAATAAGACGAGTGAGAGCAGGAGTCGTATCGAGAATAGCTGGCTCAAGAGATACTGGGGCACGAGAGGGACGAGGAATATGTTCTCGTGGAGGTCGACTCGCGATCGCATCTACTCGTGATAGAGCTGGAGTACGAGGAGCCAAGACACGAGGAGCTGGAGCATCGTCTCGACTGCGAGATTGGGCTGATGCTGAGTGAGAAGAGGAGCGAGAAACAGATGATAGAGTGGATCCAAAATCGATATCATCGCTATCACCAAAAATATGGTCCATAGAAAAAAGAAATACTGTAGAAATATACTACAAAAAATAAATATGTCGTGTGTGTACCAAGAAAGATCAGGTATATATTCCAAGCTGGAACATACGAACAACTCATTCTATTGAAGTAGATTTCACGAGAGAGAGTTGGCTATATGATGAATATAGGAAGAATGAGGAGGGATGCGATGGATATATCGTGCCTTTATCTTGTCTTATATACGAATTAAATGGAGTATATCCAATTCTAAAGAGAATACAAATATTTCTGTAGAGAATATGCTACTTTGGTTGTATCCCACACATAAGATGGCACACGCCCAATCGAGAAATCTGTTCCCTGAAAATATCATCTCGGAAAGACAGAATTCGCAAAAAAAAGATATTTCTGACGAATTGACTCACTCCGCAACCCGCGATCTGCGAATGTAGCATTATGGAATATATAGAATACCATAGACTCAGCAAAATCCTCATATTGATTGGATGCAGCATATCCAGAAACAAAATCCATCGTTCATTCACCCGAACGTTTCACGGTTGGTTTTTGCCAACTCACGCTATAAAACCGATCCGAGAGGTCAACTCCATTTGCACCTGGTACAAATACATAGAGATCAATATAGTGTCCGAGCTCATGGATAAACAACTTGGTAAACTCAGTATCACGACTGACATATGGTGAGAGTGATATCTGGGCATCTCGCATACGACCACGAGGCTCACGCTGGAATCCATCAATCGATATAGCAAGACGCGAATAGTCAAATGTCATAGCTGCGGAGTAGAGAATCTGTTTGAGTGTGACAATACGACTCTTGGTATCTATATAGGTATTCTCATTGTGGATACTCACACTCGTAGCACTCACCAAGGTCGGCAAGAGAAATATGGTCGGCAAGAAAACGAAGATGAGAAAACGAAGATACATACTATTGTGATTGTGAGTTTTTATTTTTGCTAAAATATCTAAGCACCTCAGAAACTATAAACGAAGTTCACCATAATATCCACAAGTGGAAATGCAAGGAGTAAGAGAAATAGGCCCATAAGAGCATAGATACCTGTTGTTTTAGCTTTTTTTACTTTTTCGTCATCTCAGTAAGAAGTAGTATACTGGATACCAGAGAATACAATAGCACCAATAGCAAAGAGGGCTCAGAATGAGATCACATTTTTTGATATACTCGTAATCAGTGCCTTTATAGCCGTGGAACCACCTCATCATTGTGATGGATTGATAGCATTATCTGGTCATCCTGATCCTGCACATCATTTGAGGTACTCACTTGCACTCGATTGTGAGTTGATATCACAATCAGCATAGATATCATGAGTGATGAGTCATAGGGAGATACTCGATATGAGGATGATCAAGGAGGTGAATATACGCATAGCAAGTAGAGATAGCAAAATACATACTAGAAACTGAGTCGAGAAACAATGCTCACAAGAGCATAAGAAAGGGCTATAGAAATGAGAGCAACTGCGGTATAGGCAATGGATTTCCATGCTTTTTTCATCTTGGACTCATCACCTTCAGCCGTGAAGAGTTCATAGGCTATATAGAGTGATGCCCCGACCACAACGATCGGGAGTACTATCTTGAGAAGTATAGCCTGTACCAGAGTGAGTATCGAGATCAGTGTTGTAGTCCCTCCAGAACTCAAAATACTACTCTGATTATCTCAGAGTACAAGTTGCGAGGGGACACTTGCTGCTCATACTTGTGACAATGTAGTGAATGAGATAATAAAAAGAGATACTATGAGTTTCATATAAGAAATTTTAGAAAAATGTAGTGAGATTGAGTCGAGTTATGAACGTGACTATACCATAAGCGATTCCAGCGATAATCAGTCCGATGAAAGCATAAATCATAGTATATCTTGCTTTTTTGAATTTTTCTTCTTCACCAGTAGCGAGGATCATCTGGACTCCAGCCCAACTGATAGCTAAGATAGTGAGTACTGCTGTGAGTCCGATCATCCAAGATATTATAGATCCGATAGCAGTGCCTGCTTCGAAGCTGCTATTCACATAAGGCAATTCGATGTCACTCGAAGGTGCCTCTACATCGATAGTTGCATATGAGAAAGTGATACTCGATATCAGGATAACTATATATATGAGAAAAGATCGAAAAAAATGCATATATATTAGGTGTTAAAAAACGATGCAACAATACTCACAATACCATATGAGAGAAATGCGACGAGTATAGCCACTATATTCCATTTGATAATGGTCTTAGCTCGTCATGCCTTCTCTGAATCTCCCGCTGAAAAAATATAAAAATATCCAGCGATCATAAGCGATACAGCAGCAAATATAGGTATCATGAAAAGGAGAATATCAGTAATACTTCCAAGGAGTTCTTTGAATGATTCTATACCACCTGAAAGTTTTTCTGACCCAGATGCACGTGTAGAGCCAAGGGGATCCATAGTGGCAAGATCGACTGTAAAAGTGGTGCTCGTGACATTATTGTCCGCGAATAGAGAAGTCGAAACAAAAAATGAACAACAAAGGAATAGCAGAGTGATGTATTGAATAAAAGTATGTATCATACAAATGATAGTACACGAAAATAGAGAAAAAAGCAAAAAATACTCCACATTTGCAAAAAAATCATTCCTTTATATAATACGCTTCGAATTTATAGATATTGATCCTAGATATATTCTACTTTCTAGAATATATAACTCGCTCACCTTTTATTTTTATCCTCAGTGGTACATAATTTCATATTTATATGTCTCTCATTTCTCCTATACTCCTCATTCTCTCACTCCTCATCATCGTTATTGTCATGATTCAAGCAAAATGAACTGGACTCTCTATCGTACCTGGTACGAGTGACTTCGGCAAATTTGAGCGTCGCGGTGGTGAACTATTGATACATCGTATCACTATAGGGCTCATAACACTCTTTGTGATAACTGCAGTTGCAGCATACTTCATTGCATAGTCGTTTTTTTATCCCTATTATCATGTCTGGACCCAGGATCAAAAAAATCATCACTATAGGATCGAGTATACTTGCTATACTTATATTTCTACACCTCATCGGAGTTTATATGTTCGCGGGGGGTCGGTATGAGTGAGTCAAATGAGGGAGTATATCTATTGGTATGGTAGGTGCCACTATAAAAGTAACTGATCCATTTAATTATGGATCTGATGACGCTACTGATCTCGTATATAGATTCTTGTTTCGAGGGCTCATACACTATGATATATCAAAAAGTGTCTATACAGGTGACCTCACAAATTGTGATCTCAGAGATATGATGAATATATCTTGCACACTCCGAGATGATGCCGTATGGTCTGATGGTACTCGTATCAAGATTGATGATATTATTGCATCAATCGATATCTTCCGTATCAGGGCATCCAATAGTGCAGTCAAATTATTTCTCCAGGGAGTCAAAGTAACTAAAAATGGTGAAAGTATAGAAATAAAAACGAGTCAAAAAAGTCCATATATGAGTGCTATACTCACCTATCCTATAGTAAGATCTGATGTAATCAAAAGTATAGGAAGTGGTACAGTCACCGTCAAAAACTATATCACATCCGGTCCATATATACTCTCTGAGACAGTCACCGACCCTGAATATGGATATGATAGAATCACTCTCAGTCGAAATGAGAAGTGGGCGGGTATAACTTGGCTCGATAAGATTAGTTTCAAATTCTTTAAAGATCTTCCAAGTCTTGAGAGATCTGCAGAAACTCTCACAATCGTCATACCACCAGTCAAAAATGAAACCCTCGGACTCGGACGAAGATTCAGAGAATATCTCTATACTAACTATGAATATTTTGGTGTATTTATCAATACAAAATCACTCAGTCGTATACTACGAAATACGCTCCACTGGCAAATTGGAACATCATTTTCAAAAAATATCATAGCTGACCACAAACGAATCGATACAATATTTCAGTCTGGATGAGCTATTCTCCCAACTGAGGGTCTCAAGTGATTCTCGGATGTTCTGCGAGAACTCGGATATACCAAAAAATCAGAGATGATATCAAAACTCAACCAATCTTCTACAACTGTAAGTGGTGAAGCGGTATATCCTATAGCAAAATACTGGACTAACAAGGCAAATGTAACAACACTATTTATTGATACTCCTACTCAGGAAATCGTCCTCACCGGTAAAGTACCAGCAAATACTACCTCTGTAGCTGTAAATGGGTATGTGCTCAAAGAATTCGTTCCTGGTAACACCACATTCGCCTATAAGGTAACAACGGCATCAGGGACTATCCATGATGGATTCAATAGCTATATACTGTCAGTCTGACAACCGAACTCAAAAATTGATACCGAAACACTCAATATATACCTCTCTGCTGAGAGTGGAAAGATAGCAGAATATAAAAAACAAGTACAAGATAGCTATAATTCTCTCCAGAATACTCCAGCACTCATCGCTGTTCGTGAACGAGAAAAATGAGATAAACTCAAAGAACTACAGACACTCGCAGATGAGTACTACTACAACGAAAAGAACGAAATTTTCCAAGTTCGTATCGGGTATGCATCAGGTCCTCAGAGTACCGAGTCATATGCAACGAGTATCGATGGAGCCCTACGTCTCCTTGGGGTCAAGACAGAACTCATACCATACTGACCCAAAGAAATACAAGCAATGATCGCAAGTTGAGAGCGAAAATATGATCTCCTCGTCATTGGCGTCTCAGTAGAATGATCTCTATCGGGCATAGGTCAGCTCTTCGCAACAAATGAGAACAAAGCAGGAGGTATCAACTTTTCAAATATAGAGAATAAGATGCTCGATACTCTATTTGCCGATCTGAGGAGCACTACAGAAACAAGCAAACGACTGAGTATAGAACAAAATATCGCCAAGATAATGAGCCAAGAAAGTTTCTTCGTTCCTATATCGAGCCCCTATCATCGTATTTGGATAGATCGTAATATATCTGGAATTCAACCAATAGATATCATCCCAGATATTGCAAGTCTCGAATGAGTCCTTGTCGGAACTAGTATAGTCGAAAACTATATCCGTGATACCAACAAGAATATATCTGGATTCTGGGTATGGTTAGCGTCAAAATTATAAAACTACATGAAAGAAAATATAGTCATCTCCGCATGGGAGATGGTCACAGAGTTCCATTCCCTGAAAAAGCTCAATTTTATTCCATCATTTATGGGAATGTTGTGGCTTTTTGTAATAGTATTTTATCAGCTGACATTCACTTATATCTATATCTTCGATAAAAAAGATGAAGCACTCGAAGCAGCAAGCAAATTTATACATACTGATTATTTCGGTGAGAGTGTCGTGTTCCTTGGTACTATCTTTGTTCTCTATATGATTCTCGAGCCAATAGCATCGGGTGGGATGATAGAAATGATGCACTCATATAGAGCTCACAAATGAGAGAGAAATCGTAGATCATGGCAGGGGTTTTTTGATGGACTCAGACACTTTCTCCCGATATTCGAAGTACACAATCTGACAGCGATCTTTCGTCCTCTCTCGATTATTACATTCTATATTCTCCTACTTCGTGTATTTGGTCGTACTTTTATCGTACCAATATCGAGTATTATGGGAGTATATCTCTTATTCGCATTTTGTATCAATATCTGTTTCGCATATTCCAAATATTTCATCATTTTTGAACAAAAAAAAGCAATAGAATCACTCTCAGCATCTACTGGGCTTGCTATGCGAAATATCGCAATAACTGGAAGACTTTATTTTACTATGATACTACTATATCTGCGTACAATTATAGTAGCAATTATATTCCTCGTGATTCCATTTTTGATATCGAGTTTTCTGGCATTTGTGCCGATTATTGGACTCAAATTCTTTTTTCTCACTATATTTGTGATCATTGCAGTAGTACTATTCATTTTTATAGTGCATCTCAATTCAACACTCGAGATATTTATCGAAGCAACTTGGTATGAGGCATATATGCTCTGTAAAACAGAGGAAAAATCAACCAACCACAATGACTCGAGCCATCATGATAAACATGAGCATAATTCACATGAAGCTCATGATACTCATACTCATCACTAACTATGTCTTCTTCTGATCTCATCATCGAATACTCATCCAATCCTCCGAATAAGGGGACACTCGAGCATGCGGATATCCGCTATAGAGAAGCCAATCGTGTCTGTGCTGATGTCGTGGAGGTATCTCTCATCATCGAGGATAGTATACTCACAGAGTTCATGTTCGATGGATATATGTCGATCGTCGCCACTGCCTGTGTATCGATCACTGGGGAACTCCTGGAATGATGGAACATAGGAGCAATACTGAAACTGGATGAATGATTCATCCATGAGCATATCGGTACCGATATATCGCCACGCCGACGATATGCTTCACTGATAGGATTACTCGCGATAAAAAATGCTATCCACGAATATACGCAAGATGGGAAGCGAGAGGATTTTAGTGATATAGTACTATAGAGCTCGGAGTTTCTCCACTAATCTATCCACATCTGCTCTCGTATTGTATATATAGAAAGATGCTCGGAGTGATCCTCCGACTCATAGCGTAGCATGGAGTGGATCAGTGCAGTGATGACCTGCACGCACACAGATACCTGCATCAGCGAGGATTTCAGCTATATCGTTCGGGTGATAATCCGCGAATACAAATGAGAATACCCCGAGACGATTCTCGGGATTTTTTGACCCAAGGAGACGGATGCTCAGGGGAAGTGTAGCAAACTGTTCGAGTGCATATTCTGTGAGTTCCCTCTCATATTGCTCTATAGCTTCATAGCCTCAGATGGAGTCTATATAGTCGAGGGCGGCAAGGAGCGATACAGCACCAGCAATATGTGGAGTTCCGGGCTCATGACGAAACGGGAGACCTGCAGCCTCATATCCATCAATAGTTACTGAGTTTATAGCACCTCCACCACAGAATGCTGGATCGAGTTTTTGGAGTATTTCTTTGCGTCAGTAGTAAAATCCTATACCTGTATCACTCATCACCTTGTGTCCTGTACCGACATAGAAATCAATACCATAGTTCATCACATCCGTCGCCATATGTGGAAACCTTTGTGATCCATCAAGAATGAATAGTGGCCTTTTTTCGAGTGAATCCAGTATTTTTTTGACTCTATCCAAATCAAGAACTGCACCGGTCACATTCGATGCTCCAGTTATGGAGAGGATTTTTACATTTGCGATTTTACTCTCAAGAGAATCGTAATCCAGAGTACCATCTCTATTGAGTTCGACCCAATCTATGATGATACCATACTCTTCTGCAAGAATCTGCCATGGCACAATATTCGCATGATGTTCGACCTTCGAGAGGAGCACTCTATCTCACTTCACGAGATATCCAGACTTCACGAGCGAGCGAGAAATAAGGTTGAATGCATAGGTCGCATTGTACGTAAAAACTATCTCATCTTGTCGAGCTCCGAGTTTTTTCGCTACAGCAGACTTGGCTCTATCATACAGAAGTGATGAGGCCAGAGAAAGATCATAGGCACCACGATGGATGTTTGCATAGTCAAATGCGAAGTATCGCGAGAGAGTATCTATCACTCATTGTGGCTTTTGTGCACTCGATGCTGAGTCGAGATAGACGAGGTCAGGATGAGTGGTGAATATGGGGAAGTCGTGGCGAAACATAGCTGCAAAAGGTATTTATGATTTATTGTAGAGATCCGGTTTTATTTTGTAGGAGACTGGTACGCTCGATCTCGCTCGCTGCCTCTATACCCCAGTCTGTTGTGGGATCCTGATCTCGGATAGCGGTAAATATCGGGAGTGCCTGGAATATATTGCCTGCATCGAGCATACTCTTGGCATATTCGAGCTGGATGAGAGGATGTCATGCGAGGTCATCTGTGAGTGTATGTATATAGGCGGGTATCTCCCCTGATCGTCCATTGAGTCTGAGAGCTGATATATAGAGTGGTACGAGGATCTGTGATCCTGGAAAACGATCTATACTCGTATATGCCCAGGCATAGGCTCTGATATTTTCTCATTGTCTGAGAGCCAGTGATATAGCGACAGCATAGTCATCCTCTGTGACGTCAGATTCCTGGAGGAGATATGAGAGTACCTTGAGCATACTCGTACTATCTCACTGAGCCGCATAGTTGTAGGCAAGACGGCGTTCGAGTTCTGTTTTGTGAGGATATCCTGCAGTCACTGCATTGTTGAGATAAAGATTGGAGGTAGTATAGTCACCCAAGTAGACATATATCTCACCGAGTCTCGATATTGTCTCAATATCGAGTGGATTGGATTCGAGATAGGAGAGGAGGATATCACGAGCTTCGCTATAGTGTCCGAGCTCATAGAGTGCAAATCCTCGAAGCTTGCGGACCTCGGTATAGTTGGCTCGCTTTGTGAGGATCTCATTCGCTATGATATCGACAGCCCTATATGCCCGCTGTCTGTAGAGCTCAGTTGCAACGAGGAAGTTGCGATATTGATAATCAGGAGATATCTGTGTAGCATTCCGGATCGATTTTTGCAAATCTAGAATACGAATACTCGATCATGTATATGCCTCGATGCCGACGATGCAATTGTGTATTCCAGAGTAGCATATGTCGATATGTTGATAGTACTCGCGAGTGGGTATATCGAGTGTATATTTGCTGAGTTCAGTGAGTCTATCAACTCGCGTATCATCAGCGAAAAGAGATAGAAATAATTCACTATACTCATTTTCCTTGAGCTCAGAGAGAGGAACTCGAGCATAGTTCATATAGGCATCTCGCCAGTTACGACTCTGATAGTAGGCATGAGCTATCTTGCGTCTGATGACAATATCACCAGGAAGTTGCTCGAGTGCAGCAGTATAGTATGCAATTGCATGTTCTGGATTATTCTTTAGCATCATATAGTCTCATTTTCTGATGGTACGGAGTTCTTTTTTTCGATCGAGAGCGAGCTTTACTTTCTCAGTATCTGTTATACCCGTAGCATACTGTGCTCCAGATAGAGTAACTATTGATTCGACTGGATTCACAAAAATATTTCCCATACAAGATGAGAGAGTCAGAGAAACAAATATGATAATAAATATGATACGTAACATGAGACTGATACTAATGAAAAAGGATTAAAATCAAAATAAAAATAGAATCGAGTATATTTTGATTTTCTCATACACTTCTATATACTCATGACTCCTCACTCGATCACCCTTCCGATATATCCAGTCCACTAAAAATTCTCTCTATGTTCTCACTCTCTGACTATCAATATACTCTTCCTCATGACCTCATAGCTCAAAAAGCAATACAACCTCATCATGATGCTCGCCTTATGGTGATCGACCGTGAACAAGGAAATATAGATGCCGAAACAACTTTTTGGAATATAGATCAATATATTACGCAAGATCGAGTGATGTTTTTCAATAATTCACGAGTGATACGCTCTCGCGTCATACTACAAAATATTGCCTATATACAATCAAATGGGATCGAGTCGATACTCTCAGATGGTGAGATATTTTATCTCTCAACAGAGAAAGATACTACATTCAAAGCACTCGTCAGACCTGGGAACAAGTTCAAGATAGGTAATCTATTCACGATTGGTAGGTATAGTATAGAGGTGATTTGAATCAATGAAGATGGTAGACTACTGAAAATAATATGATGAGATATCGGATCTTTCCTTGCTGAATACGGGACACTCCCACTCCCTCCATATATCGAATATAGTGCAGAAAAAGAGAGAGATTATCAAACCAGTTTCGCAAAAACTGATGGATCAGTAGCTGCACCAACAGCATCTCTCCACTTCACAACCGAGTTGATGGAAAAAATACAAACTCCAAAAGAATATATCACACTCCATGTGGGACTCGGCACATTCAAATGAATACAAACTCCGGATATCCGTGACTACTCTATACATAGAGAAAAAATCGAAGTAGACAAAAAGATATTCGCCACAATCGCAAATATTAAGTACGAAAATAAAAAAATAGTTGCAGTGGGTACGACAGCCTGTCGTACACTCGAATCACTTCCCTATCTGTGGCAATCGATGGACCCAGAGATACGAGATTGATTTGATACAAAAACATGCATATATTGGAATAGTCATATAGATACTTCTCTAAAACAGGATTATATCCATACCATAATAGCAGAGAATCATAGTATCTTTTTTGAAACATCGATATACATAGTACCAGGATATAGATTCCATATTGTGGATGATCTCATTACCAACTTTCATCTCGCTGAATCATCCTTGCTGGTTCTCGTATCAGCATTCATCGGATACGAAGCTACAATGTCGATATACCAGCATGCGATCGAGTGATGATATCGATTCTATAGTTTTGGAGATGGGATGTATATACGAGGTAAATAAACAAAAAAGCAAGTCAATTCTCTTGCCATAATGCTCCTCTCTCATATACTAATTATGTTACTTTTATTATTTGTGTCTTTTAATTATTATGAAAAATATTCTTATATTCCTATCCACAATACTCATACTCACCTCATGTGGTATGATGTCGTCTCCAGAAGCGAACAAGCCTACCATGGATAATGAGAAAAGCACGAGTGTGAGTGGTGCTGTGAACTATATGACAGCTCTCGATGCAACATCAAGTAAAATCAAAAATACTGAAGAATTCCAAGGATGTATGAAACAAAATACAAATATGTGCATTCAGTCTACTGGGATGCAATTAGCTCAAAAATCAAAAGATCCAGCTCTTTGTCGAGAACTCCTCACACCAGATCAGAGGTCAAATTGTGAATTCACAATAACTATGATAAACGCTACAGAAAAAAGTGATGAAAAAATCTGTGATACTATCACTGATATCAACTATCAAAAGCAGTGTAAAGTACAAATATATAAGCAGGAGGCGGTGTCAAAAAAAGATATCACTCTCTGTAATAAAGTAGGTACTCTCATGAAACCTACTGGAACCGGTGTAGCACTCGATACTGGGATGCAAAAAGACCAGTGTATCATGCAATACATAATGAGTTGAGTAAGTACTGATACGAAAGACTGCGAGAATCTCTCAAACACTGGATCACTAGAAATGTGTAAAACAATGATAAAAAATCGTCCTACACCTGCATCTCTACCATCATTAAATGATAATAAACCACCAGTACCAGTTTTACCATCTGCTCCAACTCCTACGAGATAAAATTCTTGTATACATATATAAAAACAGGAATACTATTTCCTGTTTTTTATTGATTTTTGATATATTCACTATACACTACGTCATATCATAACTCACATATACCTATGTTGAAAATCCGCAAGTGTATCATACCTGCTGCAGGTTTTGGAACTAGGTTCCTCCCTGCAACCAAGGCTCAACCAAAAGAGATGCTCCCTATCGTCGATAAGCCAGTCATACAATATCTCGTAGAAGAAGCAGTCGCTGCTGGTATCACGGACATCATGATTGTTACAGGTCGTGGTAAACAGGCAATCGAGAACCATTTTGATGCCTCATTTGAGCTCGAAAAAACTCTCGTCGAAAAATGAAAAATCAAAGAACTCGAGCTCGTCGAACAAGTATCTCATCTTGCTAATATAGCCTATGTTAGACAACCTCTTCCTCGTGGCGATGGCGATGCACTCCTACATGCTCGTGCATGGATCGGGAATGAACCTTGTCTTGTTCTCTTCGGAGATGATCTGATCAAGTGAGAGAGATGATGAGCAGAACAACTTGTAGCAGCATTCGAACAATATAAATCGCCCATCATAGCTCTAGAGCGAGTGGCAGATAAACGAGTGAGTTCATATGGTATTATAGAGTCTAGCGACTCTATCGGAAATGTACACAGAGTGAGTAAATTTCTAGAAAAACCGAATTCCAGTGAAACTGACTCTCGTCTTGGTGTCATCGGAAAATATATCATCACACCAGAAGTGTTCGAATACCTAGAAAAAGATGGGAAAAATGCATCAAAAGATGGAGAAATCAGACTCGCTGATGCATTTGCTCGGATGGTCGAGGATAACAAGATGATATATGCAATTGAGATGGAGGGTGATCGCTATGATACAGGGGACAAATTTGGTTTTCTCAAGGCAACCATCGACTATGCTCTCGATCGAGAGGATCTCGGAGAACAAGTACGAGAATTTCTCAAAAAACGAGTAGAATCATTCGAATAATATGTCATCCAATCGCTCCATATGAAATCACGGCGAAGATATCGCTGTAGCCTATCTCGAATCAAAATGATATCAGATCATAGAACGCAACTATCAAGTAAAATGAGGAGAGATAGATATTATTATGAGAGATCATCAACTCACTATCTTCATTGAGGTGAAATACCGAAAAAATGATGCCTATGGGCATCCGCTCGATACTTTTTCTGGAGCAAAACGCCGAGCTATGAAACGTACGATCATGCTCTATGTGGCAAAAAATAAAATCGATCTAGAGGAAGTCCGGATCGATTTTATTGGTATCATGCCGAATACAGTATGAGGACATAGAGTATGGCATGTTAGAGGAGTAGAAATCTAGTCTGGACCCGTACCATCACTGAGTTCATTGAGTCCAGCTATACCACCTCAGAGTTCATCTGAATTATATCTTGGATCTGATCTACCATCTCTATTCGCTCCAACTCACTGATATCCAGCATCTTGACGAGGCGATATAACAGACTGTACAGTTTTACTCACACTGAGTCGCTCTGAACCAGCGGTATTCCCACCTCATTGATATCAACCATTCTTCCAAGCGATATAATCTTTCTCTGCAGTTTTTTGGATTTTTTTCTGTGGATGAGCACCAGGTTCAAATATAATCGATATATCTATTCCCATAGCGAGGAGATCAGAATAGAATTCTTGTTTCTTAATATCAGCGAATTTTTCTCATCTCGAAGAAAATGCCTCATTAAAACGAAGTAATATATCTTTTCGATACTGGAGAAACTGTGCCTTCTTGAGATCTTCATTCTGAGATGTTTTGTCGAGATTTTTTATAATTTTTACAGCTGGTAACCAATATCTCTCCTTATGGTCTTTATCGAGTCTGAATTGATGAGAGTCAAGTTTTATTTTTCGCAGTGTTCGTTCCATCGAATTTAGTATATTCCCATCCACCTCTACTGCATTGACAATTGGACTACCACTATATCCATGTTGTATATACCAACCATTATCATCTGAATGGGGAGTATCTCATGAATTATTTTGATGTATACTACCAAAGTGTTCAAGATATTTCTTGACCTGAGGATCTGTATTTGCTGTATCGATCAACCACATATTTTTTCCTTGAAGCATATCATGGAGTTTTCCATTGTGTCTTCTCCAAAGACCAGCGAGACCATTGATAGCACTTTTTTGTTGATCATCTGGTTTTTTGTGTCCATTGAATTCGAGATCTTTGATCCACTTATCCATATTTGCGACATCGCCTGGTGCAACCTCTTTGAGTGCCTCCCGGAATGTATGACGATAAAGGTCATTATCAGTTCGACTCCGTAAGAATGCATATGCATGGAAACTATGTCCTTTACCATCTGCATATCATTTAATCTTTTGATTCGCTTTCGTAGAGAGATATTTGCTATATCATCCCAGCGCCCAAACAACTGGAAGTGTCTGGATATGCGGTGATGGATCTTTCTCTGCAGCTTTCTCCATAGATCCGATAGCTGTATGATATTCATGTGTCGAGAGTGCTGAGAGTCCATGATCGACTCGAGCCTCAGCATTCACGAGATCACCTGCTTGTCGTACACCTTTCTCATAGGCACCATCGAATCCATCTTTTCTCCAAGCATTCTCAAATCCACTTGGACCACCCATAGCCTTGACAAGAGTAGCCGCAACAGGATATTTATCATGATTACCATCCATCGTTTTCATGAATCCCCATATCATTTCTTCCTCTGATAAGTCAGATCCAGCCTCATTTCCGAGGAGCACTTTGCTTTTTTCTCGAGCTTTTTTCTTCATATCAGTGAGTGCTTGTCCATGAAATCCACAAGAAGTGAGGAGTCCATTGATAAATGATTCACTTCATTGTGCGTAGGCTATATCCTCAGCATAGAGACTACCATATCACTTCACCATATGGAGTATGGCGGCTCCGACTTCTTCTGGTCTAGCATTACGATTATGTGCTATATGAAGTGCTTTTTCTCGTCATTTAGGTCCATTGAGATTTTTGAGTTTTTCCTGGATTTTTTCGATAATTTCCTTTACACTCCCTACTTCATCAGCCTGGAGTTGGGCCATGAGATCGGCTGGGAGTCAGAGTTTTTTCCCCATTGCCAGTGCAAATCTAGAGGCATTGAGTTTTGATGATTTTTCAAAATAGTGTTCGATACCATGAGTGATATTCGTAAATCACTTTATCATGTCAGATATCGACCACCATGAACCAACCTTGCTCATAAAACTACTAAAATCATCCTCAAAATGAGGATCATGGGGATGATAACTATCAGTTGCATTGGGTACAAGAAGATTATCCGTTGTTGCCTTCATCTCATTTTTTGTGAGATAGTTTATGAATTCTCCATACGAGACTGTTTGATTGACATAGAGTCCATCTTTCTCATTTTTTGAGAGCTTTTTTGCATTTCATTTTTTCTGAATATCAGCAAGAGATGTTCATGATTTGTACTCACCAAATGATACTAGACCATCAACAAATCAATTCAGACGAATATGTCCACCTGACTTCGCTTGGAAAAATTCATACTGTTTCTTCACCTCTGTATCATGTCCATGCTCATCATGAGTATGGACCTTGGTGATCAAGTTTTCTCACTCAAAATCAGCATGTTCATCGACACCGAATTCTTGGAGCTTTTTCAAGAGATCATCAGATGTGGCGAGTGTTGCAATACGATGAAATCATTGAGTTTTGATTACTTCAATAAATAATTCTAGTGTGGTAGTTTCTGTATGTTTTCTATTACCAATAGAAATATTAGGAGGATCTAGAGACACTATATTCCATACTCACTCATAGCTCTCACCATTTTCGAGAACTCCCTTGGATGCAAATGCTATTCCAACTCAGAGTCATATTTTTTCACCATCTGGATCTATTCTATTGATCTCTCGAGTGAATCCTTCGAGAGTCAACACTGACTCTGTATCAGAGATATCAAGTATTTTATCAGTTCAAGTAATATGATCTTGCCCAATTCCATCTTTTTTATCTTTGGTCTGGAGTGAGGTGAGTTCTTGCAATGTAACAACACGGCCAGAGCTAATTCGAGAGAGAAATTTATAAAAATCATCATAATTAATAGTATCTCTCGATTTTGCATTCCCGATAGTCCCATCTTCTTTTCCTGTTATATCTGTTATTGTAACTCCTTGTTGGTATCAACCATCTAATGATACATCTGTGGCATCAATACGAAAATATCTCATCGTATCAGATTCATCTTGAAATATCAATACAGATCCATCTATGAGATTCTCTATATTTGAGATTTTTGAGCTACCATCTTTATTTCCTATACTATCTCGTATTTTGGAAAGGAATGCCTGGTGTATTCTCGGAATCCCATCAGTTCATATATCTGCCTGCAAATCACGAGTAATACCAGTAGATTGTGTTGGTATATTTTTGTTTTTTTCGAATTTATTATTGATAGCTCGAGTGAGCATATTTTTTGTATCTTTGGAATCAAAATGTCGATCAATATGATCTGCATCAAAAGTGGCAATTTCGATATGATAGCTATCATCGTAGCGTAGTTCTTGAATGAGTGCTTCACGAGTATCAGGATCAATCTGATTCCAAACATGAGAGAACTCTATCTCAGCAAGTTGTTCAACATCTGATTCCAGTATAAATCATGATTTGACAGCATCTGGGAGTGATATTTCAACATCGAAGAATTCACAGATTTCTTTTTTCTTATTTTTATTTGCAGTTCCGTAGTATCCAAGCAGTTCTCGTATCAATCAGAACTGTGGAGGTATACCACGACTACGATAAGCAATCGCGGCATTTTCTGTACGAGAGTAGAGGTCTGGAGAAGAATTACGCAGATCATCAGTTCAAAAAATCAACATAAAATTGCGATCCTTGGATACCAATGCTTCACGAGATATATGAAAATAATCAGATAAAAATTGTACTAGACTACGATTACTTTGGTAGAGTTTCACTATTTGATTCTCATCAAGACTCTCTATTTTTTGTCATAGCATTCATTCATCGAATCCTGGTATCTTAGCTTGGATATTTGAAAATGTTTGGCGAATGTTACGATAAAGAGATCTACGAGCATCTCTAAGAGGACGAGCATATTTCTCTATTTTTTCGACAATCTGAGCGTCAGATATTGCTATTATTTGACTATCAGAAATATCCATATAGTTTATATCATCACTATTTTTCATATATTTCATCCTATCCCGTACTGTGGCATATATTTCAGGATATTTGAGATGATTATAGCTCATGGCATCGATTACACCTGATACGTTTCATAGCTCTCATTTGATACTCTGAATGAGCAAGGATTGTATATTTCATAGATTCTTTTTGGAATCGATTTTTTCAGTTGATTCTCACGATCAAGGTATATTTGGTAGAGTCATACTGTGGGAATGATTATTTTCCCTTGCATTCTAGCAGAAAATACGGAAAAATACAAATAAAAAACCCATCTTTTGGATGGGTTTTTTGGTTTTTGCATGGTGCCAATGAGTGGGCTCGAACCACCGACCTCGGCGTTATGAGTGCCGTGCTCTAACCAGCTGAGCTACATTGGCGTATACGAGATATAATTATGGTTGCGGAGGTATGAATCGAACATACGACCTCAAGGTTATGAGCCTTGCGAGCTACCACTGCTCTACTCCGCGATATATGGTATTATTTCAGGAACCTTGGGGAAGTCTCAATGTCATTTTCTCCTATTGCGAGTTAGACTGCTCTAATCCGCGATATATGATCGTATCTTCCTTATGCCGAGTGATTATATGGAATTATGGAATCTGTCAATATGTTTTTTCACAGTATGGATAAGGTTAGACACATGGGATACATTAAATTGAGTATGAGAAAGGGCTTCTAGCATACTTGAATAGTATATTTTTCATTCTTTTTGTCCACCGAGTATCTGATGGATCTCTCGATACTCTGGAGAGGCTCATACGAATTCGAGGAACTGTGCACTCTGATCACTCGGCCATCCACCGATATCTCGGTAGATATCCCAGAAGAATGGAACTGATCCTTGGATCATATGAGAAAAACTAACTTCTCAGCGGATGATAACGAATTCACTCGTATCCAGCAGTCTATAAAAATCGAGCATTGGGAGAAAATCAAGACAAATGATATTTTCTTTTTTTGATTCTAGTATGCCGAACACATAGATCGTCATGTCACTCGGGAATGAGTCCCAATCCATACGATCGAGTGTAGATGGATAGGCAAATATAGTGATATGCTTGTGGCTATTTTCTTGTTTTGGTGTATGTACACTCGGCAACAGTCCTGCTCATCACTCCAGTGGTGAAGGTATCAGCTCGATGATCTGGCGATCTGATGTCGATAGTGTATGCTCACTGGAGTTATGACATATCCATATTGGATCAAGTGACAAATAGTCAATACGGAGGATCAGGGCATGAGGAGCAAAGAGGTGCAAGTCAGGAATAGGTGCATGCAATATTGATATACCTATTGCAGATTTTCGCATCAATCAAAAATTCGATATATCGCCAATTGTGATATGATCAATTCACGATCTAGACACAAAATCTGTCATCATCATCACATCATCTGTCCAGATGATACACTCATATTGTTGGACATATTCTCGTGTGATTGCAGATATCAACTCATATGCGAATCCCATATCGCCATAGTTATCGATGATCGTGACGATAATATCAATGATGATTGGTGATTTTTTCATATTGTAATCTTATGGGTTTTTGCTATAATGCAAGCTATGTTCTGATATATCGAGGGAGACATCTTGGCAATAGACACCATCAATATAACAATACGGGTCACGGGTACTGGACTCGGTTTTGATATCCTCGTATCACCATCTGTACTATCGACTCTCAATCAAAAAGAAAAAATTGCACTCTGGATACATCATCATATTACTGATGTGAGTGAGATACTATTTGGATTTGTATCAATAGAGGAGAGATCCCTATTTCGCAGTCTCAACAAGGTCAATGGTATCGGCGGCAAGACTGCTCTCGCACTCCTCGGACTCGGTGAGGAGACGCTCATACTCGCCATCCAGATGGAGGATGACAAGCTCCTCTCGAGCGTCCCTGGTATCGGCAAAAAAACAGCCCAGAAAATCATCGTTGATCTCAAAGGATCGATAGACTTCTCGAGAAAAACTACCACTCCGGCGATCGCAATACAAAACCAGAGCGATACACTCCTCGTATCTTCCCTCGTATCTATGGGATACGATAAAACCCGAGTAGAATCCACCATAGCAGATATAGACAAAAATGGAACTATCGAGAGTCGGACTATCGAAGCAATCCGACAACTGGCAAAATAACTCTATGAGGGCATATAAACAAACATTCGACTCGATGATGTGAGTCAAAACAGAACCCAATGAGCATGAAGTGACCCTCATACAGCGGGGACAAAAATATATCTCCAAACTCGCGAAAATCCCAGGAGTGAAGATGATTGCGATTGTCAACTCACTCTCGATGTATGCAACGCATCCTGACTCAGATATCGATCTTTTCATCGTAACTCGACCTGGGATGATCTGGTTTGTTCGATTTTGGGCTACTATAGTACTTTATCTAAACGGAGTATGGCGACGAGATAGAGATATCGCAGGTAATCTCTGTCTCTCGTTCTTTATCACGACAGAGTCTATGGATCTATCTCAGATAGCCATAGAGAATGATATCTATCTCTATTACTGGATATACTATATGATGCCTATATATACACAATGGGATATATACGGCCAATTTCTGGAGGCAAATAGCTGGGTTGAGCTAGATGACGAACAATGAACAAAAAATCAAAAATATATTATTCATCTTGTTCCGTTTTTCGTCTGCGAATTTTTTGTATCTATCAGAGAGTATTTTCGTAAAAAATTTCAAACTGTTTGAGCGAAAGCGAGTTTTTGAAATTTAAAAAATCGAGCTGAAAATAGATACAAAAATGAAGCAGAGAAAATAAAGACTTTTGGTACTTTTAGTCATAAAAGTACATGAGAACAAGAGAAATTGTTGGTACTTTTGGTTACAAAAGTACAGAAAATCATAAATAATCTCATTCGACGATTTCTCCTCCCAAAAACCCTCAATACGTATGAGAAACTCGGACAACCAGAATGAGTAATCATCTCAGATCAGATGCTCAAGTTCCATAATACTGATAGACGCCGAGAAATCAGAGATACAATTCTTGAAAAATATTTTGACAAATAAAGACTCCTCTATATACTCGAATCACATCTTTACGGAGGGATGGCAGAGTGGTTGATTGCAGCAGTCTTGAAAACTGCCGTGCCGCAAGGTACCCAGAGTTCGAATCTCTGTCCCTCCGCCATGAAAAAATAAAACTGTCTCATATTGAGGCAGTTTTTTTGTGGTAAATGCTTCCCATATACCGGTAAGATAGCATAGTAAGAATCTCTATCCCGTATGGCATAATAAAAATAAATCCTCGTTCTTACGGAACGAGGATTTATTTTTATACAAAACTAATTTGTAATTAGTAAATAAATCTTATCTATATCTTCAATATTTTTGTCAAGTGGTTTCGTTGTTACCATCTCATCAATATAGGCATTTTGCGAAAGTCTGATAGGATTATTGTAGTTCGCACCCGTTGTTTGTCTCTCCATACGAGCCGCAATAACTCCATATGATGTTTCTTTGGTCAGTTGAGCATAAAAATATGAACCTGGCTTAGTACAAGCACCTATACTTGGATTTGCTGCTTTGGAATCGTTATGCAGTATACCAGTACCTCCTAATTGCGTGAATTGTTTGTCGCGAATTTGTGGCAATGCATCAGTCCAACTGCGTATATCTGATATACAATACGAAGTAGTAGTACCAAGAGTATCTGTATTGCTCGGATATATTCCATATATTCTGTTATAATCCTGAAGCTTGGATGATATTAACTTGATATCAGAGAGACGTTCTACGTCTCGTCCACGAGCATAGTATGCAGTCAGCTGAGGAGTGATGGCAACTACAAGGATAGCTATAATTGCCATCACGATCATGAGCTCGACAAATGTGAATCAAGTACGACGAAAAAGCATATAAAAAAATACAGAGTAAATATACTCCGTATTGTATCAAACTTGGTTAATAATGCAAGGCTACTTACGAACAACATATCCGGAACCAGCACCTTTGGGAAGAGTATCAACAGCAACAAGGTTTCCTGCAGGAAATCCAGCACCCTGATATGAAGAAACTAGT
>JAYVUT010000007.1:0-135682 GCA_043787675.1 Candidatus Altimarinota bacterium | reverse complement strand
AGTTTTTATTGCTATCATACTATCCATGTTCGTATCATTGATGATGATTCATCCTATTCTGGGTGCCATGTTCGCTGGGGTTGGGACGATGAATCTATTTCTCCATACTTTTGAGTCGAGTGTTGTCGCACTCTCATTGTTTCTTCTCGTCTGAATATTGATTGCCCATGCGAATCATGCAAAAAAATAAATCAATACATATCACTTATATATGAAGACTCGTTCCAGAGAAATGAGTTTGATTTATTATTGATTGTATCGAAAAGTGACGAGAAATAGGGAAAAATATCGTATGGCATATCTGCGGAGATGGATCATATATGGAAAAATTCAGAGAGTTAGAAAAGTATGATAAGTCAGATATATGTATTTATGGACATATTGGTAGATCAGAACTCGATGCAGTTCTCAGTATCACAGATCTTGTATTGATGCCATCATTGTTTCTTGAAACATTCTGATTAGTGGCACTCGATACCCTCGAGAGGTGAGTGCCAGTATGTGGATTTGCTCGTGGTGGTCTGACTAGATTCATACATCCCTCACTCATACTCGATCCTGAACATTCTCTGGATTCATTTTTCCAGATTCTCTATACTTGAGTATTCCCACTTCAGGATATCTCATCATTGAGTTATGATCTCTGGTTAGAGCAACTATCTGAACTCACTTATGGTATAGATCGTATTCTCCTAGTATCTGACTATACCGGTATCATTGGTTGAGCAGAACAATATCTCTCAGATCTCGTTCTTGCACTCCGTAGTATAGGCAAAGAGGTAGATATGTATTGATATATATGAAATCTGGGTCAGAGGATGCGTCTCTGGTTGATGATGCTTACTCCAGTAGCATTTTGGAGAGGAATTTTGCTCGATAAAAAAATAAAACAGTATCAACCAGATCTTATCTGGATGCAATGAGTACTCAGATATATATGACCATATTGAGTACGAATCATATCTCGCTACCCTGGGCGTAAGTATATAACGCATCATGATCTTGGACTCATAACACCGTACCCATCTCGTATCTATAGCGAGTGAGATATTCCTATGAGTCCATCCATCGGTGATTGGGTTTCTCATAGTTCCATAGATATGGCTCGAATTTTTGTACTTGTATGCAAGTGGTGTTCTATTTCTTCTATTTGGTACTATCTGAATTCGAGCAATGTAATGCATATGATTCCTTCGACTTGGATGGAGTTATACTTGAGACGTTATACTCCAAATATTATCAAAGTATTCCCTCATACGAGCCAAAACTCTAATCCTGTCAAGTAATAACTATTGACTCTTGTTCTCAAAATCATATCATTTTTCTATGATTTATACTAAAAAAGGTTTTACATTATTTGAAATGATGATCGTGCTTGCATTGATTGGATTATTTTTTGTCATGACGAGCTATATGACTCGCGATCCCCGTATCAACCAGACTCGTACAGAGCGTCTCGTCAATACTGTGTATGATCAGATACGCACTGCACGCAATAATATGATTATCTGACGATGAGTATCATCTGGAGCGATACTCGTTGTTACGACACAGAGAAGTGTCAATATCACTGGTACTGGAGTTGTTACTAACTATATCTACAACACTACAAGTACTGGTACTGAGACTCGACTTGTAACTCCATTTTTTGATCGTGATCCCCTCTATAAAATCACTAATATAGCAGTTTCATCAGGTGTGATTGTACCTGGAGCTCTCAACTGGGATCTCAGTGGTGCCACCGGTGCTACTATCACTATCAATTCGAACTCAGATGTTACTCTAACATCTCTTCCTGTATCACCATATCCTATTCGTCTCCTCAAGGTCACTCTCGGATATGGCGACTTTGAACAATCAGTTATCATAGATCGTGTCTCTGGTATTGTTGAGATACGCAAGGCTATTGAGGATTAGTCGATCTCGCAATCTCCCCATGTGGCCATTTGATTCTCTGGATTTTGTCCAGAGATTTTTTGTGATATAAGAGTCGGGTGATCTTGTCTGATACGATCTATAACTGTATATATATCTTCATTGGATTCGACATGTACGAGACTCGTTCTATATTCTTTTACTCCCGGGAATCCATGGAGATATTGCACAAGATGCTTACGAGCCTCCATCATCCCATGTCGTCATTTTAGATTCCAGAGTAACTCCCCATGTTCTCTCATTATCGTGAGTATTTCATCGAGTGTAGGCTCGTAGTTACCAGGTATGAAACACCAAGGATTCCCAAAACTTGCACGACCAATCATAAATCAGTCGAGATTCTTGAGTCCAGTTGGATCTATCATTTTTGCTATCCCATCTTCATAGCTCATCACATCACCATTACAGATCACGGGGATAGTGATATTTTGTTTGAGATCGTATATACCACTGAGATCTGCTCGTCCTGTGAATGCTTGTTTATAGGTACGACCATGTACAGATATGAGGCTGGCTCATGCATTCTCGAGTCACTTCACGAAATCTACTAAAAGGTCAGAATTTTCCCAACCAAGACGAGTTTTTACGGATATTGGTATCTTCACAGCTTTGCTCATTTGTTCGACAATCTGGAAAGCCGTATCACGATTGATCATTAGAGATGATCCATGACCACTTTTAACAACTTTTTTGGCAGGACATCCCATATTGATATCTATCCCTGTGATACCATATCATTCTATGATTTTGGCAGCTTCAGCGAACATAGCAGGATCTTTGCCGAATATTTGGATTATGAGTGGATATTCACTCATATCATGTGTGAGTGCTCTTCTCTGGAGTTCTTTGGAATGCACAAGTCCATCAGCTGAATAAAATTCTGAAAATACTACTGTATTTGGGGCTACTTTTTTCACAATCTGACGGTATGGACTATCGCAGTAGCCATCCATCGGAGCTAGAGCTGCGATGGGTCCCTTGGAGGCGAGATCTGACCAAAAAGTGTTCATGCACCCAGTTATATTCATAAATCTGTAAAAATCCAATTTATTTTTGTATTTAAAATATTATATTTAATATAGTCAATATTGTTTTTTCGCTTTTTGTCTGAGAGTATGATAGAGTATCCGTAATACCTCTGAGACAAAAATAAATATGCTTAATAATGCTAAAAATCAAAAGGAAGAATCGCGAGCAAATCTCCTAAGGCAGCTTTGATTACCAAAAGAGAGTCGTTCTATCGTCCTATCTTATATTCAGGATAGAGAAATTGCTTTATTTATGCAATCTGCATGTGACTCAATCTGAGTTACTCTCATAACGAGTATCGATGCTCTCGCTCTTGTGGGTGCCGATATTTGGATTACAGATATTCTCTTCGATACAATTCCTATTGCAACACTTGCTCAAAATCGAGTTGTAGCAGTAATTCCAACTTCCCAGTCAAAAGTATTTTCTGAATTTGATCCGATGAAATTTGAATGAAATGCTTTTATTTTTGAAAGTGTGAATCAATTTCAGATGTTTGAGAAACTTATACGAGCTCTTGAAAATATGAGATACGCAGGGGATAAGCGGATGCTCCTTGCAAATGTCGAGAAAACTCATATCTGATAAAAAATAGAGCTTCTCAAGAGTATATCTTTAATGAATTCTGAGTCTAAGAAAGTGTACTGGAAGTAGTAACTTGTATGAGTCTCAGCTCTAATCTGCTTCTGTAATGAATTGGATGTTCTCAGCTATATCTGTGAAAAGTATGCCATCGAGATGATCAATCTCATGTTGAACGATACGGGCCGCAAGAGACTCGAGGCGGAGTGCATATTTGCGACCTTCAGGGTCTATGAATGATACCTTCACCCATTCCCATCTCTCTACATCACCAGTCTCCCCTGGGACTGATAGACATCCTTCTTCTGACTTGACTCTATTCTCTGCATGTTCTATGATCTCAGGATTGACCATTGCAATAGTCCGATATGTCTCATCATCGTAGGTTCGCATCAGTGATACAACGATAAGTCGTTTATTCACACCGACCTGAGGAGCAGCAAGTCCGACACCGCCATTGTCTGGATTTTTGATATGCTTTATCATGCTCTCTGCAAGTGCTCGATATTGTTTGAGTTCTGCTGGTTTGATAGTATCGGATATACTACGAAGTATCTCATTATCATCTCCCGTTTCGATTTTTAGTTTTGGCATAGGTACTAGATTAGTAGGATAGTGATTGTTTGATTGGCAAGAGAGAAACAATATTTTAGGTTGAATAATAACCATTTTTTCATAAAATTCAAGCTATATTATTATCCGTTCTTTGAACTATGCTTCCTTTTCTCCGAAGTCTTATCTCCCTCGACTCACCACTTCGAATCACATACCACTATGTTCGTGGAGTGATTGCTTTTTGGCTCTCTGGCAATCCAGCTCGTGATATGATTGTTATAGGTATCACAGGAACAAAGTGAAAGACAACAACCACGAATCTGATTGCTCGTGGCCTCCAAAAAGCTGGAAAAAATGTTGCTATGTTTTCGACCGTAAACATGATGATCGATTGAGAGATACAGGAGAATAATACGAAGATGACATCACCCTCACCTTTTTATATGTGGGATTTTCTCTCAAGAGCTAAGAGAGCAGGTTGTCAATATGCTGTTATCGAGACCTCATCACATGCTCTCTACTATCACCGTGTTCATGGTCTCAGGTATGATATTGCAGTATTGACCAATATTGCCCAAGATCATCTCGATCTCCACAAGACGATGGATAACTATATAGAAACGAAGATGCAGTTATTCCGAAATCTCTATAAAAATGGTATCAAAAAATGAATTCGAAAGGTATGAGTTGTTAATATTGATAGTGAATACTCTGATAGATTTCTCACACGTGATATCGTAGTGGATAATCTCTATACTGTAGGATTCTCGGCATCAGCTCAGATCCGAGCCGAGAACGTGATCTCTACTGATATGACGACCGAGTTCGATGTCCGAATCCCATCCAATGTATTCCATTTATCATCTCGATTGCCGGGCAATTTCAATATATCGAATATTCTTTGTGCTGTTGCTGTCCTCATGTCTCAAAAGATCGATATACCCACTATCCAATCTCTCATCTCAGAATTTGCTTGTGTTCCGGGTCGTCTCGAGGAGATTACCAATACTCAGTGAGCAAAAATATATGTTGATTATGCTCATACAGAGGAATCACTTCGGAGTGTGCTCACTACATTGCGTCAACTCTCTATAACGAAGAGACTCATCGTTGTATTCTGAGCTACAGGTGATCGGGATCGTAATAAGCGACCAAAGATGGGTAAGGTTGTTGACGATCTTTCAGATATACTGATATTGACAGATGATGACACATATACAGAGGACTCATTGCAAATAATTCGTGATGTAAGTGAATGAATTAGTCGTCGTGAATGAGATGGATTCTGGGTTATTCCAGCTCGTGAGGATGCTATTCGTACTGCTCTCATCATGCTCCAACCAGGTGATGTACTCATCGTAGCAGGGAAGTGAGCAGAGACAGTTCAAGTAACTCAGACAGGACCTATAGTATGGAATGATAGACAAGTTATCGAACGCATTCTCATGGAGATCGAGGCACAGGTGATGGTATAACTATCGTATCTGGAGCAATCATATCTTATCGACTATGTTTTCAGGAGATTCACTTTCTCATACTATATATATAATTTTTTGAGAGGTATAATGAGTATATCTTTCTAACATAAGCTTTCTTATATTTGTTTCATTGTGAGCAAGGGGACGATGGGTTTGAGTATCTTTAGATATCCTATCAATAATGGTTTCTATATCAGCCATTAGGGTGATGACATTTCCAGATTTATTAGCCAACTCTTGATTACTCGGGAGGAGTAAGGATCATCAACCGAGAGTTAGTATACCATCTCATCTATGGATATTCTCTTCTAGAATTTCTCATTCCTTTTCCCTGAATTTTTTCTCTCAGTAGTTTCATATAAATTGGGATATATCTCCATATTTTTGTATAAAGGCACTATCTGTATCGATATGTATCTGTCATGTTATACGGGCATATTCTGCTCATATTGTACTTTTTCAGATTCAAGGAGGACCATAGAGTAGTAACATATTATGTATTATAATTAAGATTTATTTGGAAATATTCATTTAAATACTATGTCTAGTCTACGAATTCTATCTTTTTGGATTTCAGAAATACCTGATATTTCATCCAGTTCCATGAGTAATACTCTCATTTTTATTCATAGGAGTTTCACCCATAGATTCTTTCCTAGTCATGAAGCAATAACAATATTGTGTATATCATTATCAGGAGTTCAGAATTTTCCATATGTACTACCATCATAACTCAAATTATAGATCAGGGCGAGTAAAATATTGTTTGCCCATTCTTCACCATTTTTTGCATTGAGAATATCATTTATTTGTATAAATCGAGAATTCTTTATAGAAAAAGCTCTCTGAGCTATAGTTGCAATCTGTTTTTCACAGGTGATAGTATTTCATAATTCTGGTTCATTTCTCAAACTTCCTGATGACATAATATTAAAACTAATAAAAATAAAAACTCCCCCAGTTCACACTGGAGGAGAGGTATATATATTCTGCTCAACAGACTATACAAATCTACCCTTCAGTGTTGACTGAAAGTAGTAGAAATAGAAGAATGTAGAAATGATAATTGCTTGCATAGATTGATATATCTATTTTTGATAGTATGACTTCTATTTATTTTGTCAAAAGATTTTATTATTTTTGAGATTTAGCTCGCATTTTTATATTCGGTGTTTCGGGTCTATTTTTGCTATAGCTAATATACATAACACGCACAATTGCAGCTACTGGAACTGCGAGTATGATACCGAGTATCCCTCAGAGAGTAGCTCCAGCTATCATCACTATGAATACGAGAAATGGAGAGAGATCGAGAGATCGACTCATCACATAGGGAACAAGGAGATTATTCTCTATTTGCTGTATGATGAGGTATAGTATCGTGATCGCGAGTGCTACCTGCCATGATATACCGATACCGATGATAAATGCTGGTAATAATGCCAATATTGGACCAATATATGGAATGAATTCCATCACCCCACTGATGAGTGCAAGCGTGAATGTACGTCCAGTATCGAATCCGAATGTCAGCTCAACAATAGTAAGTGAGATATAGGTAATTGTAAAAATACTCAATGAGAGAATGAGCATTGCTCGTATCCATGCATTGAGCGTGAGTTGTATATCTCTGTAGTGAGCTAAGAGATATCTCTCTATACTATTTGGCATGATATCAAGTATAAATTGTCCGATACGCTCTCGCTCGAGTGCCATCGAGAATGTCATAATTGCGATGAGTATCCAATTGAAAAATACACCTCCAACACTCGAAAGAATAGAAAAGCCACCACTGGTGAGAGATGAAAGTTGCCCTGTTACCACTGATTGAATATTACCGGCATTGTCTCTGATAAATGAGAGAGTTTTTTCGATATTTTTCTCTGCAAAGAGAAATACTATAGCACGTTCTATATATGGATTGAGTCCAAATCCATGTATTCCCTGTATTGCATAGGTCGACTGTGCTGTCCGAGTCCAAGTGATGACTGCTGTCACAGTGTCGCTCACGTAGTTGATGATGATCGGTATGATGGTACCAGCTACGATAGATCCTATGATGATGATGGCGAGATATACTCATAGTATAGTGAAACTCGCATGTATTCACCGTCGCTCCATGAGCTCTATGAGGGGTGTGATGAGGATGGTGATGAATCCTGATATTATCAGTACTATTATGAGCGATTGCATCATATACAGCAAATATCCGATTATCAGTATAGCTATAAGTATGAGGATCTTCTGGATCCAGAGGATGAGTTCGTTTGCCATATATAATATAAATTATACTAAAAGTATACTTGACTCCATATAAAAGGCAAGAAAAATAGTAGTACTATAAAAAATCTCGATATTACTCGAGATTTTTTTTCTTCTTTTCGATGGCAGCTATCATATAGCCTATGTATCATGTGAGAATATCTTTACTTTCATCACTGAGTTCTGATTTTTCGAGTTTTTGTTTACGGAACTCAAGAGTTTTTTGGATACTTGTATATATCTCTATTCGTACCTTTGGATCTGGATTCACTTTTTCTATACTCGCATCCATATCTTTTAATATCTTGTTCCCTTGAATTTTATAGACTTCAAGTATTATCTTTTGAGCATTTTTTTCGGTTTTTTTATCTTCTACTTTTTTATCTTCAGCATCATTATCAAGATTCTCTTCCCCATCTTTTTCTACATTTTTTATCTTTGTAGTTATAGCTCCAGATGATGATCATGACGAACCGGATGCAGCAAAAGATGAGTTCACGGAAATAGTGAACGCTACAGAAATAAGTATGACGAGAAGTCGTATAAAAAACATAACGAAAGGAGGATACCTACAAATATCGAAAAAGCAAGGGATTGATTGCGAGTTTTATGTGAGTTTTTTGCTCTAGACGTAGTTACGAATCACCTCTATGCCTCACATCGTCCACTTCCCGAGAGAGATGATATCTCCACACGATATCAGTATCTCTCTATTGGACCTACGTTCTGCTGGAGTTCCTATATCGAGAATGAGACCATCGATGAGTGGCTTTTGGTATATTGGATCTACAGGATATATAGCAATATTCGGAAAGAGCTCGCCATAGGGAATAGTATGGTCTATATTCAAGTCTTCAAATCCCATTGATCTCGTGAGATCTATATTTCCGATTTTTTCTCTATGCAAATAGGTGATACATCCACCACCAGGAACACCAAAAAATTCTGCAATAATAGGAGCAAATGATCTGATATATCCTCCAGCTGATATCGTGAGTTTAATAGTTATTTTAGTATGGTTTTGTTCTATGATTTCTATATCAGTAACAGATATAGGTCTTTGCGGTATATCGAATTCTTTTCATTTTCTTATGAGATCATAGGCTCGTTTCCCCTCTATATGTATTGCTGAGTACTTTGGGGGGAGCTGGGTGGTCTGATTTTCCAGGAATTCTTTTAATTCTATATCAGAATGATGTTTCATATTATCTATATTCACATTCTCTACACTTCATTCCATATCCAGAGATGGACTTGTTATACTGATATCAACCGTGAAAATATATGTTTTTGACTCCATTTCAAGTCTCGATATCAGCTTCGTACTATTATCTGTAGCAATCAATAGTGCACCTGTGGCGAGTGGATCGAGAGTTCCCGTGTGTCACATTTTCCTTATACCTGTCATACCTCTGAGCTTGCGTATCACATCAAAACTCGTGAAGCCAATTGGTTTGTTGATAAGAAAAAACATACTATTTATCGAGTTCTGGATATTTTGCTTGACGTGGATGCGAGAGGAATCGTGGAGCGTGTGTCCATACGAATTTCCCACTACTAAGAAGTCATCCGTCACTGAATATATTGAAGTATCCAAAATCAATGAGTATACGACCGATGACATTTGATCTCTTTATGAAGTGTGCACTCGTACCAACTCAGAAGCAATTTTGGAAACATTGTCTACTATCTGCTGAGTTCTGCCTATTATCTCACATAACCCAATATGTATCTGCTGGTATAAGAAACTGGTTCCCCTCAATATAATCGGGGAGATAGGTATGTCCACTATTGGATGCTGATAGGTATGGCTCATGTATTGTAACAAATCCAGTACTGCCAGCAATCTGGAGTGACACTGATCCACTCTCAAACCTGATAATATCTCCTGGCATTCCTATAACTCGTTTTATGTAGTGTTCACGAGTCTTATCAACATGTGGCTTGATCACGACAACATCTCAGCGTACTGGATCACCAATATGGATTGGGATTTTTTGCCACATCGAAGCTATATATGTCCATATGGCATTATCTGCTGGATCACTCATATCTTGAGAAAAATCAAGATATGAGAATTTGTCTACGAGTATAAATTCTTTGTCATGATAACTTGCCTCCATTGATGCTCCATTGATCTGAAATGGTGTTATAATAAAAGTTCGAATAAAAAATACTACCATGAGTATCAAAACAAAGTCTCTGAGAAAAATGATGAATTCTGAAAATGTAGAGTTAATTTCCCTGAGATCTGTTTCTATGAATGGTGCTTCTGTGTGAGGCATGATGTAATAAGTTAGTATAGGATGATGACTCTATTTTCCGTGACACTGTTTATATTTTTTGCCACTTCCGCATGGACATGGATCGTTGCGACCCACAACTGGGAGGCTCGGATCTCGTGAAACATCATCTATCTTACTAGATTTGTTTGCTGTATGGTGATCTCTATGTACCATAGATACTGCTACTCGCCCTTCATCTGCGATGCCAGTATTTGCTGCATGAGTTGCTTCTGCAGTTTCAAGGTAGCTCGAAAGCAGTGACTCTTCGAGATTGACAGTATCGATGGATTCTTGAGCTTTGGCAGTTATGAGCCCCTTGATAACACGATGTTCTATCGTATGGATCATTGCAATAAAGTGATCATATGCACGTTCTTTGTACACAACGAGTGGATTTTTTTGTGCATAGCCCTCAAAGGCTACTTCTTCACGTAGATGAGCCATACGATCGATATGTTGCATCCAAAGTTCATCAATACCTGCCAGTGTGAGACGACGCTCGAACTCGGCGAATTGTTCCTCTGTTCCACTGTTTCGGAGCGTCTCGATCTTACCTGCCAAGAGAGTCTGAGTTGTAGATATGAGATCATTAGTATCAGTTGCTGTCGAATAATCCTCGACTCGAGCAATGCTCGATTCACTGAATGAATTAACCTCTGTTGCTATCTCTGTAAGTATATCAGGATCCATAACTGATAGTGTACTAGACGTATCTATGAGTCATACCAGACGCTCTGATTCACTCTCGATCATATCTACTACTTCACTATGGATATCAGCTCACTCGAGAATACGATTGCGACGAGCATAGATAGCGAGACGATGTTGATTGAGTACATCATCATACTCGAGGATATGTTTGCGAATGTCAAAATTGCGACCTTCTACTTGTTTCTGTATGGTGGTTATATTTCTCATAAGAGCTTTGCTCTCTATCAGAGGGTCATGTTCAGGATGTGACTCAAAACTCGAGAGAATAGAGAAGAGTCTATTTCCACCAAAAATACGCATGATATCATCCTGAGGAGATATCATAAACTGCGAAAGTCCAGGATCCCCCTGTCGACCAGATCTCCCACGGAGCTGGTTATCAATACGACGAGTTTCATGTTTCTCTGTGCCTATGACAAATAATCCACCGAGAGGATATTCTTGTGATCCTGCTGCTCAATCTAACTGTACTACTCCAGTGAGTGTCCGTACTCGATCATCGATTTTGATATCCGTTCCACGGCCTGCCATATTGGTTGCTATTGTGATAGCTCCATATGATCCTGCTGCCGCGATAACCTCCGCTTCTCGTGAGTCTTGTTTTGCATTCAATACATTATGAGAGATACCCTGAGCCGTGAGGAGATCTGAAAGATATTCACTCTTAGCAACAGATACAGTACCTACGAGGATTGGTTGTCATTTTTCATGGAGAGCTTCGATGAGTTTCACTATATAGTCGAATTTACCTTTCTCACTACGAAATAGGAGATCTCCACGATCGATTCGTTTGATTGATTTATTCGTAGGTATCTGTATGACTTCAAGGGAATATATTTTATAGAATTCTTCTTCTTCTGTCTTTGCAGTTCCAGTCATTCCTGAGAGTTTTTTGTACAATCTGAAATAGTTCTGAAAAGTGATCGATGCAAGGGTGCGAGATTCTTGTTGTACCGTGACTCATTCTTTTGCCTCGATAGCCTGATGGAGTCCATCAGAATAGCGACGACCCGAGAGAACACGTCCAGTATGTTCATCGATAATCATTACCTCATCATTACGAATGAGGTAGTCAACATCTTTTTTATATACGGCACTTGCTTTCAACGCATTCTCGATATGGTGGAGATCGTTGAAGTGTTGACTCACATAAATGTTATCAACGCCAATATACTCCTCGATTTTGCTTATACCATCCTCTGTTAGGGTTGCTGTTTTTTGCTTTTCATCGATTTTGTAGTGTGTCTCGCTCACGAGAGATCGGGCCATAGCGGCAAATCTGGCATATTGATTGGTTGCTTCAGCATCAGGAGCAGAGATAATAAGTGGTGTTCTTGCTTCGTCAACCAGGATAGAGTCTACCTCATCGATAATAGCGAACCATCTCATTCCCATTGCTCGACGCTCGACGCTCGACGCCATATTGTCTCTGAGGTAGTCGAATCAGAGCTCATTGTTTGTTGCATATACTACATCTAAGGCATAGGCAGATTGTTTCTCCGTGAGAGATTGTCCATGAGATACTACCCCGACTGAGAGACCGAGAGTATTGTATATGATACTCATCTCACTCGCATCACGACGAGCGAGATAGTCATTGACTGTGACGATATGTACCCCGGTGCCAACGAGAGCATTGAGATAAGCAGCGATAGTTGCTACTAGGGTTTTACCTTCTCAGGTTCGCATCTCAGAAATATTGCCATCATGGAGTGTCATTGCACCGATGATCTGGACATCGTAGGGAATCATATTCCATGTGACCTTGTGACCATTGCCAAGATCAAATTCTCTACCATAGATTATCTCACAGGCTCTGCGATGGAGGGCAAATGCCTCATACTTAGTTTCTTCGAGTTTTTGCTTGATGATTTGTAGATCAGTACTATCTGAAATATCGAGACCTGAAAATCGTGATTGGAATTCATGCGTTTTTGCTTGAATTTGTTCTACCGTAGTTATAGTAGTAGCATATTCTGCCTCAATCAAGAGTACTTTCTGGAGATCTCGGCGGTATAATTTGACCCTTTTCTCAGAGCTACTTGCGAATATATCAGTAATAAAAGAAAACATGGGAATGGAACTTAAAATTTAGAATTGAGGAATATAGAGTATCTATAGATCTCATAAGGGTCGCCAAAAGTTGCTGGATTATACAGAAAAACCTATACTTTTCAAATCTCATCAGGTGAAAATCGGGTGAAGCAATTGACAATATTATATAAATAATAATCCCTTACTATCCAAGTAAGGGATTATCCAAAATTATGCCCAGAACATATCAACTACCTTGCGATAGATGACTCGATTTTTGATATCTTCATAGTAGGTATCACCAGGAACGAGTTTTGTTTTGAGTCGTTCCATTACTTCTGGACTACTATATTGAGCAATTACTTTGTCAATTTCATTTTTTACTTCCTCTTCAGTTGCATCTGTACCTTTGATGTCTTTGATTTTTCTCAGGAGGAGTTCAGCTTTGACTCGTCGGAGTGCCTCTGGTGCTACGACTGTTTCTTTGTATTCTGTCTCAGATTTGCGGACATGCTCGAGATATCCTTTTATATCGAGACCCTGTTGTTCGAGGTTCGATGCATGTTCACGGTAGATCTGATCGATCTCTTGGGAGAGGAGAGTAGGTCCAACCTCGAATATTGCTACAGAGAGCATCTCTTCCATGAGCGTATTTTCATCGATATTGCGAGTTTCTGCTTCTTTTTTATTCGTGATTTCTGTTTTGATGATTTCACGAAATCCTGCCATATCTGTCTCGATTCCACGGAGATCCTTGATAAACTCTGGAGTAAACTCTGGAGTGTGTGGTTTCTCTACCTTTTCGATATTGGCTATAAAGTACACCTTGCGAGACTGGAATTCTTCACTGTGGTAGGTTGAAGGGAATGTAATCTCAAATCCTGTCTCATCTCCCACCTTGGATCCGATGAGCTCCTCCTCAAATCCTGGGATGAATGACGCTGATCCGATGACGAGTGGATAGCTCGGAACATAGGTTTCTGTGATTGCTGCACCTCATTTTGACTCATAACCCTGAGCTGTTACGGTGACACGATCACCTGACTCGATATTCGCGTGGGAGGTATCTGCTCCATCTTCTGAGTGAGATCCAGCCTCATGAAAATGTGTGAATCTCGCCTTGATTGCTGTGATTTCTGCATCGATATCCTTTTCGTTTATTGATACTGGAGTACGTTTAACCCTGATTTTATCGAGTTTTTTCTCGTCTACCTCGATCTCAGGGAACACCTCGACTTCGAGAGTGAGCTCGATAGGATCAGTACTCTTGACCTCTGTGATATTGCCAGCAGCGACGGGAGTGATGTTTTCTTTTTTTAGTATCTTTGGATAGATATGGTTCATCACACGGTCGAGTGCTCGCTCGCGGATGATCTCTTCACCATATTCGCGGACTATGACCGCCTCAGGGATACTCGATCCTTGCTTAAATCCTTTTACCTTACCATTGATTCTGATATCTTCGATGATGTGTTTGCGAGCTTTTTCGAGCTCGACTCCTGATTCCTTTATGTTTATTGAGAGGGTGTAGCTATTTTTGCGAGTGACAACAGATTGCATAATAATATGGAATTAGAAATAATAAATTATGTACCTACGGTGGGTATATATACATTTGAAACAAAAAACTCGTCCAAATAACTGGGGAATTATAGTGAAAAGAGAGTAAAAAGCAATTTTGATTTCTATAAAAATCTCCCTATACTCTCCGTATGAATCCATCCGAACTCCTCTCACTTTCTAGAGATTATCTTACTCGTATAGCGGGTATCAAAAAAGATGATATCGCTATCTTGCGTGAAGTCATCCGTGAGCATAATACACTCTATCATATAACAGAATCACCAATCATCAGTGATACTGAGTACGACCAACTATTCCATGCTCTGGCTCGTGCAGAATCTGAGTATGATATGCTCGATGCTGACTCTCCTACAGCTAGGTTGGCTATCCTCGCAAGTGATCAATTCCAGAAAGTAGCTCATACATATCCGATGATTTCATTGGATAATACATATAATACCGATGAAGTGAGAGATTTTGAACAGCGGATGAGAAATATCCTGAAAGATATTGCACCTGAACAATTCCCTTACTACATCCAGCCAAAATATGATGGACTTGGACTTTCTCTTATCTATAAATATGGGAAGTTCGAACAAGCAGTAACTCGTGGAAATGGCGTGGAGTGAGAAGATGTCACGATGACAGCTTTCGAGATATCAAATATTCCAAAAGAAGTTGAGGCGTTTAAATGATCAGATATTATAGTTATCCGTGGTGAAGTTATGCTTTCTCGTACAGAGTTCGATCGAGTGAATAGAGAAAGACTTGAACAGTGAGAAAAACTCTTTGCAAATCCTCGTAATGCTGCATCTGGATCACTTCGTCAGCTCGATCCACTTATTACACGGTCACGAAAACTCCAGTTTTTTGCTTACTCTGTTCCATCTATCGAACAAGGTTTTCGTTCTCAGATAATTCCATTTTTTGATTGAAAGTACTCAAGTATGATGGATGCACTGAATTCATGGGGATTTGAGCGTGAAGATTTCCCATTTAAGCATGTCATCTGAATTGATGAACTTTGAAGTATTCTCGACGGAGAAACAAAAAATCGGAAAGAATACTTTGACTTCGATATCGATGGTATAGTTTTAAAATTGGATAATATGACTCTCTGGGATGAGCTCGGTCGAACAGAGCATCATCCACGATATGCTATCGCGTACAAATTCCCTGCCAAGCAAGTCCGTACACGAGTGATATCTATAGAACATTCGGTATGAAGAACAGGAACGGTGACACCAGTAGCCAATCTCGAGCCAGTCGATGTTGGTGGAGTTATCGTGAGACGATCGACACTCCATAACTATGATGAGCTCACTCGCAAATGAGTCAAGATCTGAGATAGTGTGTTCATTATGCGAGCCTGAGAGGTGATCCCAGAGATTGTATCGGTGATAGTGGAGGTGCGAGATGGCAGTGAACAAGGAGTTGAGATACCCATAGTCTGTCCGATATGTTCAACTTTGCTCGAACAAGACGAGGGCAAGATTGCTATTTTTTGTCCCAATAGTCACTGTCCAGCCAAAATACAGGGACAACTCGAGATGTTCGTTGGACGCCAAGCTATGAATATCGATGGACTCGGTCCTCGGCAAATTGAGGATTTTCTCGAGGCGTGATGGATCACGGATTTTGCATCAGTATTCCAACTCGGTCAGTATCGAGATCAGATACTGACAATCGAATGATATAGGGAGAAATCAGTACAAAATCTCCTCGATGCACTCGAAAAATCTCGACATACCACTCTTGATCGTATGCTTGTTGGACTGGGGATAGCGAATGTGGGAAAGAAAACAGCGAAGCAACTGGCAAAAATCCATGCTACACTAATGCATCAAAAAAATAGTACCCCTCTTGAAACACTTTTTCACATTACCGAAGAAGAACTCCTGGAAGCAAAAGATATCTGACCAGAAACAGCTCGAGCATTTGTATTGTTTATGCAAGAAAATAACGCCATAGTAGAATGACTTCTAGGTGAACTCGATATTCAATATGAAATAATCCAAGATATTACAAAAAGCGTGTCAGAAATGACAGGGAAGTCGTTCTGTGTAACAGGATCGTTCGATATACTCACGCGTGATGATATACACTCTATGATAGAGCAGTATGGAGGGGAAGTGCGGACATCTGTATCAGAAAAATTGGATTATCTGATCGCAGGAGATAATGCTGGATCAAAAAAATCAAAAGCCGAAGAATGTGGTGTACAGATATTAACTTTCTCACAATTCCAGATACTGATCGGGCAGTAAAAAAACCACCAACTAGGCGGTTTGATTTGGATGATTATTTGCAAGTATTTGAGCATATGTTGCTTGTACTTGAGCTATCTTGATATCAGATCCATTTTTGAGGGTCTTTGCTTGATTACTGAGACTTATGTCTCTATTCATTTGAGCTATTCACTGTGTGAATTGAGCCATGAATGTAGAGAATGATTCAAGAATAGGTAGTTTTTCATTCGGTGTTGCTTGAGCAAGTCTCGTATCACGAGCCTCGTAGAGTCCATTTTGGATTTTTGCTATATTCTCAGGATCACGGAGATTTTTTGCTATCATTTCACCAAATAAATCTCTAACTACCGATTGATCATCACTATTCGTGTCGAGCACCATAATAGCATTTTTAGCAACTGCATCAACTCTTGATTGAGCATCAGTTGATAGTTGTATGGTTTCTTGGGATTCATATATTCCTGATGGAGCAGCTGCGAGTGCCATATTTCGATAGATAAAAAATACTACCCAATTAGGATAGCATTTTTATCTAATTTGTGCAACAATATAACCTTGACGAAGATATACTATTAGTGACAACCACAACCTGTTCCACAAGACTCTCATTCATCTTTGCTTCCATGATCATGAGGTGTCTCATCACTACCACATCCGGTATCACAGGTTCCACATCCACCTGTTCCACAAGACCCGCCTGACCCATGATCTTCCTCATCTCAGAGTATGGATATAAACATGCTCTTGATCTCATCATATGCTGGTACCTCACCCTGGAATATCATATCACGGAAGTCTATCGATTCTTCCTCGATAGCGAGTGCTGGATTACCCGTGATACCGAGTTCGAGCTTGTATGCTGCATCATCAGTAGTTTCGATTTTGACTGCATCATCGAGAGCAAGTTCTGTGAGAGCCTGTTTGACAAGGGTTTCGAGTGATGTGAGTTCAGCTCCTGACCCGACGAGTTTGATTATCATAGATGAGAATTTAGGATATTTTTCTAGAATGAAAATAGATATGAGAATAGTATGGATTTCTTATAAAAAGCAAGAAAAAAGACTCCTCCAGATATCTGGAGGAGTCTTTTTTCTTTTACAGAGATTATTCAGAAACTGGTTTCGCAGTTGCTACAGCAACAGCACTGACAGCTACCGTTTCATCTTCCTCCTTAGCTTTTTTTGGAGCATGGATAGAGACGACTGCTTCTTCGGCATGTGATAGAACAGTGAATTTCTTCGTATTGATTACAATATCACTGACATGGAGTGAATGCCCCATTGCGAGTGATGTTGTATCAAGCTCGAAGGCATCTACGATATCAACTGGAAGACATTTCACATCGAGGGTTTCCATAGATTGGTGCATCTGACCACCTTCGAGGAGTGCTGGAGATGTACCCGTGAGTTTGATCGCTATTTGGACATGCACTGGAGCCTTCATATCTACGACGAGAAAGTCGAGATGGCGAAATGCACCAGTTACAGGATGACGTTGAGCCTCTTGGATGAGTACATTGTACTTATCTTTACCTACATTGAGAGTGATAACATGGTTTTTACCAGATTCGCGGTATACCTTGATGAATTCTGATACACCCACAGTCAACATAGTCGAAGGGGTATCCTTGCCGTATACAACCGCTGGGATGACACCGTCTACACGGGCGATCTTCGCTACTTCTGTACGGATCTTTGCTTCGAGAGAGAACATAAATAGAAAAATAATAGAGATAAAGCTCGTGTAGTATAGCGAAAAATCTCAAAAAGCAAGAAAAAATCCACTTCTTAGGGAGAAGTGGATTTTGCTATAGTCAGATTATCCTCCGAGAGTTCCTGCGAGGTTCATAATCGGCTGGAATATACCAATTGCAAGGAATCCTATCACAACCGCCATAACTACCAGAATGACTGGTTCAATCAACTTCTGTATACCAGCAATTGCAATATCAACTTCTTCATCATAGAAATCTGCAATTTTGATTACTGTTGTGCCAATTTGAGCTGTTTCTTCACCAACACGAATCATAGAAATGAGGAGATCTGGAAAGAGCGGATCATCTTCGAGTGATTCAGCGATTTTTTGCCCATTTTTGACATCCTGACGCAGGAGAAGGAGTCGTTGGCGGTATACCTCGTTTCCTACGGCACTTGATACGATACGGATTGCCTCGACTACTGCCACACCACTTGCGAGCAGATTCGAGAAAACCCGAGCAAATCGAGAGAGGATCACTTTTTTGACGAGAGGTCCATATATTGGCATTTTGAGTAGAATACCATCGAATTTATACATTCCACTCTTTGTTTTTTTCCATACGTTCAAACTAATGACACTACCAACGACAGCAACAATCATCAAGAAATAGTAGTGAATAAAAAAATCACTCACCATAATAATAAGTCGCGTTGCATCAGGAAGATTTTTGGGATCTCAAAAAAAACTCGTGAGTGTTGGAATGACTTTTACCATCAATATTGCCACACATCCTACCATACCGACGATCATGATCATAGGATAGGTCATGGCTCCTTTGATTTTTCGAGTAATAGAGTCTATTTTTTCTGTTTGTTCTGCGATCTGGAGGAGAGCTGTATTGAGTTTTCCAGTTCTCTCGCCTGCTTCTATAATCGAGACCTCAGCATTCGAAAAACATCCATAGTATGCATCAAGTGCTTCATGCATAGTAGTACCACTTTGGATACGAGTAATCATAAAGTCATAAAACTTTATCATTTTTGGATCTTTCTCTTGTTTTTTGAGTGCCGAGAGACTTTTTAATATAGTGAGACTTGCGTTCACCATTGTTGCAAGAATTCGAAAAAATACTACTTTTTGCCTGAGAGTAATAGATCCTTGCTTAAAGAAAAAATTTTTGATATAGGAAAGCGTTGATTCTATCTCTATTTCTTTTTGTCCATCCTCTATATCGAGGATAACGATGTCTTGATTCTGGATTGATGCTGGCATATTTCGGATTGGTTAGTTATGCATTTTCTTTTGCTGCTGCATATACTTCTGCGAGTGAGGTAGTACCATTGAGAGCCTTGATGATACCATCTTGTTCGAGGGAGATCATACCATCAATTATGGCCGTTTCGTTTATCATGGTTGCACTAGCACCATCGATAATCATTTTTTTGACATTATTGGTGATCTCTAGGATCTCATATATACCAACTCTTCATTTGTATCCTATGTTTTTGCACTCAGCACAACCTACAGGTTCATAGAATGTTGGAGCCTGGAGAATCGGAGCGGGGATACGAGATATGAGTTCTTCTTTGGCAGTACGCTTGATCGCTTTTTCTACATGGGCTTTCATTTTTGGCTCGAGATTTTGCATGAGGACAGGTTTTTTGCAGTGAGGACAGAGTCGACGTATGAGTCGCTGAGCAATGATGGCATTCACTGATGCGGGCAAGAGGAATGGAGGGATACCCATATTGAGAATACGAGTGATTGTCTCTGCTGCAGAGTTGGTATGGATTGTCGAGACCACGAGATGTCCAGTGAGAGCTGCTTCGATGGCTATATTGATGGTTTCATGGTCTCGTATTTCTCCCACCATGATGATGTCTGGATCTTGACGCAGGGCAGTGCGGAGCCCGTATGCAAATGTATATCCAATATCTGGAAAAACTTGCGATTGATTGAGTCCATCGATTTGCATTTCCACAGGGTCCTCAAGAGTCATGATGTTGACATCTGGAGAGTTCAGCTTTGACAGGCATGAATAGAGAGTTGTCGACTTACCAGAACCAGTCGGACCCGAAGTTAGTATTATACCGTTTGGCAGGGCGATCGCTTTTTCTAGGAGTACTTTATTATGTCATTCAATACCGAGTCCGAATATATCTGGTATTTTCTTACTTTTATCCACGATACGCATAACTATCTTTTCACCGTGGACAGTTGGGAGAGTCGAGACACGGAGATCAAGTGACTTATTATCAATAATAGTTGAGAGACGACCATCTTGCGGAATACGAGCTTCATCTATCTTTAGGTTTGACATGATTTTGAATCTCGCCACTACTTGCTGATGGAGAAATGTCTGGTATTCCAAAATCTCATTGAGCATACCATCGAGACGATACCTGAGACGTACAATATTTGTCAGTGGCTCTATATGTATATCTGAACTTCCTGATTCAACCGCCCCCATGATAATGAGATCACAGATTTGTGAGATATTCTCTCCCTTGTATATCGCTTCTTTGAGTGTATCTACTATATTTGGCATATTTATTTTGTTAAGTTTTCCATCTCTTTTTCTAGAGAGATTATGGAATTGAGCTGTGATGAGAGCATATAGATCATTTCTGTTCCTGCTCTATTAACATTTTGTGAAGTAGCTCTTATGAATTCATTATACTTTCTACTCAGAATATCGAGATTTTTTTTACCAGAACATGTGAGGTCACTACTACATTTGAGTATAGCTGCATCGATCTTTTTCTTGAGTGATTCTTTTCGAGACTTAATAGTTTCAGAGAGGTAGGCTATATCATTTATAGATGATCCTCGTATATAGAACCTGATCACCATACGACCAGTATTTTCTTCATTTGGTTTGTTGAGATCGAGAGTTGTTTGGAGAGAGAGAGAATCTATCATAGCAAGAGGATTCGACATGATACCAGTAGATCCTGTTGATGTAGCCCCTGTATCGAGGAGTATCTCATAGTGACCAAGAGTATTGACATATTCTATCATCTTTGATATACCTATATTTGTTGACACAAATCCAATTTCTGTATCAAATGATCCAAGAACTTCAGGCATTGGACTTCCTCTTTTGCCATATTTTATATTCTGTATTCCGAGTGCTACAGTTGATTCTATGCCAAATTGCTTGAGTATGTTTTCTTCAACGAATGATATATAACGACGCATGCTCACTGTTTCCTCGGCAAGGTTATTACTGATTGGATTGAGAGTAGGCAGTATGCTATTGAGCCTCGCTTTTTTGATAGCGAGCTTTTTTTTGTCTGTAGAACTTGCTCAGATAGCTCAATCGAGCCAAGTCATATATGGCTCTGATCCAACTTTGACTATGACATCTTGAGTTTCTTTTGGAGCAGACTGGATGATCGCAAGAAGTTCTTCTTTTCACTTGCTTGCCTGCAACATCGCAGAGAGTTCAGGATATGCGATACCATCTTTTGCAGTTATATTGAACTTATCTATAGCAGTATTTGTATCAGTTATAGACTTTGCGAGTATCGTATATTCTGGAATCACATAGATCCAGGTTATAATAGCTACCATAGCTATTATAGTGATTTGCCCCATCATGGTATGCATGAGCTGTTCGCGTTGATTTTTGAGAGCCATAGTATGAGATTAAATTTTTTGTATCAGAGGTACGTAGCGTACTTGTATTGGGAGAGTTGTTCTTGTGGAGAATCCTACTACAGCATCATTTTTGATTTTTTCTATACCAAGTGATGTTGGCTGATTCTCGAGTATGAGCGAACTCTTGCTTGTATCTGCGAGATTCTCTATGAAACGCATAGCCTGAATACGAGCAGATCCAATCTGCCCATTGCTATCAGCGTCGCCAATAGCTCATCCATATATCGTACACTGTGTTGCGAGACTATTACCATTTGTTACCGTGAGTCCCGTACATTCTATATTACCAGTTACTGATTGGGATGCGAGTTTTACTTTACCAAAAGCCTCTAATACTTCATTGACATGTGGCTTTGTATCATAGGTATCAATAATAAATTTTTTCTCAGGAGAAGCATCGAGAATACTGGCAGATACTTTTATTGGAATATATTCAGTAAGTCATGATATGATATTCTCTTCGAGAATGGCTTGTCTCTCAGTATACTCATTACCTATAGTTATAACATTTTTACATGCTTTCTCATCGCTTGGTGCATTTATATCGTAATGGAGATATGGACAGAGGAATGGATAATTTTCCAAAAATCCTCCACTACTTGATCTAATATAGACATGGAGACCAAATAGTATACCAATAACTACCACAAATATGGTGATGTATTGCAATATACTCACGAGAATTTCGAGTGAAGAGCGTTCTTTTGTTCCGCCAAGGCTCATTTCACCAGTGCTATTCTCTTGAAAAAAGTCGTTGTAGAGAGTTTCTTCTGTTTTTCATTTTGCATCTGATGGGAGTGCTGTTGGTGTACCAGTGAGAAAACTAGATTCCTGTACCTGAGAAGGAGTATCTGCCATAGAGAATATACTTATGATAGTATGAGGATAACAGATTCACTCACTTTTCGCAAATGCTATGATATAAAATCACTTGCGAAACTCATATTCCTTGTTTTTATAATAACTCTCATCCTATTCTCTTTCCCCACTCAGTACCTGAGAGTCTCGGATCTGTTGATGATATATCACCAGTATACCCACTTGAGACTATTCGATCGATGAGAGTCGAGAGCCGTATAGCTACAATTGGTTCACTATATTCATAAAAATTGTTCGACATACCGACAGTCCTCGCGAGGAAGTATGGATCTGTAGGAGGATCGAAAGGGAGTTTTGCTATGATGATATGTTCCGCGATTTTCCAGAGAGCGTATTCATCTCGCCACGTATCAATGATGCCGATCAGGATGGCTTGATTGATATTCTTCGAGAATGTAGAGAGCATTTTTCCTTTGCCTCATGAAAGTCATTGTATGAGAACATTGGTATGTTTCCCATGGATTTTTCTCAGCTCGGATCCGAGGTCTCGTGCATGTTTGAGACTCGTTGTGAGGATCACTGTGCCAGCATGAATTTTTCCAGGATGGTATGTGATATGTGTGAGTCTAGAAGTCGAGTGTTGGATATTTGCCACAGAGAGATCTACACTATATAGTCCATATTCTCTCATTAAAAATGAAAAAGTTTCTCGCTTGGATATATTCGTACCATAGGCCGTGGCTCCATTGAGGAGAGGTCCTACGATTTTTTCAACACTCCGATGGATATAAGTCAGGCGAGTTCGCTCTTCGTGTATAGAGAGAGTTATATTTGTATTGGTATCTCAAATAGTATGGTATCTCAGAAATATATCTATCGAGTAATCAATATATTCTATATTGATGGCTATATTGCGTGGATGTTGCATTTGATTCTCACCTTTCCATTGTTGCCATCTCTTCTCGAGTGTCCGCGATGCATGGATGAGCCACTTGTGTCCACGATTCCAGAGCATGGACTGTGTTATGAAATATGTCTCTCCATGTCCTCCAGGAGGTGAGGCAAGAGGTCCAGTCGGACGCTCAACACTCGACTCATATATATCACGGATTATAGAGATCATATCTGATACATGTATGATGGACTCCCCACTCGGTAGAGATGATAGAGCAGAGTAGAGCCGATCGAATGATATCTCTTTGCTTGTTCTACGTCTCACAATATCTTCGAGGAGTGGGATATCTTTGATGATGGTATGTCTACCATGTATCTGATACTCGAAATGGTACGCATCTACTATGAGTACTGGAATAGTTTGGATTTTTGTCTCATATATCGATCTCCAGATATGTGACTCGTGAGCTCGACACCGGTATATATCGAGCATATTGCGTTCTTCTCCATAGAACTTCATCTCATCGAGGAGTCCTGTACTTGTTTCGGTCAGCCAATATGCTATCTTGAGCGTGAGGATGACTTCCTTGCGTCACATGACGCGATCACTCAACATGAGTTCTCTCATATAGTTCACACTACACCACTTTTCGGGTGTGATCGCTATCATATTCTCGATATGGTGCTCAGTCAGCAGGCCAGACATCCAACTCGCTACCTTGTATCCTGGAGTGACAAGGGCAACATGAGAATGTGTACGAAATGCATCATGAATTATCTTTATCTCCTCACTTGGATTGCCATGAGTCTCTATGAGAGTAACCTGTTGAGAATAGGGTTGGATTATTGATCACTCGGTGGGAATACTCAGCGCATCATCCGATACTGATATATCAGAAAATAAGTTGCTCATATCACTATTTGTACCTCTTTGTTCGTGGCAAATATATAATAGGGTAGTGAGTGTATGACTCTCATCACGATCGGCGAGAGTATCCCAGATCTGCCTCTGTACTCACTGTATCTGGCTCACTTTGTTGAGATATCTCAGGAGGAGTCGTATCGATACTCTGGTGTCTGTCAGTGCCCTATGCTCCTCTTCGCTCGGGTCTATGAGTCCATATCTACCCGCAAGAAACCCCAGATTCAGACTCTCTACATCACGAGAAAATATTTCTGAAAGCTCAAAAGTATCGATGACTCTATTGGACGCGAGATCGATACCATGTGATGCAAACATCGCAATATCAAATAGTACATTGTGCCCTACTATCACTGCATCTCCGATGAACTCTCTCACCTTATCTTGTACACTCTCCCAACTCGGCTTGCCATCCAGCATTGCAGAGGTGATCCCTGTGATCATCGATATCTCTTGTGTGAGCGATCGTCCTGGATGTATCAGCTGACTATGTTCCACAGCATGGACCATAGTATATATATCTCCAGATCTCTCGATCTCGAATCTGATGGCCGCTATCTCGATGATGGTATCGGTCTCGGGGGAGAGTCCTGTGGTCTCGAGATCGAGTGCAACAAAGATCATATAGTATATATGGTAATAATAGACTCTATGGTATGAAAAAAGATAGAGAATACAATATGTATCTCTTATTTTTAAAAAAAATCTCTCTGAACACTTCAGAGAGATTTTTTCTTACAATAATTATTATTTCCCCATCTTGTTTCTCAGAAATGCCGGAACATCGTAGTCGTTCTGTGGCTCTGGAGCAGTAGTAGTCTGTCCACCAAATGCTCACTGCGTCATCGGTCGCATAGTTGGTTGAGGTGTCGGTGCAGATCCGAATACTCGACTTTGTCCGAACCCTCCACGACTCATCGATGCTATCTGAGCATTGGTCTCTTCGTTGAATCCTGTAGCAATCACCGTGATCTTGATCTCGCCCGTATATCTCTCATCAATAGAGGTACCGAATATGATATTCGCATCTGGATCACAGAGCTCCTTGATGAGGCGAGATGCCTCATCAACCTCGAACATCGAGAGATCAGATCCACCCGTGATCGAGAGGAGGAGTCACTTGGCTCCATTGATCGAGAGCTCGAGAAGAGGAGACTCGATAGCGGCACGAGCTGCATCGATCGCTCTACTCTCACCACTTCCATATCCGACTCCCATGAGAGCTGATCCTGCATCTGCCATCACAGATCGGACATCTGCGAAGTCTACATTTATGAGTCCTGGATGGGTGATGAGTTCTGATACACCTTGTACACCTTGCTTGAGTATTTCATCAGCAATATGGAATGCTTCGAGAAGAGGAGTCTTTTTATCGATGATAGAGAGGATCTTATCATTTGGGATAGTGATGAGTGTATCGACTTTTGACTTGAGATTCTCGAATCCATCGAACGCTTGACCGGTGCGACGTTGTCCCTCGAATGCAAATGGCTTGGTCACTACACCGACTACGAGTGCACCGAGTCCGCGAGCGATCTCAGCAACGACTGGAGCAGCACCAGTACCAGTACCACCTCCGAGTCCACAAGTGATAAATACCATATCAGCGCCAGAGAGTGCTTGCTTGATTTCTTCGCTTGATTCTTCGGCAGCTTTTTTCCCTATCTCAGGATTGGCTCCGGCACCAAGTCCACGAGTTGTTGCTCGGCCGATATTGATACGAGTCTGAGCCTTTGATGTGAAGAGTGCCTGAGCATCAGTATTGATCGCGATGAATTCGATACCCTCGATTCCTGAGTCGATCATACGGTTGACGGCATTGTTACCACCACCACCGATACCGACTACCTTGATATTGGCTATCGGAGAGATATATCCGACATTCACCTCGACATGCGATGGCTGAGCTACAGCAGTCTGAGGAGTAACATTGGTACGCAGGAGTTTTTTGAGGCGATCTTCGGCAGCGTTAGGGACAGTCATAGGGGAGATATTAGGATATAGAACTGAGGGATTTGGAATTTGAGAAAAAATGATACTGAGAACTTTATGGAATCATCTTTTTGAAGATGTTCTTCAGAGAACCGAATACATTCCCGAGGGAGAAGTTGACCTTGAATGGTCTCTTCGCAGTACCATATTTTTGTATGAGGAGGAGATTGCCTACTACACTCGAATAGATCGGATCTGATATAGACGTACCACTCACTCACTCGACCATATCAGGGACTCCGATACTCGCTGGAAGACGCATATAGGTGCGAGCGAGATCTACGAGTCATCGCATCTTCGCACCTCCACCAGTGATGACGATCCCCTCTGGGAGCATACCATCACGTCCCACTTTCTTGAGTTCCATCACTATATGATGGAATATCTCTTCATATCGAGCCTGGATTATCTCATTCATGAACTTGCGAGATATACTCATAGATTCTGAGTTCGATATCTTTGATAGATCGATCTCCTCATCGATAGATTTGCCCTCACGGATTGTGAGATCTCCATAGTTGAGTTTGAGTTGCTCGGCAGTGTCGATAGATATACGCAGTCCGAGAGCGAGATCTGATGTGACATGCTCACCACCGATAGGGAGGACTCCAGCATATATGAGAGCTCCTTCCTCATATACGGCTACATTGGTAGAGCTCGATCCCATATCGACGACGACGACTCCGAGTTCTTTTTGTCGCTTGGTGAGAGTGGACTCACCGACGGCAAGTATATTTGGATATATATCCATGATCTCCACACCGACATCGAGGACTCATTTTTTGATATTGGCTAGTACATTGGATCCGATAGAGACAATATGTGATCTCACTTCGAGTTTTTTACCACTCATTCCGACTGGGTTTTTGATTCCTGATTCGAGATCAAGTCCAAAACTCTCTGGTACAACTTTGAGAACGGTACGATTCATCGTATCGAGACCATTCTGACACATATCGAGTGCTCGATTGACATCCTCCTCTGTGACCTCAATTCCTGCTACAGGTACGATGGCTCCACGACCGGCTATATCTATATGAATACCTGAGAGTCCGAGACAAACATGAGAGAATTGTTCTCCAGTCATCTTCTCAGCTTCACCAAGTGCTGAGTCGAGATTCATCTTGAATGCCTCCATATCGAGGATATTACCCTTGCGGATACCCTGAGAGTCAGAGACTCCTACTCCGAGGATACGGAGTTCTTTGCGTTCATTCCATTCTCAGATGACGACTTTGATACGGTTGCTACCGATATCTATTGCTACGAACTGTTCTCCTGATACCATATATTGTATGTGGTTAGTGTATGTATACAATCTGTACTCCGAACTGTTGGCTTGCTGGAGCCTATATCTATATTTGTTTGTCTGATTCGATGTACATATTATAAGACTCTGGGTTTATTTTTCAATTCGCTTGTGTGAGTTTTCTTCACGCTTTGTTCACATACTGTATGCAGGGCATCATTTGCAAAAAGGAGCTTTCTCGCTACACTCTGGGATACACCTCGGTGCAAAACTTTTTTATGCTCAAAACCTACCACATCAAAACATTTGGATGCCAGATGAACTATGCCGACAGCGAAAAGATCGATATGATCCTCCGCTCTGCAGGACTCCGCAAAGTACTCGATCCTGTTCAGGCAGATATCGTTATCAGTAATACCTGTAGCGTGAGACAGAAGTGAGAAGATCGGGTATTTGGATTTATCCATGAGATAGAGAGGTATCATCGCACTCAGAAGACAGATGCACAAATAGAAGAGAAAAAGGTGCTCTATGGTATCACTGGTTGTATGGTACGAAAGTCTGGACTCGCGAAGCGATATTTGAGAGATGCAGAGTGAAATATGAATGCCGAATACAAGCGTAAAAATGCAGAAAAAATTGCTCTGCTCGACTCAACTGATGCACTCGAGAACTATGATGATGAGCTCTTTCTCCGCTCTCAGTCGATCGACTTCGTATTCCGTATTGAGGAGGTTTCATTTTTGACAAAAATACTCTCACTCATATCGGGTGAAGATATCGGCAATGATGCCAAGTTCAACGAATATCTCGCCGTCCGCCAACTCCAAGAAAATCCCGCAAGTGCGAATGTGATCATCCAGACGGGATGTGATAACTATTGTACATTTTGCATCGTGCCGCACACTCGCGGTCGTGAGATATCCAGGTCCCAGGATGAGATAGTGAGAGAAATAGAGGAAGTCGTAAAAAATGGCACAAAAGAAGTGACACTCCTCGGGCAAAATGTGAACAGCTATGGAAAGGAGACAAAGAAAAAACTCTGGAATAGTGAGTCACTCACATGGGAAAGCCCCGATGTGAAAACCCCTTTCCGAGAGCTCCTCGAGAAAATAAATTCCATAGATTCACTCGATCGTATACGCTTCACGAGCTCGAATCCGCATGATATGACTCGCGATATCCTCGATGCTCACTTCGACCTAAGAGCTCTGTGTCACTATCTCCACTTCGCTCTCCAGTCGGGAAGTGACGATATGCTAAAGCGTATGAATCGCAAGCATACCTATAGAGACTTCAAGTCGCAGGTAGACTATCTCCGGTCTCGTGATCCGCTTTTCTCTATCTCGACCGATATCATCGTCGGATTCCCAGGAGAGACGGAGGAGGAGTTCCAGATGACGGCGACGGCGATGCGTGAGTGTCAGTTCGACTACGCATTCATCGCTCGGTACTCGGCTCGTACCGGGACTACAGCGACCAACAGATTCGAAGATGATATACCTGCGAGTGAGAAGGCGAGACGATGGACGATCCTGAATGATATCCTCAGGGAGACAGCGAAGTCTCGTAATCTCCTCATGGTCGGAAGAGAAGAGAAGATTCTCATCTCATGAGAAGGCAAGGATGATACATGGGTCGGGAGGACGAGGAACTATAAGGAAGTATTCATACCGAAAAATGCCCCCCTGATACGGGGGGATGGCGACAGCCAGGGGGGTTTTGTACCTATAAAAGCCTGAGACCTGGTACCCGTGAAGATCACGGAAGGGGATGGGTGGGTGTTGAGGGGAGAGAGAGGATAAATATATCTGCATTATAAAGTCGACTGATGTTTATTTATTTGAGGAGTATTTATGATGATAAACTATTTTAATAGTCTTCTAAAAAACTTACTGACAATATGCGGTTCAATACATAGGTACTCATGGTCAACACGCTCAATAATCACCTATATATACAGAGCATGTAACTCATGATGTAGGACAAGATGCTCAAATAGGATTTGAGGAGGGACATGTTGCGGCTGGTATACTATAGTCTCCGTCGCATAGAACACCTAAATATGGAACCCAGGTGGAACACGCTCCATTCGCCACACTACAACTTCCGTTCGATCATCCATTCGATCCATTACATGTCCATGTCTGGCTTCATCCACATGATCAGGCACTATATCCACTTGGAGATCATACATTACATATATTTGGAGTAGTACTACATACTCAGTTCATAGATGGTAGGACACACATATTCACACTCACTCCACTTGGTATGTGATCTCGGAAACTTACCCATTCTGCGAGTGTACGAGTCGGGATCAACATAGTTGTTCCTTGTGTAGAAGTGATGCTCCTACATCACTCAGGTGTATCAATCTCCTTGGTGTTATTAGATATAGGGGTGGTCCACCCATCAGACTGTGACTGTAAGATTACCAATCAATTTGGGAAATACTCACTATAGTTGATAGTAGCATATATGGCACTTATAGTACTGATTAGAATCCCGAGAACTATGACAATATAGTGGATATATTTTTTCATAAATAAAAGCGTACTAGAAAATAATACGCTAAAATAGTTCTTTGAGAGTGATTTTGTATATGTCTTAGCGAAACAAAAGGGCAACTAATGCACTCAAGTTCGCTAAAACATATACACCTTATCACATTCAAGCAATAAAGGGCGAGCAACAATTAGTTGCCCTTTAATTTTTTGAATGCGTCAGAATTTCTCCAAGATGTATATATTTTAGCTCAATTAGTATAGATACTTTTCTTTTTTTGCAAAATCCTTTTTTTCTATACAATTTTCTTATGTCCTCCATCCTCCTCACTCTCCTCATCTCATACACCCTCCTCTTCCTCTACTCTCTACGAATACGAGACAACTCTATCGTAGATGTATTCTGGGGATTTGGATTCTTGATCATCGCTCTCGTATCATTTGCTCAGTCGGATAGGGGAGGGGCACAATATATCATGACAGCTCTAGTTTTCTTATGGGGAATCCGTCTCACGACTCATATAGGATTTCGCAAGATCCGCGAGTGAAGAGAAGATCCACGATATGCTGCTTGGCGAGAAGAGTGGGGGAGTGGATGGTATTTCCTCATTCGGTCATTTCTCCAGGTGTATATGCTCCAGATGGTACTCATGTTGGTCGTTGCGATCCCGATACTCGTGGTGAATCTCTGAGACTGAAATACAGGGCATGGATTGCTTCGTGCCTCGCAATGACGGGAACAGATTTCTCTCATCGTCGGTGCTATCATCGCACTCGCTGGACTCATATTCGAGACGATCGCAGATAGACAGCTTCGAGAATTTATCAAGGTCAAAAAACCAGGACAGATATTCATGACTGGACTCTATAGATATAGTCGTCATCCGAATTATTTCGGAGAGAGTGTATTCTGGCTTGGGGTGAGTCTCGTGGCGTTCCCATTTTCTCCTCTTGCATTCATCGGATGGATCGTCATCACGACTCTCCTCCTCTTCGTCTCAGGTGTACCACTCCAGGAGGCGAGATATGCAGGGCGTCCAGACTGGGAAGAGTACAAGAGCAAGACCAGTGTATTTGTGCCATGGTGGACAGAAAAATAATTGCTTCGAGTCCGTATTTCTCTATACTAGAGTGATCTCACCCCAACACTATGCAAAAATATCTCTTCCTCATCACCGCTCTCATCACGATCGGACTCACCTCACTCGTGAGTATACCAGGCTCACCATATCTCATCGGTGGGATGACACAGGCAGATATATCGAATATGTTCGCGACATCAGTCACGCCAGCGGGTGTCACTTTCGCGATATGGTCCGTCATATATCTCTCATGGATACTTGCTGGACTCGTATTGGCGAGACTACCTCTCACACGCCTCACGCAGAAATACTTCCCGAAGATTGTCCCTGCTCTCACCGACTCTCATACGAGTAGTCGAGCTATAGGGTTTTTCTCACTTGCTATTGCTCTGACATTTGTCTGGCTCATCCCCTGGGGCACTCTCTACATTGGTGTAGCCCTCATCATCATGCTCGCCATACTCGCACTCCTCTCTTATGTATTCACACTCACTCGGAGCTCATCACTCATAGTCAGGTCGAGCCTAGAGATCACTCTCGCCTGGATCATCATGGCAACAGCACTGAATCTGACGGTCTGGATGCGGTATATGGGCTGGTCGGTAGGTTGACCGAGTGACGTCTACTATGCTATATTCGCACTCGGTGCCATACTCCTCGTCATATCTGAGCTCCAGTGCCGATATCGTACATATGTCATCTCGAGCGTATTCCTCTGGACGCTTCTCGGTGTCTATATCGCACATCCGATACTCGAGATCCGATGAGCGGTTATCATCTATATGATTACTATAGGATTCTATATTATAGAGTCTCTCAGAGGCAAAAATACTTCTCTGAAGGCTCTAAAATTCTGGTAATATTCTCAGAATATATCTGAAAACTTTTGCTTTTTTCGACTTTTTTGCTATCCTACATACCACTAATTTAGTAACTATTTATCTATGGATTTCAAGCAAGCACAAGAGATGATGAAGCTCCAACAACAAGCTCAGAAAATCCAAGAAGAACTCTCTAATACTCATATCGAGGCAGAGGTCGACGGTGTCGTGGTCACGATCGATGGCCAGCTCAAGGTCGTATCTACCGTGATCGAGGATGTGAGTATCATGAAAGACCCGAAAAAACTCGAGAAAGCTATCACAGACGCGATCAACAAGGGTATGAAAAAAGCTCAAGAGATCGCCGCAGATCGTATGAAAGGGGTTATGGCTTCTATGGGACTCAATATGCCGGGGATGTAGCTATATAGAAATATGTGTGAAGGGAATACGTACTTTTACTGAGTAGGTAGTCCCATTTTTTTCTATCAGGACAGATCATCAAATAAGTTTCGCATAATCTGCCATAAGACTCATACCCACTTTACCCGAATGAACCTCGTCGCCTAAAACAGTCTTTCTATCGTTCTCCCAGAGAATTTGCATATAGGACTCTTTATCTTCTCACATCTCCTTAGAAATTGTGAGTTTTCCATTTTCTCAATATTTATCATAGTTTCTTCGTAGTTCTCAGAGTATAATATTTCCTATATAGTATGCAGCGTTTCCTGCTATTTCTATAGGGAAGTCTGCCATATTTTGTATAACTATATGTATACCTTTCCCAGATATTTTTTTTATGTTTTCTATCCAGGTGCCTCTTCCTACATCGTGGAGAGAACCTCGTGTATATCCATTCACTATATTATATAGCCTTATTCTATACTTCTGTTCTAGAAACTGAAGTCCTTTTGCATCTGGTATACTCAGTCCTATTCAGATAGGTATATTCGCTAGGGTATGAGAAAGATCCTGTATATGAAGTATGGATATATTTTTCCTTGTTTCGCATGACAGATATTGTTCTACTTCATGTATTTTATGTATTTCTGTATCTATGTCCTCCCATCATGATCGTGTAAGAGGATCTGTAGATCATCATAGTATCGCAGATATCTTTTCTAGACTCGTGTATACAAGATGCTTTGCTCCGCTTATATTAGTATTATGTAGAGTATTTGAGTCATTATGAGATGTATCGAGATTGGACATATGGATTTATATGTATATATTCTAGCATGATATACCTTATAAATCAATTTTTCCCATAAATTCAATTCATATGAATCCAAAAATCCTCCTCTCCACCAATCATGGTGATATCACACTTGAGCTCTTTCCCGCTGCAGCACCCAAGGCTGTAGAGAACTTCGTCGGGCTCACGACTAAGTGATACTATGATGGTATAGTATTTCATCGTGTCATCCGAGACTTCATGATTCAGTGAGGTGATCCGACTGGAACTGGCTCAGGAGGCAAGAGCATCTGGATGCGAGCATTCGAAGATGAGTTCTCAGATACGAGCCTCACGCACAAGAAGTGAGTGATCTCCATGGCGAATGCAGGTCGCAATACGAACGGATCACAGTTCTTCATCGTGACGGCTGAGGATGCATCGTTCCTCGATCGCAAGCATACGATATTTGGTCATGTGATCTCTGGTATGGATATAGTCGATCTGATCGAATCCACCAAGACAGATCGCAATGATCGACCACTCGAAGAAGTCAAGATTATCACAGCGACGGTACTCGCATAGCAGATGTGCTCATCTCTACAAAAGTCTCCTTTGGGGATTTTTTTGTATAAAGGATGGGGTTCTCTCAATATTCACTGAAATACACTATGAAAATACTTGACCGCGGACAATATCGTGAATCCAAAATCTGCCCTGTGTGTGGGCGTCCTTTTTCCAATCGGAAAAAGTGGAAACTGAACTGGGAATCCGTCATATACTGCTCTGAAAAATGCAAGAAAAACAAAAAATCATCCTCGTCTGGTACAAGCGAGATCTCCGTATAAGTGATCATGCTCCACTCTCTCAGGCACTCTCTCAGGGAAGAGAAGATGACATCCCGGTCATCGCCTTTTATGTATTCGAGCCACGAGTGACAGGGGCACCTGACTTCTCAGTATTTCATAGACAGTTCATCGAAGACTCACTCTCAGATCTGTCCCGATCTCTGGGTACACTCTCTGTCCCACTCATCATCTTCGAGAGGAATATATCAGCAGTATTCGCCCTCATCCTCGAACAATATGATATCGTCCATCTCTACTCGCACGAAGAGACAGGCAATGGGATCACCTATGAGCGAGATATCATGGTAGGCAAGTATATGACGAAGAAATCCATCCCCTGGACAGAGTATCCGACGAACTGAGTAGTGAGGCGACTCAGCTCTCGTGATAACTGGTCGAAGATATGGGAAGAGAGGATGAAACGGGCCATAGTACTCATACCAGAACCACAGAAATCATTCGTCCCAGATATATTGTGAGATACTTGGCAGAGTATACTCGAGAGAGATGAGAAACTCCAGATATGAGGAGAAACTGAGTGAAAGAGGACACTTGCGACATTTCTCATATCGCGTGGGAAGAGGTATATGTGAGGTATGAGTAGACCGATCGAGTGACAGGATGCGAGCTCTCGTATATCTGTGTATCTCGCGTATGGATGTATATCACTGCGGCAAGTGGTGAAGATCACATGGCTGCGTATGGGAGATCTGAAGGAGAAGTGAGATACGAGGTTTCTCCTCTCATTGCGAGCGTTCCACTCGAGGCTTCACTGGCAGTCACACTTCATCCAGAAGCTCGAAGATGAGCCTCGACTCGAGTTCCAGGGTGCATCCACCATCCACGATAGTATCCGTACTGAGTATGATGAGTCGATCATGACAGCGATAGAGTCAGCTCAGACAGGCATACCATTTATCGATGGGATCGTGAGACAGCTCCATGATATCGGATGGGTCAATTTCCGGGCTCGAGCGACACTCGTATCATTCGTCACTTGTACCTGTATGCAGCCATGGCAGGGGAGATTTGCTCACTGGCTTGCTCGACTATTCACTGACTATGAGCCTGGGATCCACTATATGCAGCTCCAGATGCAGTCGGGTACGATGGGGATCAACACGATCCGTATATACAATCCCGTCAAGCAGCTCTATGACAAGGATAGCGATGGACTCTTTGTGGATGGGTATCTAGGAGAGCTCTCTAGGCTCCCAAAGCACCTCCAGGCTGAGCCATGGAAGATATCGGAGATGGAGTCGATAGAGTATGACTTCGTCCTCGGACGAGACTATCCGCGTCCCATAGTCGATGTCGAGAGTGCCAATAGGAAGGCCCGAGAGATACTCTATGATCTCAAGTGAGGGATAGATCCAGAGGAGAAATCCCGAATCATCGAGAAGCATGCGAGTAGAAAACCGACCCAGAAGAAAAAATGAACGAAGAAAAAAGAAATATGAAAAATAGATATCAATCTCTCACTTTTTGACTAATATAAAACCATGAAAAAATACCAGTGGATCACCTACGATCAATGCAATATACGATATATCGAACCTTGAGTGACGGATATCGTATATTTCTACTATACTCTCGGGAGCTTCATGACACCTGTAGGCAAGACGACCATGAATATCCGAAGTCGTATATACGAGCGAGCGATCGCGAGGGCATGGCTCGATGAGTGTGAGAAGTCTGGATATAGTGTCCACTGGAGAGAAGTATCTTCGTATAGGGAGTGAGTAGAAGAATTCAAAAAAGAGCAGGCAATAGAGCGTATGATACTCATGCGACCGAGTGAAGAGTATCTCGCGAGACGGATAGAGTCGTATGATCTGGGGCTCGATATAGTGCCCAATACTCAGTTCCTCATAGATCCTACGGAGTTCAGAGCTCAGTTCGAGAAGCCACCTATTATGGAGACATTTTACCGATATATGCGGAAGTCTCGCGATATCCTCATGGAGGATAACAAACCCTATGGAGGCAAGTGGAACTATGATAGTGAGAACCGTAATTTCGATAAGTCTCATGTCCCATCGTGGTCATGGAAACCGAGTGATAGAGAGTATATCCGAGAGGCGAAGGAATACCTCTCTATCTCAGATCTCGACATCGATCTGCCTGTCACTCGCTCGGATGCACTCTCGCTCCTCCAGTACTTCCTGGAGTATCACTATAGTGAATTCGGGAGACTCGAAGATGCTATGTATCGAGATGATATCCGAGTACACCACTCGATGCTCTCGACGGCGATCAATTTTGGTATATTGCACCCACGAGAGGTGATCGACGCCGCTATAGGGTGGCACGCACCACTACCCAGTGTAGAGGGATTCGTCAGACAGATACTCGGCTGGCGAGAATATATGAGACAGTTCTATCTCTACTACTACGATGATATCTACGAGCAAAATGTACTCGATCACAGACAAAAACTCCCAGAAAAATGGTGGAACTATGGATGAGAAAAAAATGACTGAGAAATCACTTCTCTTAATTGTGTAGACACTGTACTGCATCGAGTTCAAGAAAATAATTACTCTCATCATATCGAGCGACTCATGATCGTCGGGAACTATACACTCCTCATGGGATATGATCCTCTGGAGGTGAATAGATGGTTCTATGAGATGTACACCGATGCGTTCGAGTGGGTCGTCACGCCCAATGTGATGGGTATGAGTCAGTATAGTGACTGAGGCAGACTCGCGACCAAGCCCTATATCTCAGGAGGGAACTATATCGAGAAGATGAGTGACTACTGCAAGGGTTGCCAATACTCGATCAAAGAAAAAACCTGTCCGATGACGCACCTCTATTGGGACTTCATCGATCGTCATCAGGATCTCTACGCCTGAGGTCGGACTCCATATATCCTCTCGACCCTACGGAAGGTAGATATAGAGAAAATACGGAAAGCAAAAGAAAAATTCATCTCGTGAATAAATATATAGTTTTCCTCATATCCCCACAATAGAGGGATAAAATCATATATTTTGTCCCTCTAGAAATATTATCTAATATCATATGACTATGCGTAAACCCTGGAATCTCCCATCATATCCTGTCTACTCACTTATCACATGGAAAGAGGAAAAAGATAATCCTCTCGCAAAAGGTGTATTTTCTCAAAAACAAGAAGTAGGGTGGAGAAAAAATATTTTGAAGTGAGTTTATACAGATATAAATGATCGAGAAATATCTTTTTCTGAAGACGAAATTCGTAGTTTTTCAGGAAATAACATGAATATCATGACATATGTGACGCCTGTGAGTATGAATCCCAAGCATTACATCATAGCACTCTATGAGGATACGAGATCACTCGAGAACTGGTCACATACCCATAGAGGTATACTACAGATACTCTCACCTATACACTCCTCACTCGTACGAGTCCTCGGGAAGAAGTCAGGGAAGTCTTATGATAAGATGAGCTATCTCACGAAGAAGTGACTTCTCGAAGAGAGTGAAATACTGAAAAATATTGCCTGATATATCGAACTGGAGGAGGTCTCTGAGATCCCAAGTGAGGGATGAGATCATAGACTCTATCTCTGTAGGGTAGTCTCATCTCAGAGCTATCATGAAGAGGTACTGATGACAGCTCAGCTCGTGGAGGAGGGGATTATACTATAGGGACTTTATTTTGTATAAATCACTATTTAATTGAGAAATTTTATTGATTAATATTTTCTTTGCTTCCTCATTGTTTCAATACCACTCATCACCCCAGATTCTCACAATTCTCCATCATTTTGATTCAAGGATTCCTTGCCTCCATATATCATTATGTCTAGCCTCCCAAGAGCTGTGATATTGTCTACCATCACACTCAATACCACAAATAAATAATTCATCAGTAGATTGGAATTTGATTCCTATATCTATTCTAAATTCATCCTCAGATACTTGATGTTCAACATAGTACCCCATTGATCGTAAATATTCAGCAACATCTTCCTCAAATGGTGACTCAGCTATTTTAGCTCTAGATTTTCGAATTATTGGCTGAGAAGATAAAGATTCAATTAATCTATTAATTCAATCTTTATTTCTTTTTGAAACATGCCGAGCATACTCCATAAATTTCCACAGATAGTACGCTTCTTTTTGATCTTTCATACCCTCATTAGAAATGTTAGAAATATCTAATGAAGTTACAATAATCATACTTTTTTTGGCTCTAGTAATTGCTACATTCAGTCTTTTCCTTCCGTTTTGTTTAATAATGGGTCAATATTGTCGACTTTCCTTTCAATAGACTGTTCATAGTATGATTATATCCCGTTCATCTCATTGCACATGCTCAACACTGCGTATAAAAAACCCTGCATGTTCTCCATTTTCTTTTCGATTTCTTTCTCTTTCATATGTGATTCAAAAATCTGAATTATCAGAAGATTCAATACTAAGTAAATCCTCAATAAGATTTTTCTGTTTATCGTTAAATACGATAATTCACAGTGAAGGAGGTTTTGGCATAAGCCAAATTTCTTTCAATATTTTCAATATTTCTTCCGCTTCCGCTTCATTTTTACTTGCGGAATAATTTCACTCAATTTCTTTAACAATTATTGCTGTTTGTACTGAAGAGAAAAAGGATTGATTTGTAGAGGGTGATATGAGTTCCCCATCATAAAAAGCATGATTTGAAAAATCAATCAGAGCTTTATGGTCTGAACGGTAGTGCACCTTGAGCTTACACTTGTTTTTAAGTTCTGGAGATACAGCACGACTTCCAGCTTCCAATAAAGATTCTTCATTAATTGGAGCATTTATAGCTTCATCATCTTCATCAAAATCACTATTTTGACTTTGAAAAAAGTTTGATGGTGGCATCTGATTCTCATCTCCTGATATCACAAGCTTCCGTCATCTATAAATAATAGGAAGTGAAAGGTCTACAAACATCTGTGATGCTTCATCAATTATCACATAATCTACTATATTTTCTTTAAGTTCAAGTATAGAACATGCTACATCTGGTGTTGCTAAAAGTACTGGAAATATCTCAAATATTACTGGAGAGTTAAATAGTGGGCTTTGGAATGTATAAATATCTCTCAAGGTAGTTTTTTTCCTATTTTGACTTTTGCGTACTGCTAAGAGGTCTCTATTATCTAATAGTTTTGCAGCACTAACTCTGTTTTTAAAAGTTCATCGAACTTTATTCTTATTATACTCCTTTTGTTTTTCTATTAAACCTGATAATTCATTTTTATAGTCTTCTATATCTCTACTGGAAGTATCAACTTCAAATCAGATTTCTTCTATTATTTTCTCTCGCAGATAATCAAAGAGGACTTCCATCATAAATCCATGGGCTTCATCTACGAAGTCTGGATTTTCATCAAATATATGAGTAAGTTCTGGATTTTTTTCAAGAAAGGAGAATATCTTTGCTATCTTTGGAAGAGATTTCGACATGGTATAGATATTCTCAAGTTTTTCTAAATCAGTGGTTTCAATGATTTCCTTAATTTTACTATATTGTGAAATGGTGAGGATATCTCTAATATCTCATAAATACTCTGTTAATCACTCACGAATATCTTGTATCTTATCTCCATATTGGAAATTTTGAGATCAAATATAATCACTAAAAACGAGCCATGATATATGAGTAAACTCATCTTTTTTATTCGGATGCCTTGATATACATTCTATAATTTTCTTCAGTCGAGTCGGGACTTTTTCCTGTTTTCAAATATCCCTTAGATGCTCATTCTTTTCTGAAAAAATATTAGAGGTATATTCTACTTCTCTATGAATTTTTGAGTGCTCTTTTATGGACTCTAGGTACGCAGTCAATAGTTCTTTATCTCGTATTTTATCGTATAAAGTTCAGTATTTTTTTAATTCCTGTTTAATCGTGGTCTTGCTTTTCCCTATTATTTCCTTTCATCAGTAAGTATTTCTAAAGGCATGAAGATCAGTGATGCTGATATCACCTATTTTATATTCCAAAAATTGATTATATTGCTTTATCTTTTGTTCTAGAAACCGTATTTTTTGTATTTCTTGCCCTCAAAACGATAAGTATGGTATTTTTTCTTCGGGATTATTTATAATTTCTTTGATCTTATCAATAGTTCATTTTCTATTTGCAACAATATTTTGAATATAGCACAACAAATACCCTAATCCCATTCATTCCATTCTTTTCTTAAGCACTTCCAGTGCAGCTGGTTTTTCACAAACTACTAAGATTTTTTTATTATTACTGAGTGCATCTATTATGATATTAAGTATGGTTTGAGATTTTCCTGTCCCAGGGGGTCACTGAATAACTGAAAGAGGATAATTCTTTACTATTTTTATAGCCTCTTCTTGCGAAGGGTCAGATGAAGCTACTATGCACAAATCATCATCGAAAGGCATATTCGGTGCTGAAATATTTCAATTGTTTCCAAGAAATGCTTTTAATATGACAGACATATTTTATTGAATTTGAGTTAATGCTTTAAGGTCAGATAAGATTGGTTTATAGCCGAATTTAAATTCACCGATTAATGCACAATTAAAGATCTGAGCATCTCCATCTTTAATGGCCTCACTCTTTAGTATTTCTTTTCCAGGAATTGTTCATATTTTGCTATCCATAGCATTAGCCGAAAATCATCTGATATTCGAAAATATATCTTTTAAATAAGAATTAAATTCATCCAAAGTCGATCCCTGAAAAAGATTATTTTCATCTATAGAAATTCTTTTTTCGAAACGCAGCCATTCAAGTAGAATTGGATTCCAGACGATGTCACTTCACTCTCATTTCTTTATATGAACCTTATCTCTTTCTACTGATATTGTTATATCAAATAAAAATAATGGAGCAAATACATAGCTATCTTCTTTCACATCATCTTTTGGAACAAATAGAAATGGGTATCAAATATGTATATTATTATATCCAGTCTCTTGTATGTAATCCTCTCATGCAATCTGAATTTTTCGCATTCCAGCAATAATCGAATCAGGTTTTTTCGCAGATCAAGGTGGTCGTAGTATAGTGAATTTAGTGGTTTCTGGGTTAAGTAAAAACTCAACCAACCGAACTTGATCATATCAAATATTTTCTTTTTTTGAATTTCCAGCTCTAATAATATTAGACTGACTTAAATTTTTAAATAAATCTATAATATCAACTCTCATTTTTGATGGAAGAGCTTTTAAAAGTATATTTCGATTAAATAATCTTTCTTGGAATGTATGGAGTGATTTTATCAAACCCTGTCTTTCAGAATCAAGGAAACTCATAGCTATTTTATTATGAAAAGTATAATTAGTGTCACATTGAGAAGGAGACTTAATCAAAGCAAGATAAACATAATAGTATTGTTTATCTTATTTTTTGCTAGAAAATTTTTCTGAAATTCAGCAAACGAGTTTTCAATCTTATGAAGAAAATCTCAGCTCATATCTTCGATACTTCGCTTAGTATCGTTTGTATTTTTAATAAGATCTCAGTATGCATCATTTCTTTTACTTTCATCTGCTTTGAGTAAATCCTTTTGTGTGTTCAAGAAATTGTCATACTTTTCTGAATTTTCTTCAAGTAGTTCAACTAATATAACAAGAAGAGATGGTAATAAATCATGATTCTCATGATTCCCTGATTCAATTCTATTTTTTGATTCTTCAAGAGAGGCCTTAATTTTAGAGAGTACTTGTTGCATGAGGTATATATTAAGAGTTTTAGCCTATTCATAATACCAATTCCATGCCTTTTTGCAATATGAAAATCTCTGTAGAGAGAATCCGAAGAAAATCTTTTGATTTTCATAGAGATTGACATATACTCTTTCTGTTAACGACAGAAGAGTCTCCTAAAAGTGCTAGTGCTTCCGGACGGCTCTTTTTTGTGGAATATTTCCGATATTTCTCTATAATGCCCCCATGCCAAAAATCAAAATCGAACATATCGACGCCCTCTCCAAGTGAAAAAAGTCAGGAATCAGACTCGGTAGTCGAGCCGTCCCACATCATCTCTATGCCTATGAGCGAGAGGAGTATGAGCGAGCACTGAAGCGAGGATACCTCGTCATATCCGACACTGATAGGGTCAATCTCGCCAATCTCTGGATGCTCGTATGTGAGTCTCGGTGAACCCCATATCTCATACTCACCAAGTCGTGAGGCAGAGGAGTCGTCACATCGGACTCTCAGGTAGTATTCCATGGACTCCTCGCCGATGCCAAGTCATACCTCAAGAATCTCTCATCCCCAAGCTAATATGAAAATCCCAACATACACATTCCCCACGAATAGACTCGATATAGAGAAGATGATCGATGCGATCGATCCTATAGCCTACAGTCGAGATCGCAATCATCTCGACTGACATGTCACGATGCTCTCGCCCTATATATCGAGAGGATTCATCACGATACGAGATATACGGATCCGAGTGCTCTCGAGAGGATACCAGCCTCATCAGATAGAGCAATTCCTGAAAGAACTCGCTTGGAGAGAGTTTTTTCTCCGTGTATGGGAGTGACTCGGGACAGATCGGATGATGCGAGATATCAGATTCGACCAGGAGTGAGTCCTGACTCAGGCTATGCCATCTGCATTTGTCCAAGCAAAAACTGGTATCGAGGCTCTCGACCTCGGTATCGAGGCACTCTACGAGACGGGATATATGCATAATCATCTCCGCATGTATATAGCAGGGATCGCTTGCAATATGAGTGGAGCTCACTGGCGTACTCCGAGCAAGTGGATGTACTATCATCTCCTCGATGGAGATCTCGCGTCCAATACTTGTAGCTGGCAGTGGAACGCATGAGCATTCTCCTCGAAGAAATATATCGCCATCCAGACCAATATCAACGAATATACTGGATCCACTCAGAGAAAAACCTTTCTCGATCGATCGTATGAAGATATCTGGAATACTATAGTTCCAGAGCATATGCTCTCATATGCACCACTCTCACTCGAGACTCCACTTCCTTCTAAGTGAGACATATCACTCGATCCGACTCTGCCCCTTGTAATCTATACCAATTATTGGATCAATCCTGACTGGATGAGTGATATATCTGCGAACCGTATCCTCGTACTCTCACCATCGCACTTTCGAGATTTCCCAGTATCTCTGCGAGTCATAGAGTTCATGATAGCACTCGCTCGAGACAATATCGCTGGCATCCAGGTCTTCGTCTGAGAGATAGAGGATCTCAGAGATCAGCATAGGAGGACTTCGCAGGGAGAGATATACCTCATAGATCATATCCTCTATACAGCTGTCACTGGAGTCAACAAGATTCCCTATCCATATATGATCCCACAAGTGACAGAGTATTGCGCATCGTTTTTTGCATATTGGAAGCTCGCAGAGAAGCATATGATGAGGTAGGCTATGCTGTATTTTTCTTATCTTTCCATACACTATATCCACACCAGATGATGAGGGCGATGAGGAGATAGTAGGGATTTTCTCATACTTGCATCACGCTATCCTGGAACATATAGGTCACACCGATCATGAGGAGGTAGTAGGGGAGATTGAGTATACCGACGATGCCTATGATCCACTTCGGTGATCTCTCTCGTCCAGCATCAAATAGTGCGAGAGCCAGTGTATTGATGTGTATCATCGAGAGGAGGAGTTTTTTCCAGTCGATTGGTGTTTGTTGTTTCTTTTTTTTCCCACCTCCGAGCGAGTATCCGAGGGTATAGTTCACTCAGGCCGAGAGTGTGACTGCTATGATCGATACGAGCGTGAGAGGGATGATATCGATCCACTCGTGTACACCTGCTATGACGAGGACGACTGCGATGAGTTGCCCAGGCAGATAGAATCCGAGATAGATGATACTCTCGAGAGATATGATCATTCCCATGAGTGCGAGGAGTGTGGTCTGATCCAGGTGACTCGAGATCTCGAAGAGCGTCGATATATCAGGAAGTATCCCGATAGACATGAGTCACCAGATAACGAGATAGATGGCGAGCGAGATGAATGGAAATAGTGGCATATGGGTAGTATAGATTATTTCACAGTTTGTCTATACTTTTTTCGGGTTTTCCCTATACTCTCTCTATGAAAACATATTCTCGCTCTCTCTTCATATTCCGTCAGGATCTCCGTACCCATGACAATACTGGGCTCATAGATGCTATAAAAAATTCAGAATCAATATTTCCGATATTTATCCACGATATTCGTGCGATAGAGGATTTCGGGGAAAGTGATCCACGATTCGGACTGATACGCGAGGCTCTCGAGACTATAGATACTGAGTTACAAAAAGTCGGAGGGAGACTCACAGTCTATTCATGAAAACCCGAAGAAGTCGTGAAAAATCTCATCGAGACATATGAGATCGATGCCATATTCGTGAATCGGTCGTACTCACCAAGAGGCAAGAGACGAGATGATGCACTTCTCGCTCTCTGTGATGATATGGATGTAGACTTTCACTCGTATCAGGACTTCCTCCTCGTCGAGCCGCATGAGTGCGAGCAGAGGAAGGTATTCACACCGTACTCGATGCTCTGGAAGAGATTCCTCACAGCCCATCCAGAGAGACTGAATATCGTAAAATTCGATGGATCAAAAACAAGTTGGTTCGTTCCAGGGGATCGAAGAGAAATATGAGAAGTGATCAATGTTCCTCATCATAAATACTGGACGATGGCACTCGGGTGAGAGCGTATGAGTCGAGACGCTTCTCACTATGATGACCTCCGCAATCTCCCCGCATTAGACGGATCGACTCGACTCTCTCCGTATATCAGGTTTGGGATATTCTCTATCAGGGAAGTGTATGCGAAGATGCAGGATCATTCTACACTCCTCTCCGAGATCATCTGGCGAGAATTCTGGTATCAGATTGCGTATTATTTCCCATTTACCTATGAGATCGAGTTCCAGGAGAGGCGTCGGACGATAGTATGGGATCGAGATGAGTCGAGCTATGCGTGGGATATGTTCCAGCGATGAAAGACTGGCTATCCTCTCGTCGATGCTGCGATCCGCCAGCTGATCGAGACCAACTGGATGCACAATCGACTCCGTATGGTGGTGGCATCATTTCTCACGAAGAATCTCGGTATCGACTGGCGACTCGGAGAAAAGTGGTTCAAAAAATACCTCATCGACTATGATGAGGCGGTGAACTATGGGAACTGGCAGTGGAGTGCATCGGTCGGTGCAGATCCGAAGCCTGTCCGTATTTTTAATCCTCTGCTCCAGTCAGAGAAGTTCGATGCAGACTGCAAGTTCATCAAGAAATATATCCCAGAACTTGAATGAGTCGATCCCAAGAGAATCCATACGCTCGATTTGAAGTGAGTCTATATAGCTCCGATAGTCGATCAGAAGATGAGTGCCGCAGATGCTAGAGCGAGATACAGGGGGGAGTAAAATACTAGCACTTTTTCTTCTTCGGTTTCGGTGGTGGAGTGAGCTCGATAGTTCTTTTAGCTACTTGTATGAGCATCTCTCGATCACTCTCGAGCCACTCAGGATTGGCGGGTGCAGTATTGCGACTTCCTGGATATGCCTTCGTCTCTGTATCTGCGAAGTAGCGGATCGTCTCAGGAAAAGTCTTGAAAAAGAGCGTCCCATCACACGCCAGTGCGAACATCCGATCTCATGCGTATATCCCATATTCTCAGAACATGGATTTTGCTCGGAGATCAGGTGTTCATGAGAGACATTCGAGAAAGTAGTCGAGAGTGGAGCTAGAGGTGGACATGATATATTGGGATTAGTCTTCTATGATATGTACGAGTCTTTTGATTGCAATAAAACCATATGCCCAGAGAAATGGGAGCCAGAGGGGCATGATCCCAAACAGGCTATTTCTGAGAAATACCTCGACTCATGTAGAGACGAATAGGTATTCTGAAACGAGCATAAAACAAAAACCAAAAATATAAAAGATCCAATCGTTTTCATATCTCTGTATCCATAGCGAGATCGTAGAGATCACTATATACACTTCTGTGAGTACATAATCATCCTGGATCAGCGGTATGAGTCCGATCATGAGTAGGATTGGTAGGGAATTTAGGAGGATGGGTTTGATTTTTCGCATAGCTATAGTGAGTTAAGAGTTTTCTTCTTCGTCATCCTCCCCCACGAATCCATCATGCTGGAGATCGACCATCTCCCTGTAGACAGATGATGACGCGTAGAGCTCTCTATGTGCTCATACTCCGATGATCCGCCCATGTTCCATGAGGTATATCATATCTGCCGATTGGATCGTCGAGAGTCTATGTGCGATGATGATGCTCGTACGTCCGACCATCAGGTGGTCGAATGCCTCTTGTACGATACGCTCCGTCCGAGTATCGAGAGCACTTGTCGCCTCGTCGAGGATGAGGATCTCAGGATCAGCGAAGATTGCTCGTGCTATCGCGATACGCTGTTTTTCTCACCCAGAGAGCTTGAGTCCTCGTTCTCCGACTTGTGTCTCCCAGCCCTCTGGGAGCGATTCGATGAAATCGAGGATATTGGCTTCTCGGCAGGCTTTCTCGAGCATCTCCTGGGTGATACCATCTCGTACATATTCGAGATTGTGTCGGATAGTTTCATTGAACAGTGTAGTATCCTGGAATACTGCAGCGAACTTGCCTCTATAGGATTCGAGTGTGAAGTCGTATATATCGGCTCCATCGATCATGATCTGACCCTTCGTCGGCTCATAGAAACGCATGAGGAGCTGTACTATAGTAGATTTGCCACTGCCGGTATGACCTATGAGGGCGATGCGTTGTCACTTCGCTATCTCGAGCGAGATATCTGAGAGGACTTCGCGTGGAGATGATGGATAGGAGAATGAGAGATTCTCGAATGTGATTGATTTTTGTACTCATGGGAGTATACTCTTTCATTCATCTTTTTCTCACTCCATATCGAGTACTTCTCTGGCCTTCTCATAGTAGGCAATATCTCGCATACTACTCTGTATCACATTAAAGAGCTCCATAATAGGACTATATATACGATCTGTGAAAGCAATAAAGAAGAAAAATGTCGCAAAATCTGTCTTTCAGAAATAGAGAAGTATCCCTCATCCTGATATGGTGATGAGCTTGGCGATGATCGTGAAAAATCGTCCAAATGCATTGAATTGGCTCCAATTCTTGCGTACGGTGTACTGTGCCTTGTTTCCTGCGTCGAGTCTTTCCTGCATGATCGCATATTCTCTCGTATTGCGAGCAAATATACGGATCACAGGAAGATTCACTATGCCATCGAGGAGTCGATCAAACATCCGATCCCATGCCGTATTCGCGACTCTCTGATTGGTGTGTGCATTGTTCCCAAAGTGAAATACCCCGAATACCCCCACAGGGAGAAAGAGGAGGCATATGAGTGTGAAAAGAGGATCGATCATCAGTCCTGATATGAACAATATGATGAATACGAGTATCTGTGGAAGTACTGCGAGTATGAAGTTATCTGCTACAGCCCATATGGCTTCCGCAGAGCGGTCGACGATTTTTTGTTTTTCTCCTGATTGGATATTGCGATGGTACTCGATCGGGAGGAGTTGAATCTTCTGCATTATATGCATGAGGAAGTCTCCCCAGTCTTTCATCGCTTTTTGCAGGAGACGCATCCCATAGAAATACCGAGAAAATATTGTAAGTATACCTACGAGAGTCCAGAATCCTATGATGAGAAAAAGCGTACTGAGTCCCTCTTTTGCTTCTATGCTCGATATGAGCCATCTATAGAAGTAAGGCTCGCTCGATATAGTGGCAACTAGGATTATGAGGAGGAAAATAAGCATTTTCCAGTCTTTTTTGACCTCTTTGAGATATCCGGTCATCTCTATGATGATACTGATTTTATTATTTTTCTTTTCTGTGGACATATTTTTTTATAGTTTCTTTGAGTTGATAGATATTTTTCTGTTCGAGGAGGATATCACCATTTTTCTCATATTCTCGAGCATTCCAGTATTGATGATTGTTTGCTGAATGAGGGAGTGGGATGATGATTTTCTCTATGCCAAATATATCTATCTCTGCGAGTGTCGTAGCACTTCAGCGAGTGATAGCGAGATCAGTAGTGACGAGTAGGGAAGCGATATCTTCCTGAGAGATCCATTCGAGTGCTTGGGTATTATCCATTTTTTCGAAATTTGCTTTCATATTCGCATTGAGTCTTCCGAGGGATATTATCCACTCGTATTCATCATTTCCTGAGAATTGTTCGATGATCGCTTCGAAAATTGCTCGTGCTCATTGGCTCCCACAGATGACGAGGATATGTTTTTTATCTGTTTTCCACTGTATTTTATAGCCTCTATCTTGGATTACCTCCGTGAATACAGGATCTATTATTTGTCATACAATTTGACATTTTTTTTTATCAAAAAAATCCTGAGCAGACTCAAATCCGAGAAATATTTCCTCTGCAAATCTACCGAGAATACGATTTGACCTACCTGGCATAGTATCTGACTCATGGATATAGAGTGGGATAGATAGGCTCCATGCAGCAATTCCTATAGCGACAGATCCTGGTCATCACTTGGAGAATATAGCAATATTCTCCTCTATTTTCTGAGATATTTGTAATATGCGTCTTGCTTTCCGGAATCCAGTGATAACATAAAGAGGATAAAAGAGTAATTTCCATGATCTTGTTGTTGTGAGCTTGAGAGTAGGAATTGACTGGAATTCTATATTTTCAGCTGTTGCAGCTTCTTGTTCCTGAGACTCCGTTCAGCCTATCCAGAGATATATATTCATATCATAACTGAGCGAGTGTACTAACGATATAATCGGCTGTATATGTCCACCAGTTCATCCTCCTACGAGGATTATTTTACTGTATTGCGAGAGTGTGGTTGTGAGTTTTTGATCCATATCTTATTATTCTTCATCACCACTATCGATAATACGCTCGAGCATCTCGATGATGAAGTCCCAAGTTTCGATATTTGGTTTCATCGTGATGATATCATCTGCGTCAAACCACTGGTATCATGCTATTTCTGATGCTTGTACGGAGAGTGTTTGAGTAGTAGGTATATCTGTTTCCATGAGAAAAATTGACTCAGATCGAGATTTATCTTTTCATTCTTTACTCATATAGTTGAGCTCATATGTTGCTATCGGTAGGGGATAGTGGATGAGTTTTTTGCCCCTGTGCCTGAGAATCTCATCTCGATCGATCTCAAAAAACCTTGCATCGAGTCCGAACTCTTCCGTGAGTTCACGCTGCATTGCCTGGTGGAGATGTTCACCTGGTTCTACATGTCCACCAGGGAGTACCCATGGAGTATTCTCTTTGTGATGAGCCATCAGGATCTGACCATCAGGGTTGAATACGAATGCTCGAACGACAGAAGGGGGATGCATCATAATATAGGGTTTTGAAAATAGAATAGCAGTATACTAAGAAAAAATCAGAAATCAATCATCTATAGTATCTCATACTTGCCACCAACACCGAGTGAGATATGTCCGTCGATCTCGAGCATCGTGAGTGTCATAGTGATGATATCGATAGTATATTCAGAGTTCTGTCATATACTATCAGGAGTATTATGTCCATCGAGTATGATATTGTATATAGTTTTTTGTTCTGGATTTTCCCATACTTTCTCTGCAAACATCGATATCGTATTGCTCGTCACATTCGGGAAGTACTCCTCGAGTATATCTGTTGCACTCGTTATACACTTGGCTTCACCACGAGCTATGAGTCAGTTAGTTCCCATGCTTGTCTCACGAAATATATCTCCTGGAATAGCGAATACATCTCGACCATGATCGAGTGCGAGTTGAGCTGTTATGAGGGTCCCGCTTTTGATGGCTGCCTCAGGGATGATGATCCCATCAGAGAGAGCTGCGACTATCTCGTTGCGAATAGGAAAGTGGTATGGCTCTGGGCCAGTACCTATAGGGAATATCGATACTAGAGCTCAGTCAGACGCTACAATAGAGTCGAATAACTGGGTATTCTCAACAGGATAGTACTGATCCACACCACATCCGAACACCGAGAGCGTGTATCCTCCTGATGCAATGGTGGTTTCATGAGAGAGAGCATCGATACCATGAGCCCCGCCGCTCACTATCCCACAGCTTGCTTTCACGAGTTCAGGGATTATTTTTTCGAGAATTTTGCGACCATAGCTCGTACTGCGTCGAGACCCGACGATGCCGAGCATCTTGCGTTCTGATCTCAGAGTGCCTCGGATATAGAGCAAATATGGGGCTTGTTTGATAGCTCGTAGTCTCTCTGGATACTCACTGGAGTGAGTAGTATAGATCTCTATATGTTTGTCTGCGATAGTTTGTTGCAATTTTACTATATCTATTGTAGCGATTTTATCGAGTATCTTTGCTCTGCGGTCGGATGTCATCCAGGGTGTTGGAATTTGTTTTTTTCACAAAAAGTCGACGAGAATATCTCAGTAGTTCTCATGACTCTCAAAGAGATTGTGCAGATCACGATGGGTGAATCCCCCAGTATGGAGGATGATGAGTGAGATAGTATTATCGAGAGGGATTGGCATGAGTGTATCTATTTTTGAAAAATATATTGATAGTATCTATGATATTATCAGTTGTTGAGATGGGTATATAGGATGCTCGTATTTTTTTGAGATTTTTTTTGAGAGATGCTTTATCAGCATTATACTCCTTTAGGTATTTTGATGTACTGATTACTTGTCCAGAGAAGAGTATATCTCATGTTGGCGATGTTTCCCATGGATGAGTGATATCGAGATATATGAGATCATTATGATACGCAATCCGACTGATATCTTGGGTGATAGCAATACCTGAGATGAATATGAGAGTATTTTTTGGTTGTGATCGAGTGAGTTCATCGAGTCAGAGATATTCACTATACTGACACCCAGCAAACTGAGCACTGGATTGTATAGATGCTCGTATTTTTTTTATTGTACTGGACCTGGAGTCTTTCGGAGAACCACTATGAAAATCATCATATAGAGTAGATGCTATATATGATGCTATATGATAGTCACCTTGTGTCTCACGCACTCTTACTGAGAGTCAATCGGGTCTCATCTTGTTCCATGCGATATCTCGGATATCATCCGTATCTCAGTATGCTCTGATATGCGACCAATCTGATCCACGCCCCAGTATCTGCATGATAGATGTCCCGGATCTGATACTACCTGATACATGAGACCTGAAGAGGATTGGTTGAGTCATAGATCTATGGTATGAGGTAGAATCCACCACGAGCATAGACAGTATCGAGTGATGGAGAGAGTATGGTAGGGAACACGATATCACAAGATCTCAGTGATGAGCTGATTGATATAGTATTAGTACAAGGACATTGAGTACAATTCGCCTTACCGATGAGGAGTCATTGGGATTTTGATTTCTGTTCAAGACAGATATTATTTATGCCTTGATTATTCATTCATATATTTGAGGATACTCATCCACTATTTCATGCTGTAATACTGCCAGACAGAGATATATTCCCTGTACCAGTATTCCCATTCCCAGTACCAGTGTTCCCATATGTGGATATCCTATCCAAAAAAGGAGATCCTGTGTATATATCTATTATGGGACATCCACTCGATGTTTTCGCATATACGAGAGGACACTGATCTCTAGTATCTACTATGCCATCTCCATCAGTATCACGATCTCCAGTGATAAAAACTACTACATTTGATGTCGCCGTATTCCCACTTGCATCAGTTATGGTGAGTGTCACGGTATACGCTCCATTGTCTCTATAGATATGAGTTGTAGATCCACTTGCTGAGCTCGTAGTCCCGTCTCCATAGTCCCATCTATAGCTCATGGCCCCACTCCCTCCAGATACTATAGCCGCAAAATCAATAGGATTCCCTATAGCTGTAGAAAGTGGACTTGCCGTGATAGCCACAGAAAGTGGAGGTTTTTTTTGCTGATCACTACACTCTATGGTGATCGTATTGCTCGCTCGACTCACCACTTGTCTATTCGATCGATCTATGAGATCCACAGTATTGATCCAAGTACCACAACTGAGTCCTGAGATTGGGTAGTTCTCACTTGTTCCAGTGAGAGTCTCCCCAGTAGTCGGATTGCGAAGAGTCCATATCCTATCCCATGCTCCAGTACTCGTTATAGTCGACAATGATTCTGTAGATCCTTGTGAGAATACAGTCTTCGGTACTATTTTCCCATCCGTATCTCGTATAACTATCTCAACTGGCATACTGTATATTTTCGTATCTGTTTTACACTGGGTATATCTGAGTATCCGAGCCGCCATGATAGCAAATTCTCCTCTTGTTATTTTTACATCTTGCCCGATTTTTCCATCCAATTCTTGTTTTATTATCTCTATTTCTATTCATTTTCTAGCATAACCATACCAATATGGTGTTGTATCAGGTATGGGAAGACTCCTTTCAAAATTGCCACTATTGAGTGTATCATCCCAGAGCTTGGCTCGTCTCAGTAGTATCGCTGCTGCCTCTATACGAGTGATAGTATTGCCCGCACAAAATGGAGAACTCGTATATATCTGATTGTTCTCACAAGTAGATTGTCCTCATTCGTTGAGGATATATCATTGTGCTATATTATATTCGCGGGCGTAGGCAATACAGTAGTAGTATTGGTTTATCTTGGGAAGGTCGATAAAGGGGGATATCGGATAACGGATGATATCATCTATACTCGGTGTGATACACTGGTGACATCCGATCCCGACAGCGAGTGATACAAAAAAATCTCGAGCCATCAGATCTGTAGGACGAAATAAATGTGAGCCATCATCAGTGATAATCTTGTTATTATAGAGCTCTTGCACAGCACTCGCATATGGGGCAATCGGTGCGACATCTGTATAGGGCATCTCTCATGCAAAAACTGTTCCCAGAGAGAATAGTGATAGCATCAGGATGATTATGGATCTGAGAGACTTGAGCATATTCCTGATTGTAGGCAAAAGTGAAACAAAATCAAAATAAAATCCACTACATCTCACTCGGCATCTTGATCGCGAGCAAATCGAATCAGAGTGTCAGCTTCTCGGCTGTGAGACGACAGAGTTGGAGTCGGAGCTCTCTCAGATTCTCATCCTCTTCTTCCAGTATCTTCGGTGTATGTACATAAAAACTATTGAAACACACTGCAAGATCATAACAATAGAGTGCAAGTGTATGTGGCTTGTATGTGTTTGCTGTTGTCTGGATCTTGTTCTCCATCTCAGAGAGTGTACGCATCAGGGCAGTATCGTATTGTGAGAGATGTGCTATTTTTGAGGAGTCATATCCTCGCTTTGCCCTTGTTCCTACGATCTTCGCAGCACGCACACACGCATACTGGATATATGGTCCAGAGTTTCCCTCGAAACTCAGAGCCTTGTCCCAATCAAAAGTCACATCTTTTTCGCGATCTTGAGAGAGATATGAATACTTGATAGCACCTATAGAAATCGCATTGATTATATCTTTTTTTTCTTCAATTGTTTTATCTGAAAAAGTTTTTCATTTTTCTGCAAGAATATGTTCTGTTTTCTCAAATCATGTTCTAATTAGATCCTCAAGAAATATCACCGTTCCATGACGAGTTGACATCGCTCATTCCTTGAGCTTGATGAATCCATTGAATGCATGAAAAAACTCAACTCAATTAGTGAGTTCTGGCCAAGCCATCTTTGCTATTGCAAATGCTTGTCTGAGATGGAGTTGTTGACGTACATCTACTGAGTAGATAATCTTCGATGGATTCCAGCCATTCGTGAGACGGTATTTGATTGCTGCAAGATCACTCGTGAGATAGAGTCCAGTTCCATCTTTTTTCTGGAGGATGCACGAGGGGAGTTTCGATTCTTCTGGAAAAACTACACCAACACTTTTATCTTCTCAATTTGAGAGAATTGAGTTATCAGTTGCAATTCATTTTTCAATTAACTCTCCAACGATATCTTTCATTGAGCATTCTTTATCTCATTTTTCTCCATTTAATAGTGGATAATCCTCATTGTTTGGACGAGGAAGATTGAGTCATTCATAGAAGCTCTCGCCGATATTATAGTTAGCATGAACATTGAGGAGATCAAGTTTTTTCTCTATCTCTATTATAGAAATACCTGTAAATGTTTTCCAGAGTTCGACATTTTCAGGATCTCATTCTGAGAGTTTCTTAAATTCTATTCTTGTTTGTTCCTCTAATTCAGGAATAAGACTAGATAAGTAGTTTATGGTAATGTAAAAATCTAGTATAAATTTTAGAGGATCAGAAATATCATTATTTTTTGAGCGAGTTATATATCTATTATATGACTCTAATATCTTTATATCTTGTGGTTTTGGTGCTAAGTTAACATTCTGATTTATTAAATTATAGATATTACTACTACTTCAATTTAATTGATTCAGAATAAATTGATTTAGTTTATAGCCAGCTATCAACTTTCCAAAAATCCCTCCCCAATCACCAAAATGAGAATCTCCGATAACCTTGTATCCGAGGTAATTGTGGATATTGCAGATTGTCTGACCTACTGAAGGCGTGCAGAGGTGTCCGATATGGAGTGGTTTACCAGCATTGGCACCGATATAGTCGACCACTATTGTTTCTCAATTTGATTCTTTTTTTCATTCTATGTTTACTTGAGAGAGTATATCTATCCATACTCCCACAGTACAAGAGAGATTCACATATCCACCTATCGTGTTCACTTGTGTGAAATAAGTTGTATCTGTTCGGAGTACATTTGCGATTTCCTCAGCAATTATAGCTGGATTTTTACCAGTAGGTTTCGCGAGTGTAAATACGCCAAAACAAAATTCTCCATGTTCAGGTTTTGGTGGAGCCGAGAGAGTAGGGGAGAATCAGATATCTCCATAGAGTGCGAGGATATGTTGTGATATGATTGTATTGAGCATTTTCTCGTGTGTGATAGTGTTATTTTTTCTCGACTCTCGATCCATTTTTCTCATCGATGATCCTATATCCGAGTCTATCCAGTTCATCGCGGATACGATCTGCTTCGATGTAGTTCTTGTTTATTTTTGCCTCATTGCGATCTATCAGGAGTACTGTGATCTCGTTTGGGATAGTCTCTATCTGCTCCAATATATCAAAATCGAGAATAGCAATCACTTCGTTCCAACTCTTCAGGAGTCCTATCAGGGAATCTATCTCTCCGAGTGAAAAAAGCTCATCATCGATACCCGTATTGATATAGGTCTGGTACTCGTAGAGGAGAGTCATAGCCGAGAGTGTATCGAAGTCATCCTCGAGTTTCTCCACCCACTCTTGCATATAGGATTGTTGATTCTCACGGAACTCGCGAGTGATCTCATGGAACTTGTATCGTCATTTCGCTGTGAGTTCTCTCTCAGTTCCTTCATCGACTATCATAGTATTTGCGAGAGTATCCCTATATCTACCGAGACGCTTCATCATCTCATCGAGTCAGCGGATAGTATTGATCCCAGCTTGGAGCCTGTCAAAAGTAAAATTGAAGTTTTCTCTATACTGGTTCTGTAGTGCCATCAGTCGGAATCATCTTGCAATGAGTTCTTCGGAGAGATTTTTGTTCTTCTCGAAAACATCCCGAAGTGTATAAAAATTCCCAGCTGATTTTGCCATTTTCTTGTTATCTACGAGAAGGTGTCCTCCATGCATCCAATAATTGGCAAATGTCTTGCCAGTAAAAGCCTCAGTCTGGGCTACTTCATTCTGATGATGAGGAAACAAATTATCAATACCACCCATATGGATATCGATCTGAGCACCAAAAAATCTCATGTTACAGGCACTACACTCAATATGCCAACCGGGACGTCATTTAAGTTTTATCTTTCAGACACTATTTTCTGTACTTTTGTAACCAAAAGTACCAAAAGTTTCGAGGGGAAGTCAAACTCACTCCTCCTCGCTCTGCCCATCTATTGTATCTACTTTCGTCTTCGTTCAGACAGTGCCTTCCCCCCGAACCCCCATTTTAATATTTTCATCAATTTTTAGTTCTATCTCCCAAAAATTCTCTCCATCAGTTTCTCCATCGTATGCTTTCCATAGAGCAAAATCAGCCACTTGATCTTTTTCATATTCATCATTGTCTATTCTCACACTTGAGATCATTCATTTTGTGTCTATATGAGCCAATTGACCATATTTTTTGAATTTGCTCACACTATAGTAGACGCTCCCATCCTCAGCAAGATAGGCGTATCACTTGTCTATGAGTCATTGTATCATCTTTCCCATATCAGGAATGAGCTCAGATATAGGAGATATGGTATCGGCATGATTGATGTGTAGTCTTGTCAGGTCAGAGAGGAATTCACTCGCATAGAATTCTGTGAATTCTTTCAGGCTTTTTCCTGATGTTTGACTGTCACGAATAGTCTTGTCGTCGATATCGGTGATATTCATGACCGTTCTAACCTTGTATCCGAGGAATCTGAGCGTCCGCACGACAAAGTCCTCATACAGATACGTCCGAAGATTGCCAATATGGGCATAGTTGTACGGGGTTGGACCACAGTAGTAGACTTTCACTTCTTCTTGGCGGAGCGGTTTGAACCGCTCGAGTGAGCGAGTGAGAGTGTTATAGATATGGAGAGACATATTGATCGAAAAAGTTACAGCTTTTACTATACTCAAAATGATATAAAAATATATACAAAATAAAAACTATATTTGACACTTTATATTTTTACTGAAAAATAATTGACTTTCATATTTTTATATGCTATAATTATTTTGTTCTTTTTGTAAAGGTATGAAACATACAGTCTCTCAGAGACCTTGACGCAGTGGAGTAGAGCTCGTACAAGCGGTATGTACACTCATGGTACTCTCGGGTATATATATGTTCTCTACTACCTATAGTAGCAACAGTCTATCCCTCAGAGATACACCGGCGAAACCACATATTTTCTCGTCTATCTATTGGAATGACAAGATCGGATATGGATTCACCAGTGTCACGTGAGATACATACAAAATGCAGGGAAGTGGCGGAGTCGATCAGGTTGAGATCCTTCCAGGTGATGGACTCGTCTATGATCGAGACTCAGTTCGGGTATCTTTTTATTCTACATTGTCTATACAAGAAATAGAGGCAAAAAATACCTGAAACAGTCCTCGTACCTATTCTCGTTTGCCCCATGGTATAGCTATGATCGAGTGAGATCTCTCATCCGATCGTGCCAAGACCGTACTAGCTACACTCCATAGTCGATAGTCTCTCCCTCATCCGTGTTATCCCCTAGAGCGTTTGGATTCGCTCATATAGGGGATTTTTGTTTGTGAAATATTCGTGAATACGATTGCTTTTTCTTCATTTTTTGATATATTCATTTTCGTTCATTAACATACTTGGGGATGATATAGGATTCGAGGAAAAGACTCGTACGTCGTATATGCTCTGCAGGGGCGGTTCGCCCCTCTAACAAAGGACAAAACACAGATGCAACTAATACTTCATCACTCCTTTCTCGTGTTGCTTCATTTATGAAGTCACCTGCAAGATCAGCTGTTGCTGCCTAATCGCTCAACAGTGTAGCCTCCTAATTTAGGATGAGTGCCGGATGGCCTGCTACAATTTTCACTTCTCGACATTGATAGAGAAGTGTCATATATATCAATTTTACCTTTGCCTTATTGATACGAATTAGCAAAGAGTCCATATAGAATAGTATTTTTCTGAGAGCTTTTTGTTCATTCTCTATTCTCAGAAATATCAGAATCGGACTATGCAGAGTAGATATATACGATATACCTTTTTCGACGCGGGGGCGGTGCCCGCCATCTCCACCAGACTTGAACTAAAGCTTATCCACATTACTACTACTTCGAGATACAGAAGCGGATAGTACGAGACAAGTAATAAATAATACCCACCAGAAATGGTGGGTATTATTGTGTGGAAAAACCTAAAAAACAAGACTTATTAGTAAGTATTGTTTTTTATTATTCAAACTTCTCTACGAAATCTTTTAATTTTCCAAGCATTTTTTCATAAAATGGCTTTCTCTCAGCAAGTCGCACCGGACTAGTTTTTGTCTTAACGATGTCTTCTATAATTGGGGTTTTTCCTGTATAGAGGTATTGTGAGAGTATATCAGCAAATTGTCCTTTATCGATTCATTCTTCTTCACAGAGCTTGATAAAATGTTCATTCTTTTCGATCTGCATGAATTTTTCGAATTCGGAATTGATATTATCACTATCTTTGATTCCACTCAGATTCTCTTCAATAAATTTTTCTATGAGTTCTTTTTTGCTCCTGAGAACCGGATCTGATTGGATAATATCCAGAATAACTTTCTTTTGCTTTGATTTATTTTTATCTGTTGTTCAGAGGAGATTCGTGAGAAGTGCAAGAATATAGTCGATATTGATCTCATCTTTTCTTATGAGTTCAAGCTCAAAATCTACATCTTCTAAAATAGAGACTCTTTCTTTGGAGTTCTGTTGTTTTACGCGATCGTAGATATCGAGATACTTGCTTTTATAGTCTTCAAAATTCTGTGCATCGATCTGGAGAGTTCCGAGATCGAAATCAGAAAAAGTAAGGAGTGTATTCTTGATACGGAGAAGTTCACGAAAAAATTGTACAAACTTCAGTTGATCTTCCTCGGATATCAGACTATCTACACTCTCGACACTTGGAGCTAGCGTGAAGAGCTTGCCTAGAGTTTCATTGAATCTATTGATATATGTCTCCAGTGGCTCAAGTAAGATGGTAGAAACAGCATTTTTATTTGCAAAAAGCTCGATTGCTTTATCAGTATTGTCTTTAAGATTTCTGAAACAGACGATATTTCCTGCTGATTTCTTTTCATCAAGGATACGATTCGTTCGAGAAAATGCCTGAACGAGCCCATGATATTTCAGATTTTTATCTACATAGAGAGTATTGAGAGTTTTACTATCAAATCCAGTTAAGAACATATTTACTACAAGGAGTATATCTATTTGCCTTTCTTTTACCTTCTTTGCGATATCATTGTAGTAATTATAGAACAGAGTTGAGTCTTTCGTAGAAAATGCTGTTCCATACATCGTATTATAATCTCCGATGAATTCTTCGAGCTTGTCCCGAGAATATACATTTACCTCATTTGGTGGGATATCAAGATTGATATCATCTATAATTCCATTAGCATCTTTATCATCTTCATTGACTCCATATGAGAATATAGTTGCGATTCGCAGATCATGGAGTCATGCATTCTTCCGATCACGGAAAATCTCATAATACTTAATCAGCGTTTCGACGCTATTAACACAGAACATCCCTGTGAAATATCGATTATGTGTCTTTATATCGTGTTGTTGTATGATATAGTCAGTGATTTTCGAGAGTCTTTTTTTACCTTCGAGGAGCTCTTTGGTATCGATGTCTTCCACTTCGATGTCGAGATTGGTCTTTGCTCACTCTTTTTGATTGTATTTGCCGATATACTCGATAGAAAACTTCAGAACGTTCTCATCTCGGATAGCATCTGTGATGACATACTTATGAAGAGCTATACCAAAAAGATCTTCTGTTGTTTTTCAATCAGTACTATTTTTAGCAAGAATAGGTGTTCCTGTAAATCCGAACATTTGCTTGTTCGTGAAGAATTTCACTATTCGCTTGTGTGTATCTCCGAACTGGCTCCTATGACACTCATCGAAGATAAAGATAATCTTCTTGCCTTGGATTGGTTGCATTTTAGCAAGGTATTTCTCTTTTGATATAGCTGTATTGAGCTTCTGTATCGTTGTCACGATCAGTTTGGGTTCTCCGAGGAGTTGTCTCACGAGAGCTCCTGTATTATCTGTACCATCGATACTTCCTTTTGAGAAACTATTGAATTCCTTTGTAGTTTGATAATCGAGATCTTTACGATCCACGACAAATACTACTTTATCTACCTCGGGCATGCGAGTGAGAATCTGACTCGTCTTGAATGATGTCAGTGTCTTTCCGCTTCCTGTCGTATGCCAGATATATCCATTCTTATCCGTATTCTTGACACGGTCGATAATCGCCTCAGTTGCATAGTACTGATATGGACGGAGAGCCATGAGCATCTTATCGGTCTCATTGAGCACGATATACCGAGTGATCATCTTGGCGATATGACATGGTTCGAGAAATGCATCTGCGAAGCTCTCAAGTTTCGTGATATTCGCATTGGTTTCATCCGCCCAGAAAAATGTCTGTTTAAATGATTGTTTTCGATTATTGGCATAATACTTCGTATTCACTCCATTCGATATCACAAAGAGCTGAATATATTGAAATAAACCATTTCCACTTGCGTATGAGTGCTTGCTATATCGGTGAGTCTGATTGAATGCCTCCTTGAGCTCCACACCACGTCTCTTGAGCTCTATCTGTATGAGTGGGAGTCCGTTGATGAGGAGAGTGACATCATATCGATTCTGATACGTTCACTCTATGGTGACTTGATTGGTTACCTGAAACTCGTTCTGACACCAGAAATCCATATTGATAAACTCGATCCAATCCACGCTTGCATCATCTCGTATGAGTTGCATCTTGTTTCTCAGTGTTTTGGCTCGCTCGAAAATATTCCCTTTGTTCAGGTGATTCATGATCTTATCGAATTCTCTCGGAGTGAAGGTTGTCTGATTATGCTTCTCTAGTTGTGTCTGGAGATTCGTAATAAGTTCACTCTCATCTCGTATCTGGACTCGTGTATAGTCGAGATCGATGAGTTGATTGATGAGATTGTTTTCGAGGGTTTGTTCTGATTGGTGTACCATGTTATTGAGGTGTTATAAGTTTTTCGTATTCATCCATGTATGCTGAGAAATCCTGATCATATAAAGTACGACTATATCTAAGGCTTGGTAATGGTAAAACTATCTCTTCATCAAGCAGTTGATTAAATTCAATAAACTTGTCAGCTTCATAGTCATTTTCATTTTCTATGAGTTCAAAATCTATAGAAAAATATATTCACAATAGATATTGCCCAATTGTATCAGTCATTTGCATTACAAGAATGGCATCTTGGATTGTACTAATTTTCTCTTTTGGAGCTACTCTACCATGTGAAATATCTCCAGTGTCATTTCGGTAATTTCATAAAAATCTCATCAATGACATCATCTGATCTACAAATCAGTCTTGAAAATCAGCATAATCAGATAGATAATTCATCATCCTGAGTGTTAAATCTGGAAATTTTAATTTTTCACATTTTTTAATATCAAAAGTATCTCATTCAATATTCTTAAGAATTGTTCTTGCTATACTTTCTAAAAATGATTTACAGGTTTCAATTGCTATATCAGGATGACTTTCAAGATTCTCTGCAATCTTCAAAAAATGAGTATCAAGATGATACTGAAACTCTGGATTATTATCAAGATTATTTTCGATGATTGCTTTTGATTGTTTCATAAAAATAAATTATATGAACATATTTTGCAAAAGTCCTTTCTTCCACTTCTCAACTTTTCCAATTTCCGTATTTATAGTATTGATTTTTTTATCTAATTCAGAGAGAAATGAGGCAATTTTTATTTGTTCCTTTTTTTCGGGAATAAAAGTTATTATCTTCAAAAATTGAATTTTTGACATATTGTACCGAGTACTTCATTGGGCCAGTTGGATAATATCTCTTCTAAAAGATGGGCTTCGAAAAAGAAAACAAGCAAACTCAGGAGTAAGTATTTCTAGTGAAATTGGCCTAAATCAAAAACAGAAACTATTTAAATATAATCATTCAGTTTTATCTAATAAAACCGATGAAAGCCCAATTTCATCTGGTGTTTCAGAGGAAACTGTAAAAAATGAGTCTCCATATTTTGCCTTATTTTGTTTTTCTCCATTATTGATTCTTACCTTCTCACATTTTTCAATTCTTATTCGGGAATCTGCAAATATTTGCTTATAGGTAATATATTTTTCACCTTCTCAAAAATCTTCTTTTGTTTTTCAGCTTAACCCACCATAGGTATCTCACATTTCCGATAAAATAAATCTTTTCCATTCTCCAAATTCCTTTCCACTCTCATCTCAAAATCTGATTTCTCTTGAAAAGATTTTTTTCATTACTCATTTTTTGTATTTTTCAAGGAGAGATTTTTTTGTTTTGAGTTTTTCGATTTTTTCATCGATAAGAGATAGAAATGAAGCGATTTTTTGTTGTTCAGTAACTTCAGGTATAGTGAATTCTACCTTGAGCAAATCTTTTTTACTTAAAACTCTATTTCTTCATGCCCCTCATGGGGAAATAATTCATAAAACTCTTTTGAAATTATTATTCGGATAAATAAACCTAAAAAAAGTAGGAATACAATTATCTAAATCAAAGGTATATGTCGGAAACCTATGTGAAACTAGTCCACCTTCATCTTTTTTATCTGCAATTGCAACGGCTCATTCCCATCAGAAAGTTATATTAATAACTAAATCATTTTTTTTAACTATATAGAGTGTGTCCATTTCAATATCTTTTGGATCAGATTCAGGTTTTTGGAATAATCACTTAAAATGACTTCTTACTCAAAGTGCTAAATATGGTTTATCTGGTTTTTCGGTAGGTCGTAACTCTGGTGTTAACAAATTTGAGAACTTCTTAGTTTTCCACTCACCTTGAAATTCCCGAAATCTTAGTTTCGGTATTTTTGATGTAATTTCTCGTTGTGACATAGATTAGAATGGTGACTTGATACCAAGTTCTGTACAATAGTTTCTGATTGATTCATCAAGAGACTGCATATCCGCATCGAGAGATGTAATCTCTGTAGCAACCGTATCGATATTGACATTTTCATCTTCTTCGAAGGTATCGACATATCGAGAGATATTCAGATTGTACTCATTTTCTTTGATTTCTTCGAATGTTGCAATGTGAGAATATTTCTCTATCGCTTCACGATTGCGATAGGTAGAGATGATTTTCTCGATATGTTCTTCTCGGAGAATATTCTGATTTTTTGCTTTCTCGAATCCTTCACTGGCATCGATGAAGAGTATATTATTCGGATTTTCTCGACACTTGCGAAATACCATGATACATGCAGGAATACTTGTTCCATAAAAGAGATTGGCAGGGAGTCAGATAACAGCATCGAGATAGTTACGATCATCGATGAGATATTTGCGGATGCGTTGTTCCACTCCACCACGAAATAGTGCTCCATGAGGCAAAACTACTGCCATAGTGCCATTATCATCGAGATGATGGATCATATGTTGGACGAATGCGAAGTCAGCCTTCGAACTTGGTGCGAGTTCTCCATATTGAGAGAATCGGTCATCACTCATCTTGAGACTATCTGCCTTCCACTGAGCGGAGAATGGAGGATTGGCTACTATGGCTTCGAACCGTTTCCCGAGATGCAGTGGGTGTTCGAGAGTATCTTCTTGTTGGATATCAAAATGTTGATAAGAAACATCATGAAGTATGAGGTTCATACGAGCAAGATTGTAGGTCGTTCGATTCATCTCTTGTCCATAGAAGTCCGTCACATCTCCATCGACTTCTCGGGCAACACGCAGGAGAAGTGAGCCAGATCCACAGGTTGGATCATAGACGGATTTGAGTCGAGTTTTTCCACTCGTGACGATTTTCGCAAGTACTCGTGAGACCTCTTGAGGTGTATAGAATTCTCCTGCCTTTTTCCCTGCAGAACTAGCAAATTGCCCAATGAGGTATTCGTACGCATCTCCGAGAACATCGATTTGAGCATTTTGGAGTTGAAAATCTATCTGGTCGAGATGAAAGAGGACTTTTGATATGAGTTCATTTTTCTGATCTTCTGTCTTCCCGAGTTTCTGGGAAGTGAGATCAAGATCAGAGAAGAGGTCATCGAAATCATCTTCACTCTCAGTTCCTGTGGTTGAGTTTTGTATGTTTACGAGAACTTTTTGAAGGTCAGGAAGGATGAAATTACTTGATTCATTTTCAGAACGAGAGTTTCATTTTTTTGCAAGATAGGAAAAGAGCTCTGTTGGACGAAGAAAATATCCGATATCGGGAATTGTATTTTCTTTTATATGTTTGAGTATTTCTTTTCCTTCCGCAGTATTTTCATCGATTTTTGAATAGTCTTTTATGTCTTCATGTTTGAGAAGTTCATTTGCTTTGAGAAGCATTTTCTCAGAGAGATACTTATAAAATATGAATCCCAAGATATAGTCTCGGAATTCATCAGCATGCATCTTTCCTCTGAGTGTATCTGCGATATTCCAGAGCTGTTGTTGGAGTTTTTTCTTTTGTTCTTCGGACATTTTGATGTGGTGGTTATCAATCCGCCATATTCTATACAAACCTCTTCATAGAGCAAAAGAAAAAGACCTTTACTTGAGAGATCTTTTCGTTGGAAGATATTTGATATAGATTTCTTTATGAGAATTTATTATATCTAAAAGATTATCCCCATTAAACCAAAAACATTTACGATTTGAATTGTTATGATTTATAGCTTCTAGACTTTTCCTTGCTCAAGGTACATAATCTTTATTTGTAAAAAAATATACAAATTGGTACATTCACCCCACATCATCAGATATGGTCTGAACTAGACGAGATATATCAGTTCATGGAACATTTCATTTTTCTTTGTACTTACATTGTCAAAATCATCAGAATTCTATCTGTGTATTATCACCAAGTCTGATTATGTTTGATGCAGTAAGATCTATTCATCCATCGGATCATGCTCAAACAGAGTGTACATTTATGAATTTCCCAATTTTTTCTAAAATATCAGTGGAAAGTTTTCAGAAAAGTTCTCATTTATCAATATTTGATGGATTTTTTCAGTACGTTTCGGTAATTTTCATCTCAAAATCATTCCATGTATAGTCTCATTTCCAATTCTCGATTATTTTACCTAAGTTCGAATCTATTACTTCTGGTGGAAGGTTTAATTTCTCAATAAGATTATTAAAATTGTCTTCTGATGTTCTTTTCTGATCTTCAAGAATTTCTATAAAGAATTTTTCGTCATCTTGTCTCGTTTGTTGATCTATGAATGTTAATTCTTCATTTGTATAATACTCTTTTGCTAAATCTTTAAGTTGGCGAATGAAAAATAACTTCTGACTATTTCCATAGTGAGGAGGGAGTCGTCAGCTTAGATATAATGCTATTTTTCTAACATCCATGAATACAAAAGTTACCCATATTTGATATATATTATACTCATATTTCATCTATGAAGCAAGATATAGAGATATGCAACATAGATACATAGTGTTTAATAATATTTAGTACTTATTTTATATGACAATTCCATCATTCATAGTTCTGATGAAGTGAGAACAATATGAAAGAAGCTCAACTGAAGTAAAAAATCAAAATAACTCTGAGTAATCAGGGTTATTTTTTTGTTTGATTTTTAGCTGTTTTTTTATACACTCAATACATCCTATTTTATTATTTTTTGTATGGCTTTTTCCCTCGATAGAGATCAGGCATCACGTCGTCTCGGAGTCTCATCTCGGACTGTCGATCGACATATCCAGGCTGGGCGTATCCGTACTCGTCGTATCGGCAAGAAGATGTATCTCGAAGAGGATGATATCGAGACTCTGCGTATGGCAGATCCTGCTCGTCGTGAGGAGGACTATATTGTCATCCATGATGACATGGCGGAACATGATCGTCCAGAGATCACTCGTACTGAGAGACAAGTCATAGATCCCAAACAAACGAATATGGCTCTCGCAGAGATCGTACGTATATATGAGGATGCTCGTGATCAGATCGCCCGAAAGGATACCACTATACAAGAACTCTCATACAAGCTTGGTAAAGCAGAAACTGAGCTCGCAAACTCGGTACCAGCACTCGAGTATAAAAAAAATACATTCCTTCTTGAGTCAGCCAAGTCCAAGTCTGATAATGATGCAGATACTCTGAATAAAAAAATTCTCTCTCTCGAAACAGAGGTTGGCAAGCGTAACTCAGCTATTATCACTCTTGTTATACTATTCATACTCGTACTCGGATTCTCTGTTATATTTGTACTATTCGGTAATAATCTCTCACTCAAAGCATGAAACAATATCATACTCCCAAACGAATCCTCCTCAAGCTCTCTGGTGAGGCCCTCCAATGAAAACAATGATACGGGATCGACCCAGAATTCCTTGCCCATATAGCAGAAAAGATCGTATATCTCGTGCAGATTCGCAAACTCGAGATCGCCATAGTGATTGGTGGTGGGAATATATTCCGAGGTATACAACTCGAAGAATGAGGATTTGATCGAGTGATCGGAGATCAGATGGGTATGCTAGCAACGATAATCAATTGACTTGCTATAGGTGAAGCAATCGAGGCAGCTTGAGTTGATGTACGCGTCATGTCCGCAGTTCCTACACATAGAGTTGCTGAAGACTTCATCGCTAGACGAGCCCTGCGTCATATAGAGAAGGGGAGAGTTGTGATCTGTGTTGGTGGTACAGGCAATCCCTATGCTACTACTGACTCAGCATCAGTTCTCAGAGCTCTCGAGCTCCAGTGTGACTGCGTAGTCAAGGCGACCAAGGTAGACGGTATCTATAATAAGGATCCAAAGAAGCATATAGATGCACTCCACTATGAGATACTCTCTCTCGAAGAGGCTCTCCACAAGAACCTCAGAATCATGGATCAAACTGCTATAGCTCTTGCCCATGATGAGGATATGCCTATATTTGTCTGTAGGATCGAGGATACCCATCTTATCTGATCTGATGAGATCAGAGGGACGTATGTACATACGAAGCATCATCAAAAATAAAAAATATCTCTCAGATTCCCTGAGAGATATTTTTTATTTTTGATCAATCTTTATTCCAGTGACTGGTCTACTTGCAATAACTGAGTTGTTGATTTTTCAGTACCATCAGTATATCTGACAGTGAGAGTGATACTATACTTACCAGCCTGAACAAAGGTATGATCTATCTCATATCATTTGCTAATTGGAGTATTATCTCAAAAGCTCCATATATATTCCTCGATCTGCCCTGTGGCTCCATCAGCTGTGAATGTTATAGGTGTAGCAATTACTCCAGGTGACATACTGGTTGAGAATGCTATATTTTTTGGAGTATCTTTGAGAACAATATATTTACTGATAGTAACTTGCTCATTATTATTGTCTATGATAGTGAGAGTGATTTTTTTCTGTCCAGGAGTACGATATTCATATACCTGTATTGCATCTCATTCTGTTTTTGGTTTATCTTCCCCGAAGTCAAAAATAAACTTTTGTATTGTTCCATTTTTGCTACGAGAGCTCGATGCATCAAATGTTACCCGAGCTGGGGTATAGTCACTTGACTGTTGTATCTTGAGTACTGGTTCGAGTGATTTGCGTTCGAGATCGAGTATGATCAGATCACGAGCTACACGAGTATCCCCAGTACTTGTTACGATATTTTTTTCGAGAGTATATACAGCCTCTATTGTATATCGTTCGGTTCGTGTTACCTCGTATGTTACTTTATCACCTATGAGTTCTACAGTTGTTTTACCATTTGATATTTTCCAGACTATACTCGTAACTCTATATCCGAGATTCTCACTCACAACATCTTGAGCATCCAGTGTTATGCGAGTAGGTGCTATGAGATCACGTATTATGTATCCACTTACGGTTGGATCATATGTATCAGGAGTATTGAGGAGTTTGCCATCCTGGTCCTGTATTTGAGCATGCCTCGCTATTATGAGCGGCTCGTTTATGACAATAGATCATTCGATAGGATAGCTCGTCTTATTTGCGAGACGTACTGTGGCTGTTACTGTTTTGGATCCATAGTTCGGAAACAAATAAGTACAACTCTCTGATATTCACTGACACATACGAGTGCCGTCACTCGATATCCAATCTATATTGATAATCTCATTGACTGGAAGAGTTGTTCCTGTTAGGGATATGACGACGGAGAGAGGATTGATAGAGTCTTGTTGGAATATGAGAGATCACTCAGCAGAACGAGTATCATTATCGCTAATAATAAAATATCTATCACACGCATTGCCAAATAACTTGAGACATACGAGAAGTGGCGTTATAGATATTGTTTCAGTAATTGATGATTTTGCCTCTTCGCTACTGCCGCTCGTTGCATATTTCCATCTTGGATTTCAGAGATTTTTTACTTTTGCAGCACTGATCGTCATTATCTTTTTTCCATCTTTATTGGTATTGATACTGGTTTCGATCAGTCACTTGATCTCTACAGTTGAGAGTGGTATATCTATCTGGATTGCTTCGCCGAGTTTATTTTTGCCAGTGTATGATCCTCTGATATTGTATGTACGTACTTGATCGAATAGACATATCAATCCTAGTTCTGTAGTTGGATCAGATCCATTCATGATTGATTTGTCATTGGCACACTTGGCTCCATCGAAGTTGATCTCGTATCCTGTTATAGTAATGAGATTCTTTTTTGCTATGGTACGAGCATTGGTCGAGATATCATATCTGAGACTGATTGGACCAACGAGGCTCGTAGTTGAGTCAATACGAGCATAGGGGAGTGATTCCGTATGGGTATACAGGTCATTATCATATATACTCACATCTCCACCGAGATTGGCGTAGTCAGTTGCATTGATGATACCAAAAAGATATGCCCAGAAAGCAAGAATACTAAAAAGAAAAATTCCTACAATACCTGCAGTCAACCAACTGATGAGTCTTCGTCTTTTTTGATCTCGAGGTGTCCAAATCGCTCGAAATAGACTTCCTATCCAAACAATAGAAAAAATGAGTACTGTAATACCAAAACTTCCATTTATCAATCATTTCAAGAGATTCTGTATATCGTTCGGATTTATACCAAATATATTCACAAAAAAAGCAGCCTGATCTGGATTGAATACAACATATGCAAGAAAACTCCCAAAAAATATCACAGCTACGAGCAGGAGTGATCCAATCAGCTTGAGTACTGTGCCTGCTGTCATAGGATCTCGAGCTTTTTTCAGTGAGGCAACTGGAGGTATATTGTTGTTCATTGGTACCACTACATCCGTATCTATACCTGTAGAGGATGATTCATGTGATGTTTGGATAATTTGATCCAATAGTGATGGATGAGCCAGATTTTCGGGTTTTAGAGAATCTGTATCTGTTGGTTGAGTGTCCATAGAATAATATATATTATATAGTACCAGTATAGCCCAATATAGCCTGATCGTCAAAAATAAACGGTTTTCAAAAAAAGGATAGTATGTCTACTATCCTTTTTTATTTATTTTAGCCAGTTTGGTATATCACCTGTGTTACTTGTTGGGGGAGTTACTGAATCTATAGTTTGTGTTTTTTTTGGCTTTTTTGTAATTTTTTTGGCTACTGGGAGAGGAGTTATTGTTGGGTCAACTATTATTGGAGTTGCTACCATAGTGTCGAGAGTATCTGTATCAGAAATATTATCTCACTCCAGTGAGTTCATGAGCCAGTCAGGGAGTTGATCTGATGTGGGTGATACTTCGGGGAGAGACTCAGCTCATACAGCTGTAGTACTTGCTGATATGATAGAATCAGGAACCTGGATTGTATCGAGAGTATGGGGACTATTTTTTATCCAATCAGGTATACCATCATCTGAGAGAGTTGTTGTTGGAGTTGGCGTGATCGCTACTGGTTCTGGTGTATTGACTTCAAAAAGGGGAGACATAGAGTCTATAGGATGTGCGATTGGAGTAGATTCTATTCTTGGCTCCTCTTTTTCTATAGTTGATGCTGTTTTGAGCCAATCAGGTATAGTGTCATTTGCTGACTGAGAGATCTCTATTGGCTGAGAAATAGCTACCATAGGTGTTACTACTGCAGCAAGAGGATCAGTATTTGATTGTATCGATAGTACGGGGGTCAACGGGGGTGCCACATAATTGACAAGGGGATCTTCTTTTGGGAGAGGGGGAGCACCGTTGATCACTACACTTGTATTTGTAGTATCAACTGTTATAGGAGTAGCTTTGCGACTATGGAATACCGAATCAATCAAGAAGTCCTGAAATCAAATATTATCGTCTTTTCGAGAGAGTCTATAAAACATAAACCCAATAACTCCTATAAATAGAATTATACCTACTATGATAAAGAATATTTTGATAAATCCACTGATAAATCCAAGTATTCCGCCTCATGTCGAAGCTGTTTCCAATGTTGTACCCGAGTTACTTGTTTCTGTATCTACACTCGCAGATCCACCATTTACTATGATAGAGAGTTGATTTTTGATATGTACTTTATATTTATCAGGAATAGATGTATCAGTCTCGATCAGTACTAGCATCTCTTTGCCGAGTTTTTTGTTCTCAATAAGAAGTGTTGGATGAGATTCTATGTCTGCCAGTTTGGAGATGAGTACATCATGATTCGGACTCTCTACGGGGATGAGATCTCTGATCAGTCGTACTGCTATACCTACCTCATCAGTAACCTGAGAATCACCCACCAAGAGATCATCTACTACTTTTGATAGTTTTGTTTTTTGCTCATTATTCATAGTTCCGCTCTCGATACCTTCTTGTATATCGATGAGTGATTTTGCTTTATCGAAGGTATTATTCCAATTTTCTACGAGTGTATTGTATCGTTGCATCAGAATGATTCGATCACTATCTGTGAGCTCTCGAATCAATTTTGAGAGTTCTTCGAGCTTTGTTCTATCTCCTTCACTCAGTCATGCAGTACTCCCAGTGAGTGAAATATTGGATTCGCTCGTACTCGCAATATAGTCAAGTACTATATTGATAGTACGACTACTCACTACTACTCCACTTGATATCAGAGAGAGAACCATCTTGTGTTCACGTTTATTTGTACTCGAGAGATCGCTCAGCGAGTATATAGAGCCGTCATTGTATGATGTATCGAGCTTGTTGTCTGCATCGTTATCTGGTGTACCATCGAGACTTGTATCTATCATTGCATCGGTATCTATAGCATAGTTCATTGCTGTATTACCATACATAGAGAGGAGTACTCTATCACCAGGATTTTTGACTGTGATAGTATCATTTACGGATCTTGGATATGATTGATACAAGAGTCCTGTTCATGAGAGTGTCTCGAGATCTGTGAGATTGATATCTACTGTAGATGTATCATTCGTATTACTCGAGATCGTGAGTTTCCCTGTTGTGAGAGCTCCCGTATCATCGATGACTATGGATGTAGTAGTATCGGATACTATAGATCCTATTTCCCAGTGAGCTGCTTCATATGATCCTTCTGATGCATTCATCAGAAGGATTTTATTATCCTGGAGTCTATATCCGTATACTGCTGCTTTGAGTTTATTTTTGACATGAATTGTTTGGTATTTGCTATTAGATACACCATTATTGGTGACTCTGATTTTCATGTTATAGTCTCCGGATCTTGTATAAATATGCTCCATACTCGATGTACTGCTTTTCTCATCGATACGACCATCTCCATCCCAGTCCCATGCATATTCTGATTTATTTGCAATATTCACTCCAGGTATGATTGTCTTCACATCGGCTGAAAAAAGTACTTTCTCTCCAACATTGATAGTTGATTTCGATACTGAGAGATTGATGAGTGGGAGATTGATATTTCCATTAGAATTATCTACAAGGAGTGGAGTTGGACTCTGCCCTGATTCCATAGTATTCATCTTAGCTCCGTCATTGTCTTCGAGAATTACACCAAAAAAATATTTTTCAGTTATATTTGGGAGTACAAAGGTGATACCATTTTTTTGCGTGATTTGTACATTCTGAGGCTCTGGATCAGACTCAGTAGTATAATACCAAATATATGATGTTATGACTCCATCAATATCTGTTGCTCAATTAGCCTGGACTTTTACGAGAAGTTTTTGGCTATCTTTTTTGGCTGTATCGACACTACTCGTGAGACTCGTGAGTTCTGGTGGATGGTTGGCGAGCTTGATATATTGGGTAGTTGTATGACTCGCTCCATTTTTATTTGATCTGACAGTGAGTTCGATAGGGAAGCATCCGAGTTCATTGAACTTCTCAGAAATCTGAGGTGTTGTACGGGCTTTGCCAAAGTATTTCCAAGTATATGTGAGACCATTCGTGGAACCATCAATATTCATCGAATTACTACTATTGAATGTGGTGGTATCGGCCCTATTGATAACGAGAGCATCGAGTCCATTACAGGCTCATTTTTCTTCAATGATACTATTGGATGAGTTTGTTGCATCTATGATTGCAAATGGGCTATCCGTATCAGATACATATACCTTGCGTGTTATACTATTTGTTTCAGCACCTCAGTTTCGATTCACGTTCATCACTACATTGTATACGCCTGATTGCTTGTATATATGTTGCACTGATCTATTGGTCCCACTCATGAGAGGAGTTCCATCTCCCATATTCCACTCAAAAAACTCGGCATTCGATGATTGGCCTATTATAGTGACAATTGACCCCCGTTGTACTACTTTTGGTGTGATTATCATATTGACTGCGAGAGTCGATATGACTTCGAATTCTTTCTCTACAGTTGCTATCTTACCATAGGTATTAGCTACAGTTACTGATATAGTATGAGTTCATTTATTATCGAATGTATAGTTTCATTTTGCTCCATCATTCTCAATATTACTCAGAGATATTTTTTCTCCGTCTATTCTCCATGTATAACTCAGATTTTTGCGAGAACTTGTATCTGGATCGTAACTCTTCGATGCATCAAATACTATAACATTTGGTTTCTCTTGTGTTATAGGTCGAGGTGTATCAATACTAACAACTGGATCACGAGACTCGATGGTTATAACTCTGGAATCAGTATCAATAGTACCATTTGGACTTTTGGCTGTGAGTGATACAATATAAGACCCAACTGTTTCGAATTTATGTTTAAAATTGATACCCTCTCCAACTTTTACAATTTTCTTACCATTTTCGTCTTGTACTTGCCATGAGTACTCCACATTTCTTGTATCTGCAAAGTATGAGGTAGCTGACATTGATATATCTTCTCCAATTTTTCCAGTATCAGAGTCAAGCTTGATGATAGCTGCAGGGTCACGCACAAGGAGTTGTATTTCCTTTGATATTGTTTGTCAATCATTTGTTTTCATCGTGAGCTTGAGTATATAGCCTCATTGATTCGTATAGAGTTGTCTCTCTACGATAGGTCCACCACGATTGGTAGAATCATTTCCATTACCAAATTCCCACTTCGTTTCAGCAATTGTACCATTTCCAATAGCTCGAGATGCTGAAGCATCAAGAATCACTCCCATTTTACCAACAGTAGGGGAGAGTTTTAGGCTCGTCATATTACTCACATTTACTCCATTAATGAGGAGGATGATTTCTCCCAGTTTTGGTTTTACGAGAATTTGTTTAGATACAGAGAGGGGGAGGACATCAGTTTTACCTTTGCTATTGCGACTTCCTGATATTACATCGAGAAATACAGTATAGGTACCCTCTTTGGTAAAAGTATAGGAAAGACTCGGGCCACGACTGAGTTCACGACGAACTCCACCATTTTCACGGGTCCACCATACATAATTATTATCTGATGGAGTAGTTCCTGATGGATCACGTATGTTATCAGCTCGAAATGATACTGAAAGAGGAGCATTTCATTCTACTGGACCAGCACTAATATCCCCAGTGATACGAGAGATATTGACTTTATCTACAAAATTGGCTACCCGAGAGATTGCATTTCCAACATGATTAGAATTATCAGGATTTTTTATAGCGAGATCGAGATAGGTATCGACAACTTGTTTGGCTTCTCGATTGATACTCGCAACATCTCCATAATCTGGTAGCCTATCAAAACCTCATTGAACGAGTGTTTTTACATTTTGTATGGTACTGATTTTGACTGATCTGTTGAGAAGGAGTTCACTCTCCATCTGATTGATTCATTCTTTGATCTTGTTCTTGTACTCGGCATAGGTATCAGAGTCACTCTCTGTATATGCATGAGCTCAGGGTACTATTGTCCAATCGAGTACAACTCTAGTATTTGGATTGATCAGGTTGATAGTCCATCGTACGATAGGATATGCGAGCCACATGATGAGGATACCGAGTATGACATAGAGTATGATTTGTCGAGTTTTTTTCATTTTTTCTTCATCTCCAGCTCAGATCATGAGTTGGAATCCAGCATATATGATATATATCACTGCGACCAATGAAATAAAACCCATAAGATATGTCACAATTTGCTGAGCGTATTCAGTGATTCATTTATTTGTTATTTGACCATTTACTGCCACCTCTACAGCTTTTCTCCCATCTTCTACACTACACTTTCCATCTGCACAATATGGTGATACGGGGCAACTCGTCGAGAACCATGATCCACCACAACTCGCAAATGTATCAGTTACCATGAGTCCAAATAGGAAGACAATACCTGTGAAAAGTAGTATTATGAAAGATTTTTTTCGCATGAGATAGAATTTATATGTCTATACATTACCATAAAAAAGTAAAAAATGCAACTTTTCATTGTACTTTTAGGGATGTTTTATTTATCCTGACAATCTCATGTCTGCCCTCATCCAGTAGATATATGTATCTCACAATCTATATCTCTCGATATCTTGCTTGTGACTGATTCTATATCTGGTGTATCAGTCGTATCTACACCTTCTCTGAGGTAGCGGTCAAATCGTGATTTGAGCCCATATTGGAATATAGATAATTCATCTCCAATATTTGGTATAAATGGTGCTATTTTTGCTCTTGTGAGAGTCTCTGACAGAGAGATATTTTCGATAGTTGCATAAAACTCACTCTGTGCAGGAATCAAATAGGGATATTCGTTCATATATAATCTCTGTGCCTCTTGAGTCATAAGATACTCAAGGAATTTTGCACTTAATTGTCACTTCTCACTGAGTTTTGATATTCCAAAGTAGGTATATCTTCCAATATTTATGTGTGATTGTGAAGTTGTTTTTGGGATACGTCCTGTGAGAATAACGCTACTAGTACTCGCAGATCCTGCTCGTTTATTTGCTTTCTCGAGATCCAGGATCAAACTCGGATATCCAATAATCATAGCAATATCTCACCTCATAAACATATCGATAGTATTATTTTTGGCTCAGATCATATTCGCTTGCTCTCCTCTGAGAGTATCTATTGGAGTCGAGTTAGTAGTTTCAGTTTCTGAAGGAGATATCTTTATATCCCCATAGCTGAGATAGGTAGAGAGCCCATTTTTTCCAGTTGAGAGATCACTATAGCTCGTTGCACCAGCATCAATGAGCCAGAGCGGTAGTATATCGAGCATATTCGGAGTGTAGGTCGGCCCGAGTCCGAGATTGCTGGGATATTTTCATGAAGATGATTCTCTATAGAGAGACTCGAGTTCATTCCATGTTTTTGGGATCTCTCGAATGAGTGATTTATTATAGAATACTCAGAGAGTCTCATAGGATAATGGTACTCATTTGAGTGTACTTATTTTGTCTTTTCATGATCCAGTTGATGACATGAGTCCCTGAAAAATGTCATCATATCGCTTATCAAAATCTGAAAAATCAAGTACGTTGCTTGGTATTGGTTCAATTTTTGTCTCGAGAATACTATCTTCCCCACTATGAATCATAAAAATATCTGGACCACTTCACTCAGTCAGTGTAGAGAGTATGAGTGTACGGTATCTATCAGCGTCATTCGTTTGTTTTTCTACTATAATATCAGTTTTATTATATTCTGGAGCATATTTTTTGAATCCCTCAATTAGTGGTTTATACGAATCGCTCGTACCCTCTGTAATCCATATTTTCAGAGATTCTGGTACTATATTCTTTGTTTTTTTCTGTTTTGATATATATGCAACTGTTGCTATCAGGCTTATGACAATAAATCCAACGATTATGAAAAAAATAATTTTCTTTTGAGACATGATTAAGTAGTAAGTATTAAATAATAAAAAGTATTACTGTATTTTTCTATACTTATAAACTTTCTATTTTTAGAGCCGAAATCATACTATCTATTTACACAAAAAAATCTACTATTTTTTTTGTGTATCTTGAGCTAAAAGACCTCCCATCAGCTCTATAGCTCATTGTCTTGTGAGGAGTGACTGAGGATAAAAATTCCCACCTCGGGACCGTACCTTGAATGCATAATCTTGGATATACTGGAATTTGAAATTCATAGGACTTGTATCTCTATATATCTTGATCCCACTTGGATTTTTCTCCAATTTTCCTATTTTGACAAGTAATTCTACGAAATCTTCACGAGAAAGTAGCTTTCCAGGCAGAGCATAATTTCCATCGATAGCCCCTTTTCGATAGGCTGCTATTGCATATCCTTGAAATGGATCACCTATTGTAATATCGAGAAAGTGACTTGTCCCAGTCGCTGGAGTGATATTATAGTATTGCATCAGCATAACTATAGCATCCCTCTGTGTCAGGGTAGCATTTCCATCAAACTTAGGAATATACTGAAACATACACTTGGTATCTACGAGTTCATAGAGTATTTTCCCTATTTTACTCGTACTACTTATATCTGAGAATCTTTTTTTCTCGCATATCTTAGTTCCTGTATCGACTACTGCCTTTATTCCAACAGGGGCTGCTGAGCTATTATTCATACTCGCTATGATACTCTCGATGGATGCGTTTACTGGTACGAGTTCCTGTTCTCTCGGTATTTGAGGGGCACTCTGTAGTTCTGAGATGGAGTTGATAGGCGTATCAATTCCTGGTGATGGTATGATACCATTTGCGAACATCTGTATCAATTTCATCGGATGCAAACTATACCTCAGAGCATTATCACGACCTATTCCAGCGTTTACTGAGTCAAAAAATCCGAGTCCTGCAGCACGAGAATCTGCTGAACTAAATGGCCAATATGGATGAAATGGAGCGTCTTGTGTATCTATCTGAATGTGGAGATGTGGAGTTGTAGCTATACCACTCATCCCGACTCTACCGAGCATATCTCACTTACGTATTTTTTGCCCTTCCTGAACATTTATCTCCGATAAGTGGAGATAGCAAGAGTATATATCTTGCCGAGTTCAGTTAAGGGGTATACCCTCGTGCCTCACTACTACAAATCTATTCCCAGTAGCATCTGCTTCGACAGTTCGAATAACTACTCAATTGGCAATAGATAATACAGGAGTGCCAATAGGTGATCTGATATCTATAGCGTTATGACTTCCGTCATTTTCTCTGTAGTTCAGCCTATAACTTCCCATATATGGTGTTATATATGTATAGTGTTCGATAAGAGATTTTTTGCTCACACTCGTTGTATCGAGGAGTGAACTTGTATCATATGTAGGCAGAGGTATATAGTCACTGATAGGAATATCAGAGAAACGTGTAGTTTTATTCTGGTATACAGTCTTGCTCCAGTCGGGAATATAGAGTATTGGCATCATCATACCGTCGAATGTATCAGCATGGATAGTTGAGTAGGGTATAGTGCCAGCATTGATATAAGGGAGCCATGACTGCTGTATAGCTATCATGCCACCCAATATACAATTGCCTAGCCATATAGTTATTATAGCATACTGGATATATATATGTTTGACAGCAGGAAGTGACATAATTTATTTTTGTATTTATGCTAGAGTAGCATATTAAAGGTATTTATGCAAATTTTGGGTATTATAAAAAACTCTCCCTTAAATCAGTTGGGGAGAGTTTTTTATAATACTTTTTATTTAGAATTTACTCTTCCAATTGGTGAGAGTTGTTGAGAGAGTCACATTCTGTGGACGTTTCTCATACCAATCTACTACAGCCGTTACAGTCATACTACCACTGTTAGCCCCAATATTGGTAGCATTGGTGATACGTATTTCACGAGTAAAGGGAGACCTACAATTTGTAGTGAGAGATATATTACATACAGGGCTTGTAGCTCAACTTGCCATATAATAGCCATTACTGTCTATCCATAAACCAGATCCTGTGGTAGTACCTGTGAGATACCAGGCTCAATTTGTGTTGGTGAGTATATATGATGCATTAGAGAGTCTGGTTGTAGTAGATGCCGAATCACCGATACAACTTGATACATATCACTGTACTTTCCAACAGTTAGTCTGATCACTTGAAAATCTGAGCCAATTTGTATTTCTGAGATTAGTTACTCACTCGATCCCTTCTCTTGCGAGATTGATTGCCTTGATTCTATTCTCAGAGTCACGTGCGAAATAAATACCCCCGATCACTGTAGAAAACATAGCTGTAACTGCAAGTCCTAGGACAGCTATCATGGCCATTATCTCTATGAGAGAAGCTCCGTTTTTACCGAGATGCTTCACCAGAGAGAGTTGCATTTTTTGATTCTTTTATTATTGTGAAGAGCTGAGTATAGAGGAGTTGATTATTTATTCAATAGAACTTTATGGTATAGAGATTAATACCGTTTTGCATAGTTCATGAATCCATATTCGCGAAATAATACCAACTTGTACTATTTGCTACATATTTCTGAAGTCTATAATCATTTATCATAATATAGCTCACAGTATCTTTGGGTACAGTTCATTGCACTTTTATGGCACTATCAGTCATTACGTATGGGTTACTCGCTGGACTCACTATCCTGAATTCTTTACTCGATATTGGTGAAGTATTTGGAATAAGGCGTGTCATATTTTGCATAGCTTGTTTTGAGCCATAGACCGTCCATACTCATTTTTCTACCTGTTTCCCAGTAGCATCATATGCCTTATATACGATATTATTGATCTCTTGACTGAGAATAAATCCTGAGAATGTAAATGTAGAGTTCACTGGACTCACTATTGTATCTATATCATTGAGAGTAACTTTCACAATATCCTTAGAACCTATAGATCATCGTATAGCAATTATTGATTTTGTCGCAATTGATCAGTCGAGCGGTTCAATTATTGATATGTTTTGTGATTGTGATAATATTTCTCCTGTATTTGTAGTGATACTTCCAGTCAATGTATTCATTGAAGATATTTGACTCAGGAGTTTGATTCAGTCATTTCGTATTATGAGGGCATTTGTCGCAATACTCTCATCTATACCTCCTACAAGACTCGAGAGCTGTAATCCAGGGTTAGCAAGATCAGAGGCAGAAATCATTATTCTGTTACCAGCCTTGAGAGTATATTCTCATACTGATGTATGAATTATACTATCTCATAGTATAGCATATACGCTGCTATAAATTTGATTATTTTGCTCTATAATAGCTATACTACCAGTATTTGTAGTAACGACTATATTTTTTGTTTCCGTTGCAGTAGTATGATCTATCTGTTTGAGCCAGATCCTTCACTTTGTTAATTTCAATGTATCACCAGTGCTTGTATGGGATACATATGTTAGCTCAGTTCGTTCGTCAATATCTATATACATATTATTGTTTATAGCAGTAGCTCAACCATTCTCAACTGCTATAGATCTATCTCATACATAAAGTGGCTGTCAACCTGTTCCTGTGATTCGATTCTTCGATGACTCTGTCATAGCTATGAATACACTACTACTTGTTGTTTGTGGTGATATCATGAGATGAGCTCTCTCAGTATCTATACTCTTATTTCCTCCAAATGATGTCGCAATGATAATAAGAAAAATAATACCTCCAATGATTCCTATCCACATCCATGGGATACTCACTGTAGTTCATCGAGACCTGTAATAGTCATTTCACATAGGGGAAGATGTGTTATCTGGTAGATTTAAATCTTAGGTATAATACTTTCGATCACGGCATATGTAGCTTCCTTTCCTTTTGGTGTACGTATACTCACTGTATCTCCAACACTACATTTATGAAATGTTATTGCAGCCATAAGCACCTTGTAGGTCTTTACATCCGTTGTTATTTCGTATTTGTCCCCATTTTTTGTTACTATACCTATATTTGTTTCGAACGGTATTTCTTCTATAATTTTATATTTGATGCCACCATGATTTTCTATTGTTGCCTTGAGTCTACTCCCTTGCACAAGGAGTGATTTTGATGAATAATTTTGCGGTACAGGATATACGCAACCATCAGGACCGAGCATAGCATCACCCGTGAACACTCATTCTACAATTTTCTCATCTCCGGACTGGTAGCTCGAGAGGTCTGAGCCGCTGATATCAAATTCATCTCGAGGCATATCTCCGAGGATGCTATCCAGTATTTTTCGAGCTGATCTTATAGAGTTCTCTGCTGCTTGTACAAGATCGCGGAGAGCTTTTATTTGTTTATCTTGAGACATATATGTGTATAGATTATGAATTTAATAACGAGTATATCGGTTTTATATCGAAAGTCGAGATATTTTTATTGACCTGTAGTGAATATATTATATAGAACTATTATCTCTGGATAAAATAAGATACTCAATATCCATCCTATTCCTAGAAATGGTCAAAAGGGTATTTGCGATTTTGTTTGCTTTCATCGTCAAAAATTGACTATCAATATGATAATTCATACTATACTTCCTATAATATAGGCAAACATAAAACTGACTACTCCATGTACTATCCCAAGAGTGAGTCAATTGAATATAGCGATACGTAGATCTCCACCACCAATCCATGTTGGAATTTCTAGAGTTTCTTCTTTTCTGGGCTTTCTCCATATATCCACGAGTACTAGGACAGGGAATAGTATATATCCGAGTATGAGTTCCCAAAAGTGCCTCCAGTCCTTCTGCTGTATGAGATGGATACCTCCAGGAATCAATATCTGTAAATAGAAAAATGTATACAGAATAATAGCTGCGAATACTCGATCAATAGTAAGTATATGAAAAGTATGAAAAGTATACCCTGAGTATGGAAGGAATAATATGGATATAAATGGTATAATAAGAAGGAGATATATCACTGGTACCATTATCTGATCAGGTATCTCCATATATCTGAGATCATAGAGGATATACACCCCTGTTGTAAAAGAGAATATGAGAAGGAGAAACATCTCACTACTGATAGGATCGAGTCAGATGCGTATTCCCGCATAGCTAACAAGTGCAAAAATAAATCCCATGAGTATTTCGGCGATTGGATAGAATATCGGTATGACTACTCCACAGTGAGAACACTTACCTCAACTCCACAAATATGATAGAATTGGAAATAGATCTCTCATTGTGAGTATATGATTGCAATGAGGACACTCACTACGACCCAGTATGATACCTCATTTACCACTATGCCATCTCTCGATGAGTACTGTCGAAAAACTCCCAAATATGAGCCCAAGAAGTCCAAAAATGAAAATATATAAAAGCATAGAGCTATTGTTCTAACATATAGAGAGAATGGAGATTAATTTTTTGTATCTGAGATATGTGCTCAGTTTTTATATTTATTGATGAGAGTATCCTATTGAGTGGAGTATGGGATATATTGTCGTATATATATCCGAGAATGGGATCAGCACCCAATATAGTTCTATCCATAGAGCCAAGAGATTTGAGAAGACGCATTTGGAATACGGTATGATGCCCACTATGCATATCCTCAGTCTTGCCATATCGGATGAATTCCGATATATCCTCATAGAGTCATCTACATTCTACTCATTCCACACTCATTTTACCTATGATTCTCAGTGTTTCGAGAAATGATACGATTCTTATATAGTTCCAATTACGACTCCATCCTGGAGTTCTGATATCAATACCTTTGATATTGTTTTTCCCACCATCGCGAGATATTAGCAATTCTACTATATCTCATAGATCTATCCCCGTTATATTTTTTTTATTCCACCATCCTGTGATTTTACCATAATCCTGTGATATCACAACAATCCGTGTCTGATTATCACGAATTCTACTGATACTGAGGATGATAGCATTGGTTCTATACACAGTTTTTTGAGGGGATATGAATTTATTTGAAAATGATTTTCCCATCAACGAACTCAAATTTGAGGTCATATACTCAGTCTGCAGTTGTCACATAAATGAGCCCGTCTCGCGGAACACTTATATGTTTGACACTATGGTTTGATTTGAGTTCAAACTGTCATATATAGTTCCATGCTTTCACATCCTGGAATCTTTTAGAATCTGGTTGAAATATCCAGATACGATCTCCGTTGAGAATATACGTATATGAAAGATAACTACGAGTGATAAATATACTTGTTTTGCTCGTATCTATTGCCCATTCTCCTGGTATTTTGTTGAGTATGATTGGTTTTATAGTATTTTTATCTCAAGCATATCTGAGAATTTTGCTATCATCCATATAGAGATATACTCATCCATCGATACTGAGGTCGAATATACCAGGTTGGAGTTGTTCCATAAGTCCTGATTTTTGTGAAAACCCATTGACTCCTGGCTTGTGCCTTTGTATCTGATTCTTCGCAGAGTCGAGTAGATATATATTCCCATTGAATGTCTTTATCGAAAGGGCATCTTCCCATGAATTTTGTCATGTGACGTTCACGTAGGCAAACTCATCACGACGAGGTGATAAGATATGATTCTGCAAAGTAAGAATATATATTGATCCATCTTCTCCAGCATCAAAACTTTTAGCTCGCTCTCATCCAGGATATCATATTATTTTAATAGTTTTATCACCAGTAACATAATTGAGTATGGCTCCTTGTTCGCCCAGGAGAATGAGTTTCTTATCTTTTTCGATCACACCAACTGGATTGAATTCTGCAGGATTGAACGGTACTATAGAATTTAATTGAGTCATATCTATAGATTGGATATCATAGACTTCTTTTTTCATCATTGCAATTCGCCCAAGTAGTTCTTGGGTATCAACCATGTGTGTTTGCTCTTTTCTCAGATCAAATAGTATTTTTTCAGCCTCAGTTATCTTTGTATTAAATGCTATAGGATTTCCAGAGAGTTTTTGTCCATCATCTATGAGTATCTTTGCTTGGATGAGGAGATTCTTGGTATCAGTTGTATTTGTTGATAGGACTCAGAGGATACTCGATATGAGGGAATATATGAGTGCAAAAAGGATAAGTACACCAATACATAGGAATGCAATTTGATATCTTGTGCTCGAGAGTACTGGTAGCTTTTGCATGATTCATTTAGTCTTTTCCCACATTTTTTTGCTTCTGATATATTCGATCAACAAGATACCTCTATCACGAAGTATATCTGATTGCTTGCGACCACGAAGTGATTGTGCAAGTGGATTGGTATATATACGACGAGAGAGTCTGATAATATGGAGATTCACTCATATCTCTCTCTCAATAATACGTTTGCCTGTCTCATTCCATATATCTGGAGTCAGTCCTGCGAGCTCCGTGAGCATATCATACCCGAGTATATGCTCTATATCATCATTTGCTAGATATACAGTTGCTCCAACTGGGATCTTTCCATTTGTTATAGAGTGGAACTCATGGTAGCGATTCTCATGTACTGTTATATCTATATATTCACCATTGCCCTCAATAAATACACCATGAGTTCCTCATACTGTCGAGAGAGTCAGATCCTCTCATTGTAACATACCTAAGAGTATACGTATATCTGATATATCTTCCCGTGGAAAACTCGTGATGAATGTATTGTATCTCTCTGTGATATAACTAAAATCCTTGCTTGTTTCTCTCGGATTCCACTCAGTTGATGATATACTCTCGAGAATATGATCCTCGAGTATCGATACTGTTGACTCACTCTCTCAATCAACAATACAAAAAATACTCACTGCATCATGTGGAGTGAGAATATGTGATCTCGTTGTTCTTGTACTTGTTGGATGGTTATTATGCAGTCCGCTTATCTGTATCATACGTATTATTTTTGTGCTATACTAAAAATTACCCAGAAGTCAGAGAGTATCAGCTGCATCAGCTTTTGATGTATCAGCTTCTTCAGCATTTTGTATCTGTTGTTTTGCCTTTTTTGATTGTAGAGATTGCCATTCGATGAGATGCTTCTCGTTGAGAGTTTTTATCTCTTCTTGGTACTTCAGATTGAGTTCTTCGAGTTGACGACGCTCAGTCATGAGAATATTGAAGAGTCTATCTACCTGTTCATCTGTCATCGATGGTAGAATATCGAACCAATACTGCTTTTCGTTATTATCTATTGACTCACTTCCGAGTACGAGCTCCACGAGTTCCGTATACTGGAGTTGGATCTCATCGAGAATAGTGAATGTGAAGTCATCACGTTTTACTTGAGCCATAATGGTATTATTAGGGAGTACTAGAATTGAGATGAATTGTATACAATGTTTATCATTTCGCAAATAAAAATATGATCTACAAATCGCTTTGACTTGATTTTCTTCCCCTATTCTCTATGATTCGTTACTATATGCAATATATTCTCCTTCCCATACTCTCATTCCTTGCTCATCTCATCATATCGAGACATCGTCCATATATTATTGGTGTTACAGGTACTGTCGGTAAGACAACCATAACGACTCATATTGCCCAGTTCCTCATAGAGGAGTATGGTAACAAAAATGTTGGTTACTCACTCTATCACTATAATGGTGAGTATGGTCTCCCACTCACTATTATAGGATGTCGTACTCCAGGTCGTAATCCATTTCTTTGGATTTGGGTTTTTATCGTGGCAATCTCTCGACTCGTATATTCCTATCCGAGATATCTCGTACTGGAATATGGTATCGATCATCCTGGAGAGATGCAATTCCTCCTGCATATAGCTATCCCAGATATTGCTATCATCACGCCTGTTGAGCCGAATCATATCGAACAATTTGGGTCACTCGAAGTATATAGATCTAACAAGCTGATGATCATAGAAGATGCTACTCATCGTATTGTTCATGAGTCATTGCGTCAATATATTGACCTCGATACTCTCTACTATTCACTCGGTGCCCTCTCCGATATCGATGCTGCTCATATCGAGATGGATATATGAGGTACTCGAGCTGTGGTGCAATACAACAAAAAGCAATATCCCATAACGCTTCCAGCTATTGGCACTTTTCAGATAGAGAATTTGCTCCCACTCTATCCTATTGCAGATATTCTGCATATTGATCCTACTCATATTGCCAATTATGCAGCTCATGGATCACCTGAGGCTGGGAGATCATCTATTCTTTCTTGAGTGCACAATTCTACTATCATCGATGGGAGTTATAATGGCTGATATCTCTCGATTCGTGAATGAATTGTTTCTATGAGATCATTTCTCCATTCCCATCATATCATATTTCTCATCTGAGACATGCGAGAACTCTGAGATATGTCGAAGTCTCTCCATGAGCAATTGGCTCATGATATATGTGATATTATTCCGCATGAGAGTTCTGTGTCTTTTTATCTCGTTGGACCGATGATGCGAGAATATGTAGCTCCGATTCTATCTCCACATTTTCATACTCTCTCGAATCTCTCATCTCGAGAGAGTGGAAAACAGATCAGAGATGATCTCACTCATAAAAAAATCAATACGATTATCTATGCAAAATGAAGTCAAAATACTATTTTCATAGAAGAGGGTATCAAATTGTTACTTGCAGATCCTCTTGATGTAAAAAAGCTCCCAAGACAGACACTCCACTGGAGAGAGAAAAAAGATATTTTTTTTAAGTCCCTGAAACAATAATATACTAGAAATATTATATAGAGAAAAGCTACTTAATTTTTGATTGAAAATACCTATTTTTTAGGATTTTTCTCTCTCTATGTGCTAGCATAGATGTATGAACAAGAATTTTTCAAAAGTATTGATACTACTATTTGTCATCTCATATATATCCCCAACTATCGGGAGTGCCATAGATCCTACTACCTCAGGTCGTATTCTCGATAATTTCAAAGCTGAGCAATCAGATATTCTGTTTGAATCAGCACCTTTCGAAATCCGTGATGCTAGCAAGATTCTCGAAGATGAATATGCTATGAATGGACTCGAGTCACTCAAAAATAGACTCCAGACAATGCAATGAGTCTATCAAACAAAAAAAGATGCTATCGGAGAAGTTCGAGTATCACTCGAACAGGCACTCGCTGTACTCACAGAGTCCATACGAGTGACAAGCGAATCTATCACACAGACCAATCTCGATATCAAAATCAAGCAAACTCGTATTCAGCAACTCCAATCTGATGGACTCATACTCAGAACTCGTATACGCGAACACCGATCGATTATCCTTGCTTATCTCAAAAATATATATTCAGAATGAAATGCTATAATCGATACGGTCGGTAATATCGATCTCATAAAGAGTATGATCCTCACGACTGAAGATAGCGACTTCACACTTTCTGACATTACCTACAAAACGCTCATCACACAGATGGGACAACAATTTGTGGATGAATATCGAGCTCTTGTGAGAGCCTACTATCTCTCGAGTATCCAGAGTCAAAATGAACAATCTGCACTCGAGACTCTCAGGTTGGGACTCGAGAATCAGAGTATGACACTCGAGAGTCAAAAATCTGAACGAGAAAAACTCCTCGAGATCACCCAGTGACAAGAGGCTCTCTATGTCCAGTATATAGCATCACAACAGACAGCTCAGGCTCAAGTCGAAGTTCTCTGGAAAGAGGCGAGTGATCGCTATAGTGAATCGTTTGATCTTCTCCTCGCCAAGTATAATTGTAATAAAACCAAGAAAACTGATACACAGATTGTTGAATGTGCTCGTATTCGTCAGTATTTTATCAATGAAAAAGAGCTCGCTAAATGAGAGAAAAGAGTTGATACACCTAATATATTCGACTGGCCAGTATCGAGTCGCCGTATTACAACATATTTCCATGATGCTGACTACTATCAGGCTCTCCACAGTCAACATGAGGCTATCGATATAGCGACACCGCAGGGGAGTGACATATCTGCTCCAGCTGATGGCTATGTGACCTATATCCTCCCACCAGTTCCAGGATGATACTCCTATATGGCAATCAAACATGCTGATTGACTCCTCACGGTCTATGGACATCTCTCAGAAGTACTCGTATCAAAATATGAATTCGTCAAGCGATGACAAATTATAGCTAAGAGTGGTGGAGCTGTCGGTACTCCTGGTGCTGGGCCTATGACGAGTGGGGCTCATCTCCACTTCGAAGTGTGGAGCAATCGTGAAAGTGTTGATCCCCTCCGGTATCTCTCTCTAGCGTCTATGGACTATGCGACTCTATTGCCACTCTATCAGGACAAGTTCCTCACAGATATAGTAGAACTCTCAGGTACTGGTACAGATACTACTGGATATAAAAAGAAATTCAACCTCGTAGGTACAGATGAAACTGAGCGACAAAAGTATCTCCTTGCGACATATGCAACTCCGGACTTCAACCAGTGGCAAATGTGGGTAGATACAGCTCTGGATGCCCACATTGATCCGAGCTTCATGATCTGTATAGGTCTCGCAGAGACAACTCTCGGTAATCACCTCAAGACTCCCTATAATATCGGTAATATCGGTAACACTGATAGTGGTAGTACCTATTCATTTGCCTCTCCAGCTGAGTGACTTGAGTGGATGACAGCTACGTTCAACAACAAGTATCTTGGCAAGTATACTCACTTATCTGAACTCTCTCGTTGGGGGAATCCAAATTGAGCTATATATGCCTCATCGAACTCTAACTGGCATAATAATACTATCAGATGTCTCTCGGCACTCAAGGGTGAATTCGTGAAAGATGATTTTGAATTCAGAATCAAATAATAAAAAATCTCCCGAATTTTCGGGAGATTTTTTTATAGCTTTTTCTGTTTTTCTTCTAGTTTTTCGAGTTGTTCTCGTGCGAGATTTTTTTTCTCCATCTCTATTCTGATTATCTTTTCAGGAGCATTGCTCGTAAATGCTGAGTTCGATAACTTGATTTCGAGTGCTTTGATATATTCTTGTTTCTCTTCTATGAGTCTCATGATTCGCTCTCGTTCAGCTGCGATGCCTGCTCTATCGATCTCATTATGGATATAGATCTCGACAGATCCACAGATACCATACGCATGACTCTGAGGGTCTCTTCCACTTGGATTGATGGTTATATTGACACGACCGAGACCAGAGATGAGAGTGAGATTATTCTCGAGATTACTGATCATATCTGTTTTTGCTTGGATGATAGTATCATGATATTCTCCTGGTTTGATCCCTGACTCGGCTCGGATATTGCGGATAGTACGAACTATATCCCAGACTTGTTCGAGATTTTTTTCACTTTCTATATTTCGAGCGATCGCAGGAGTCGGCCATGATGCTGTGGCGAGGAGAGCACCCTCAGTGATATATCCATAGAGAGTCTCCGTGATATGTGGGATATATGGATGCATCAGGGTGATGATATCGAGCACACAGAGTGAGATGACCTCTCTGCCATATTTTGTAGTATCTTTTTCTACCTTGTATGCCTCGATCGCTATATCTGCGAACTCATCTCTGACGAATGCAATCAGCTCTGATCCTACCGCTGCAAATCCATAGTTCTCCATACCCTCGGTGACACGCTCAGTGATAGCTGTGAGACGTGAGAGAATCCATACCTCATATGGGAGTAGCTCTGTTTTATTTTCGGTGATTTTTGTGATGATTGTTTCTCGTGATTGCGTGATATACCCTACATTCATCCAGGCAAATCTGATAATGTTCCAGAACTTGTTGAGAAAGAGGGAATTCTCCTCCACTGATCTGATAGAGAAATTCATATTGTTCCCAGGAGTATTGCCGAGAGTGACAGCTAGACGCAGTGCATCAGTCGAGTGTGTCTCTATGACTGAGAGGGGATCGATGACATTGCCCCAGCTCTTGGACATCTTGCGACCTGTCTCATCGAGGATGAGTCCATGGAGATATATTGTTTTGAATGGAGTCTCTCCAGTATATTCATATCCCATGAGGAGCATACGGATAACCCAGAAAAATAATATATCATAGCCTGTTTCGAGGACATTGGCTGGGTAATATTTTGCGAAGAATTCACTCGGATTCTCAAAATCCCAATCGAGTACAGCGAATGGCCATAGTGCACTCGAAAACCAGGTATCGAGTACATCATCATCACGTCGTATATTTTGTTCTCCATATTTCTCAAAGAGAATACTCGGATCTCGAGTCACCCCGAGGAGTTCTCAGGTATTGATATCATAGTAGGCTGGGATCTGATGTCCCCACCAGAGTTGGCGAGATATACACCAGTCACGCAGATTATATATCCAGTCTTCGAATGTTTTATTGAATCGTTCTGGTACTATTTTGAATTCTCATTTTTTGTACCCAGTTGTTACTTTCTCAGCCATCGTAGAGGCTCTGACGAACCACTGAGTTGATACAACAGACTCGATACGGCATTTGCCTCGAGAGCAAAATCCTACTGTATGTGTATAGGGTTCTATTCTGACGAGATTACCCTTGCTTTTGAGTAACTCAACAATATTGTCTCTTGCCTCACCGACCGCTCTGAGTCCGGCAAATACTCCAGCTTCTTGACTCATGAGTCCTGTTTTCTCGATCACACGATAGTCAGTACGCAATCCATGACGCCGTCCCATCTCAAAGTCTGATGGATCATGTGCTGGAGTCACCTTGACGACTCCAGTACCGAATTCCATGTCGATAGTATCATCTCCGATTATCGGGATTTCTCGATTGACGATAGGGAGGATGACTGACTTTCCGATGAGTTTTTTGTATCTCTTATCCTTTGGATGTACTGCGAGTGCCATATCTCAGAGGAGAGTCTCAGGGCGAGTTGTGGCAACGAGGAGCTCTTTGTCTGATCCAGAGACGAAGTAGTTGATATAGTACATATACTCAGCTACCTCCTGATGTTCGACCTCGATATCTGATATAACGGATTCGAGTACTGGAGAATAGTTCACCATGTACTCCCCACGGTATATGAGTCATTTTTCGTAGAGATCGACAAATATCTTCTCGACGAGTGCATTATTGGCATCATCGAATGTGAATCGTTCCATATCCCAGTTCACAGATGCTCCCATCATCTTGACTTGATTCTGGATATTTCCTCCATATTCATCTATCCATTTCCAGCATTCTCCGAGAAATGCTTCTCGTCCTATTGCTTTTCGACTCTTTCCATTTTTTTCTAGACGCTTCTCGACTTGAGCCTGGGTTGCTATACCAGCATGGTCTGTTCCTGGCACCCAGAGTGTTGCATCACCACGGAGTCTATGATAGCGAGTCATGATATCCTCGATTGATAGAGTGAGAGCATGTCCGAGGTGGAGATTGCCTGTCACATTGGGTGGTGGGATAGGTATATAAAATGTCTCCTGTTTAGTACTGTTGTGATCGACTCTTGGTGTATATATTTTTTTATCTTCCCAGAGTGCCTGGCTTGCTTTTTCATGTATCTTTGGATCGTATTGTTTTGGGAAGTCGGACATAGTAACTAAAAACTAAAAACTAAAAACTAAAAATGAGTGTATATATTTTATCATTTTTTGCAATAGACCTCTCCGATATTTGAATTTCTCAAAAACAAAAATTTCGAGGCAGAAAAATTTTTTCGAAATGAGCTTCCTGATGCGGAAGTGAGTAAGAAATAAATTTTTATAACAATGAAATTTGTAGTTTTTCAGAAATCACACAAGTGTATACTACTTCCAGACTCTCTGAATGACTACAAGTAGAGTACGCAGTAGTATAGCCATATCGAGTGCAGCAGAATAGTGCTCGATATAGTATGTGTCTAGAGTGATCTCTTCCCTGAATGTATTCTTATCTCTCCCATAGACCTGAGCCATACCAGTGATACCAGGTTTGATAGTGAGAACTTGCTTATCAGACTCATCATAGAGCTCGATCTCGCGAGGCTGATGTGGGCGTGGTCCTATGAGTGACATATCTCACTTGAGTACATTCCATAGCTGTGGGAGCTCATCGATAGAGAGTCTCTCTATGATACGTCCGAACCACATACGACGAGGATCATTCTCTATTTTATAGAGGGGTCATACACGGCTATTATTTTCTTTTTTGAGTTCTTCCTCATATGCCATTGCCTCATCTGAGATACCATATTCTTCTTTTGTACAGTACTGCCAGTACATATATCGGAACTTGTAGAGAGCAAATATTTCTCCATGTTGTCCGATCCGTCTGTTTCGGTATATGATTGGTCCTGATCTATCATTGATCCATATACCGAGAGATACGATCAAAAATACTGGTATTAGTATAATAATCAGTAGAGAAGATATGATGATATCTGCTCATCGTTTCATGATACGTCACCATGCAGTGATAGCTACGGGTCTCAGCTCTATCATCGGTATTGCTCCTATCCAGCTCTCTCGACTGGCAGATAGTGGGATATGATGTGAGATACGAGGATAGGTGAGTGATATACCATATATCTTGGCAAGAGTAGCAATACTCCCGATGTCATCCATATCTCCTAGATAGATGATATATGCGAGTTGTTCAGACCTGATAGTATGCTCTATAGTGTTTGTATCAGTTGATTGTATGTACTGATAGCTATAGCAGTTATTTTCGAGTATTTCTCACTTGTTTTCTACATTTGTTATGACGAGTATTGGTTCTTTTTTTATTTTTCATACTCTATACAATATACTATATAGAGTATAGAGTATATATCTGATTATCACAGAGAATATAGTTGCTATGATATAGGCGTAGAGGATGATGAGACGAGGTATCTCATGGGCAAAAATAAAACCAGTCGATAGGTATATAAAGCCTATATATACAAAGAACCAAAAGAAACTATAAGTCAGTACAAGGCGTATCTCTTCTACAATAGGGGTATGCGATCCGAGCGAATAGAGCCCTCCTCTGATAAACACAATAGTCCATATGATCACTCCTGATATCACAAATGGTACAAATTGCTCATATGATATGTATGGTATAGGCAATTGTACGAGTGGTATCCAGTCTCGCATGAGACGTAGTGAATATGCTATGAAAAAAGCAAATCCAACACCACTGAGCTCAGCAATACTTGTCACGATGAGTTTTTGGATATAGACTTTAGACATATTATAGATTATATAGAGGGGTATGCTTTTTGCAAATTGTTTGCTTGATTTCTGGATATCTGTACATATACTCTCTATATGAATCCAATTATCATAGGCATCATCGCTATTTTTGTCCTCCTTATCTGACTCTATATTGTGACATATACTCTACTCTCTCGTCGCATACGAGAGAGAGAGTCACGTGTTATACTCGTTTTTCTCCAGAAGATCGCGAAGATACCAGCAGTGATCGAGGTGATGCGTCCCCATGTTGTAGATGAGCATCTTGCATTTGATCTCATGACCCGTCTCCACTCTGATGCCATTATCCATGAGTACGATAGCATCCCTATGCTATTAGAACACAATGCTCGTATCAATGATCAATATGGATTCCTCATGCGACTCTCTATGGCTATCCCAGAGCTCCAGCGAGATGCCTATTTCATCTATATTCGTGAGTTTGTGATGTCGTATGACCGTACTATTCGTTCTGAGCTCCCAGCATATGATGCTCTGATTCGACAATGGAATAGGTTCATCACTATCAAGAACTGGACTATTGTTGGCTATTTGCTCCCATGACGAGATAGGGTAGAGGTATAGATAACAAGATATACTCCATATACTATCATAGGTATCGTATAGATCATACCGAGCGTGAGCCAATGAGTAGATAGTAGATATCCTATATGGGTATCAGGGAGACGATACTGTTCTGCTATGAGTCGAGCTAGACTATATCCGATGAGAAATATTCCAGATAAAAATCAAGGAATTTCTGAAGGGATTTTGAATTTTTTAGGCATATTTTTTCATACAACTCATCTCGATAGTCTCCATGATATGAGCATCACTACAAACAATACTATACCCTCGAGAAACATCTCGAGGAGGGGAGAGGGGAAGTGTGATCGGCCGGCTATCTGCATCGCCCATATCCCATCATATGGTGTATATCCTGGGAGTTCCTGGTTGATCCAGTTACCGATCCTACCGAGCCCGAGTGCTACTGGTATGATCACTGCGAGAGTATCTATGAGTGACCAGAATTGGTACTGATATCGCCATGCAAAAAACAATACTGCCAGTATAGTGCCAATGAGTCCTCCATGAAAACTCATCCCTCACTCCCAGATTCTGATCATACTCGAGGGATGTTGGATGAAATATGAGAGATTGTAGAGGAGGATATATCCGATACGACCTCCGAGGATGACTCCTATGAATATATATGATAAGAGTGTATCACTATGGACTATTTCTCTGAAAGAGAAATAATATCTCATAAAAAAGTAACAAATCATAAATCCAAGAGCATATGAGAGACCATACCAGGTTGGAGCTATATGGAGACTGTAAAAATGAAGATCAAAGATATACATATGAATACAAGAGTTATACGATACAATCTGATTGTTGTTTGTGAAGTGATTTTTTTTGATTTTTGCTCTCGAGCAGATACAATACGAATCAATTATATACAGCATACTATGAAAGGCAAAATATTCTTCGTACTGATTCTCTCTCTGGTATGTTCTGGCGTCTTGCTCGCAGTATCAAATCCCTCATTCTCTCTTCGAGGAGTATTCCCGCTCCACAATGGTTGGAGTGGTGATCTCGGCACCAGTTTCACTGGTGGTGGGTATCCTGGAGTGGTCAATTTTGATGCCTGAAGTGGTGAGATCAGATCTGATGGCACTCTCTCTGGTGCCTTCTGGCTCGGTAATGTATGATGGGCAACATTCTCTCATGGAGATCTCACGCCTACGAGTGTTGCTCGAGTCAACTGTCCCACTACTATATGGACTGGTGCCACTCAGTCGTGTCCCGCGAGTGGGTATGCTTGGAGTCAGAACGCTGGATGGATAGCTCTATCGAGTACAGATATCGGAGTTGGGACTGGTGTTTATTTTGATCCCAATACTGGTAATCTCTCTGGTTGGGCATGGAGTCGATCACTCGGATGGATCCCTATGTGGACGAGTATATCAGGATCTCTCCTCCCAACTCCGTCGACCGTCGTAGATCCACTTGCAGGCGTCCCTATCAACTTCGTCTCGAAGATCGCTATCGTTGGTAATATAGCTGGATCCAAGGTATTCTCTGTACAGAATAATGGTGTCGTCAATCAAGATGTCGGATATAGCTACAAGACGATCAATCATGCGAATATACTCAATATGATCCGTCGCAATATTGCTCTCATGACCCGCAATATCAGTGATGCTGATCTCGATCCTGCGAGTTCGAGTGATACCAAGTTCAATTTTATTATCAGGAAATCAGGAGATCTGCGTATCGAGAATGCCTCATTGACCCCATACCTCACTGCCAAAAAGAGATCTCTCATAGTCATCGGATGAGACATAGTCATCACTCAGACATGAGTCAATGATATCTGGACTGACCCCACTATTGCTCTCATCGCACTCCAGGATGCTGCAGGGAATGGTGGTAATATCGTCATCGGAGATGGAGTCAAGCGTATCTATGCCTATCTCTATGCTGAGGGGAGTATATTCTCATGAGACAAGGCATCCAATGTATCCCCTATAGTCAAATATAGCAATACTGGTATCTGGAATATTCCCCAAAATCAGCTCTACATACGAGGACTCATGGCATCCAAAAATACGATCGGTGGATCTCAACAGACCCCTCCTGTATGTCCAGCACTCGTGATAGGTTGTAACCAAGCCAATATATACTCCTATGATTGGGACTATTTCCGTACCTACAATCCAGCCAATACAACTCAGGCATCTCTCCCAGTACAGAGATCGAGTGTAGCCAAAATCAAAGATGCCGTCATGGTCATCGAGTATGATCCTCAGATCCTCACTGATCCTCCTCCAGGATTCGCTGAGTCGAGATAGGGAGTCCCAGTCCGTTGTATATCTACTTCTCTAAAATATCTCCAGCATGCGACTCTATATATCACTCCTCTCACTCTCGCTCGCAATCCTCTATACACCTCTCGTCTGAGCTATCCCATATCCCTCCACTACTCCTACTGGAGAGGTGGGTAGTGGTACGTTCAATGGATACTTCACTAATATGTTCACTGCATCAGGATGTAGTGGGTCAGATGTGGTGAGAGGATTCACTCCTACTGGTATACTACTGTGTACCTCACCATCGAGTACGACTACATGGCTCCTCTCAGGGACCAATGTGATACAGGCGACTACTGGGAGTGTCGGTATCGGTACCTCGACTCCATGAGCCAAGCTCGAGATAGCAGGGAGTCAGGACAATCTCCTCAGACTCAACAAGACGAGTGGAGGCAACTATAACTATATAGAGTGGCTAGTTGCTGGTACTCGCAAGTACTGGACAGGTCTCGATGCAAGTGGTGTGTTCAATATACAATCAGACTCTGCATCACCTGTTGTGATCAATGCAGGAGGAGGCAATGTCGGTATCGGCATGACTACGCCTGCCAACAAGCTCCATGTATCGTGAGCAATCGGTGCTACTGATTGGATATGAGCTGGATGTGAGACAAACTGTGAATCAGGTGGAGGATACTCTATTTTGTATCCAAATGGTACGATCGTCGCGACGACTTCTGTGACAGCACCGAGCTTTGTAGGGAATCTCACAGGCAATGCTACGACTGCTACGACATCATCCTCTACGAATCTCATAAACTCTCCAGATGGAGATCGCAATGCGAGTACAAAATTGCCGAATACTACTCCACAGTGAGTGAGATTCGACTTCGCAAATGCGAGTACTGCAGGCACAGCAGGGAACTATGCAGGCGTGATGACCTACGCTCCATGGCTCGGGACTACTGCGAGTACGGGAGACGCATCGTATCAGCTCGCATTTGGTAGTACAGCAGCCAATGGTGGAGGTATACCGATGCTCAATATCCGAAAGGGAATAGATAGTACCTGGAATAGCTGGTATACAATTCTCCACTCTGGGAACTTTGTCTCATCGAATCAATCGAGTCCTGTGAATGCAAACAATGTCACTACAAATGGTACATACTATGCGAATGCGAATGTATGACTCTTTGGTCAGACTGATGGAGCTCTCTATGCTCAGGCATACGATCCAAACTGGGTAGGTCAGATATATCAGGACTATCGTACCTGACAGATCGCACTCCGTGGCAAAAATAATGGCACATGGCAGTCATGGAGAACTGTCCTCGATAGTAGCTCAAATATCTGAGGTCTCCAATCTGGTCGTGACTTCCCACAAGGGACTCTCATACAGACTGATATCGACTATAGTGTGACGAATGGTGAGCCATGGCTCCTCGAGATAGAGGGGAACTCGTATGGATCGCTGGTTCCTTTTGACCTCAAATATCAGGGGTATATCTACTCGAATACCGTCATCAATCATGGAGGTATATCCAATGGTACTAATATCACAGGTATGAGCCTATTTAACCTCGGTGGCAAGCTCGCATACTGGTTCCCATATCAATCATACTGGCAATGATTTACCGTACAAGTAAATGATAGTTATGCAGGATCCAAGAAAAATCGAGTTACCGCTATCACTAATATAGCAAAACCAGGCGGGATAACCAAAGAAGTAGCTATGGTATATAACCAATCTGTATACGCAAATACAGCAGGCAATGTCGGTATCGGCCTATGAACCCCATGAGCTCGTCTCGATATAGCTGGTAATGTGAAGATAACAGATGGTACACAGTGAGCAGGTAAAGTCCTCACTTCAGATGCATCTGGACTTGCGAGTTGGATAACTCCAGGAGCTGCCTCGTCAGTTCCATGGACAGGTATCACGGGTGCTCCAGCATTTGCTACGAACAATGTCACTGGTCGTGTTCGTATGTATGAGGTTGGATGTGAGAGTGGATGGGGGAGTAGCTGTGATGCGAATACCAATGGTCGAGTAGATATCGCGGATAGTACGACACTCGCTGCGAACTCTACACTCGCAGGAGGTATCAATCCATCCAATTTTCACCGCAATGACGTAGCTGGAGACTGGCAGATGGCCTCAGCTACCAATAGCTCATCATACTCCAATGCAGCACTCGAGGTACGAGAGCTCAATTTTGCCTGAGCTCAGTCAGCAGTAGCATCTGAGGCTCCGAGAATAGCGTTCCATTGGTCAGCTCGAGTCGCGAGTCAGATCGGTATGGGGGCTGATGGTGTGATCCGTACATTTGACAATCCAGGTACTGGGTATGAGAACTTTGCAGCCAAAAATATCGTAGCAAATGGTACAGTACAGATCACTGGAGGTGCACCAGGGGCAGGTAAAGTCCTCACTTCAGATGCATCTGGACTTGCGAGTTGGCAGACAGCTACATCATCTACTACATGGGCTGGTGTCACAGCGAAGTCACTCGGTGATACAGCTCGCAGTGACTCTACTCTCGATATCGGTACATCTCAGTATATGAGATGGAAGAACTATGGTAACGGGCATGTCATCATCGATGCATCGAACGGTACCTCACCGAGTGGGTCAGCTATCAATCAGACAAACTCACAGGTACCATGGTCATGAAGCTACCCTACTCTGATGGGATGGAATGGAGCTAATACCTATGGTGTACGTGTAGATAGTGCGAGAGTAGCTGATATAATACCTTGGGCTGGAGTAACTAGTAAACCTACTACCATAGCAGGATATGGAATTACAGATGCTCTAGATCTTCCGAGTAGTCAGAACATCCCAGGAATCAAATATTTTCTCTCGAATAAATGAGCAGGATCATATGTTGGATGACAAAATACATATGCACTTGAGGCATTCTCTAACGATGGAGGTGCTGCTGGTATGTCATTCCATCGTGGAGGTGCGTATGCCGTCAATATGGGTCTTGATCCAGATAATGTCATCCGTATCGGAGGATGGTCAGCACCAGCGAATATATGGCAACTTGATATGGCCGGAAATCAAACAGTAGCAGGCAGGGTCACCGCGAATGCTGGACTCACTGTTTCAGAGGCGTGATGAGCCTATACATATATAACATTAAAGGATGATGAATCTCCAAATGGAATAAAATACATTCATGCGAATTCCAATGTGATGTGATTTCTCAATGGATATGGTAGCTGGATGGCATATTGGGATAACAATGGGAATCAACAGAACCAGGGTAGTATCAATGTCGTATGAGGTGTGACAGCAAATGATATGACTAATAATGGATGGTACAGATCTAACGGGAATGCCGGATGGTACTCTAATAGCTACTGATGAGGATGGTGGATGACGGATCCAACTTGGATACGGAGCTACGGCTGAAAATATATGTACGTAGACTCTATCATACAAGCTGGTGCCTATATGAATTCTCCAGCATACTACTATATCTCGGATGCCCGCCTCAAAAAAGATCTCGTCAAAATCACATCATCTCTCGACAAGGTAAATGCTATGAATGGATACTACTTCAAATGGAAAAAAGATGATAAAAAAGACCTCGGACTCATAGCTCAAGAAGTAGAGAAAATATTCCCTGATGCTGTATGAGAATATACTGATCCAGACTCCAAAAAAACATACAAAAATGTCGAATATGGTCATCTCATTGCCCCAGTGATCGAGGCAATCAAGGAGCTCACTACACTCGTCAAATCTAACAAAGCTGATATAGTCGCTCTCAGATCAGAGAATGAGTCACTCAAAAAACGACTCGATGCTATCGAGGCAAGGCTCGGGAAGTAACAAAATAAATCAGTTCTAGTATATATCCCCATCCTCCATGCGATCCCCTCTCTCTCGATCATCACTCATTATATCACTCATATCTGTGGTATCTATCGCTATATTGCCGATGTATGCAGTAACCTATCCAGCTCTCCCCAATCCTGGAGGGAGTGAGGTGACGGGTGGATATTTCAATACCTATTTTACCAATATATTCTCCAATATCTGTTTCTCAAACGAGATAATCAGCTGATTCACCTCTACAGGAGTACAGATATGTAGTACTCTACCTGTGACACCAGTATCTAACACTACACTCTCTCTATCAGGATCACTCGTTGGTACGCCCAACTATATAGCCAAGTATACACCCACTGGTACTGGGATCAATAATTCTCAGGTATTCGACGATGGTACCAATGTAGGTGTCGGTACTGCCTCACCAGGAGCACGTCTCGAAGTAGCATGACAGGTCAAGATCACTGGTGGTGTTCCGGGTATCAATAGAGTACTCACCTCCGATGCAACAGGTCTGGCATATTGGTCATCTGCTATCGTCGGTGCCACAGCAACAGGTATCACATGAGGTACTCAGAACTATATACCAAAATTTGGTACCTGAGGTATTGGACTCTACCTATCTCAGTTTTTTGATGATGGAAACAATATCGGTATCGGTACGGTTTCGCCATGAGCCAAGCTCGATATAGCGGGAACTATCCGTATCACTGGAGGTGGTATTGGTTCTGGTAAGGTACTAACATCAGATGCTACTGGACTCGCATCTTGGCAGCCCTCTGTGAGTACTGCAGACTTTGCTCTCTCGGGAGCATTTTGGCGGCAATCTGGCAACTCAGGTACTACTTCCGCGACTGACTACGTTGGTACAGCAGATAATATGGATCTCGTATTCAGACGCAATCTCGTAGAGGGTATGCGTCTCTCTGGTGCGAGCTCTACTCTCATCACACTCTGAGATGCTAGAGTCAACGGAATCACAGTAGGTCGATGAGCAGGGAATGTAGCGACCAATACTGCAAATGGATATCAAGCACTCTATTCCAATATCACAGGATATCAGAACAGTGCTGTCGGTATGAGCTCACTCTATAGTACGAGTGTCTGATACAACAATACGGCCCTCTGATATCTCGCAGGTGCCAATCTCACCTCAGGAAATAATAATATATTCATCGGATACAATACACAGCCGAATATATCTGATACACTCTCGAATCAGATCAATATCGGCAATGTGATCTATGGCTATAATGGTAATATCGGTATCGGTATAACGAATCCACTCGCTCGACTCGATATATGAGGCAATATCAAGATCGCAGATGGAACAGAGGGTACAGGCAAGGTGCTCACGAGTGATATAGCAGGTATAGCAACTTGGCAGACTCCAGCTGCTGCACCATCTACTACGACTCTCGGTCTCGCAGGACCACTCGTCGGTACTACGAACTATATAGCCAAGTATACTCCCACTGGTACTGGAATCAACAACTCACAACTCTATGATACTGGTACAGGAGTGGGTCTAGGTACTACGACTCCAGGAGCTCGTCTCGATATTGTTGGCTCAGTGCGTATAGGATGAGTAGGAGCAAGTCTCGACTATCGTCCAAACAATATCCCATGTAGTGCCGGACAGATCCTTGCTTGGAGTGGTACTCTCTCCAACTGGATATGTTCCAATGACTCTATTGGTATATCTGGATCATGACTCCTCGCGAACTATGTAACCAAGTGGAATGGTTCTATTATGGCTAATTCTCAACTTTTTGATACGGGTACAGGAGTTGGTATCGGTACATCGACCCCAGGAGCTCGTCTCGAAGTAGCAGGACAAGTCAAGATCACGGGTGGTGTACCATGAGCAGGCAAGGTACTCACGAGTGATGCTACTGGCCTCGCTACTTGGTCATCATCTCTCTCAGGAGCTACAGCTACGGGCATCATATGAGGTACACAGAACTATATATCCAAATTTGGTACCGGATGAAACGGACTCTATCCTTCTCAGGTATTCGATACTGGTACAGGAGTTGGTATCGGTACCCTCTCTCCTACAGCTCTCCTCGATATCAATGGACAACTCAGGCTCCGTACAGGATCATCGAGCGGATACTATCTCGTATCTGATGCACTGGGTGTAGCGAGTTGGACATCTCCGATTGCTACAGGGCTCTCTATATCTGGATCAGTACTCGGTTCTACTCTCTACTATAATGGCATAACCTGGGTACCATCTACCAATATCTATAACTCAGGATCCAATATCGGTATCGGTACCGCTACGCCATCAGCCAAGCTGAGTGTATCAGGATCAGCCCTTATCACTGGTGATATCACTGTTCAGGGCAAAGTGATCACAGATACGATAGTTAATCGTAGTGTAGCTAATATCAGTATATCAGGATCTCTCCTTCCCGATGCAGCAGCTCCAGTGATGTATCGTGATATCGGATCGAGCAGTCTCCCATGGCAGAATCTGTATCTCTCGAACCAGATCACCATAGCAGGATGATCTCCTGGTCTTGGCAAGATCCTCACCTCAGATGCTACTGGTCTTGCTACTTGGTCATCTTCTCTATCAGGAGCTACAGCAACTGGCATCACCGGATGAGTGCAAAACTATGTCACAAAATTTGGAACAGGGGGTACTGGTCTCTATCCATCTCAGGTATTTGATACTGGTACAGGAGTCGGTATCGGGACTGTATCTCCTACAGCTCTCCTTGATGTCAATGGACAGATCAGGCTCCGTACGGGTGCTGCAGTATGACGATATCTCGTATCTGATGCACTGGGTGTAGCGAGTTGGACTACTGCTGTGACTGCTACAGCGTTCAGTGTAACTGGATCAGTACTCGGTTCTACTCTCTACTATGATGGGACGAGCTGGATACCATCTACCAATATCTATAACTCAGGAGGCAATGTTGGTATCGGTACGACTACGCCAAGTAAAAAACTCGATGTCTCTGGGGATATCCTCGTGAATGGCATAACTGTCGGAAAAGGGAGCGGCTCCCTCGCAACTAATACGGTCCTTGGTGCTACTGCTCTAGTAAATACCACTGGTACCAACAATACCGCTATCGGATATATCTCACTGAATGCCAATACATCAGGATATTATAATACTGCAAATGGTGCGAATACACTCTCACTCAATACACTCGGATGGTATAATACTGCGAACGGGGTCACAGCACTCTTTCAAAATACAACAGGAAACTTCAATACTGCGAACGGGGTTGGAGCACTCTCACAAAATAGTACAGGATCTGATAATACAGCATTTGGCTATAGAGCACTCGAAGCAAGCAAGGCAAATAATAATACTGCACTCGGTGATTCTGCAGGAGCCAATATAACTACAGGAGGGTCAAATATAGCTATCGGATACAATGCTCAGGTAGTATCCAATACAGCCTCCAACCAACTCTCTATTGGTAACTGGATATATGGAGATAATGGAAACATAGGTATCGGTACTGCGACTCCAAGTGCCAAGCTCGAGATCAATGGACAGATCAAGATAACTGGTGGTAGTCCATCAGCTGGTGAGATCCTCACATCAGATGCCACTGGTCTCGCTACTTGGTCATCGAGTATATCAGGAGCTACAGCAACGGGTATCACATGATGAGTAGCAAACTATGTATCCAAATTTGGTACTGGATGAAATGGGCTCTATGCATCTCAGATATTCGATAATGGTACCAATATCGGTGTGGGAACAGGAGTGAGTCTCACGACCAAATTTGTCATCGACTCTGGTATTGCCAATGACTCTGGACTCAAGTTCTCTCGTATCAATCTCTCGACTCCACTTACCTCCAACAATGTACTTGCTCTCGGTATCGATGGTTCGGGTAAGGTTCTACCAATCAGTCCAATCAGTAATATCGCCGTATATACAGGTACTCTCCGAAGTAGTCCACCTACTCCCAATCCTGATCTCAATACGTTCAATGTGAGTTATGACTTCAATCAGTATTTTGCTATACCAGGCAAGCAATCGTTCGTCGTGAGCAAGTGAGATGGTCCCTCGAACAATGGACCATACTTCAAAGAAAATGGTACCGATGCACTCTGTTCCATCACGGGTACCTATGGATCTCCTGGGGCCTATGACTGTGCTGACCCAGATCCCGTCACAGGTATATCTGCGAGCCCATACAACTCATTTACTATGTCAGCAAAGGGGGATACATTTGGATATCAGCTCGCACTCGGTGCTCGAGGTGATGCACCGCTCTTTGCTCGGAGTGGTAGATTCAACGGGAATCAGACAGGATGACTCTATACCAACGACTCACCCTATCAGACACCAGCTCCATGGCAGAGAGTCCTCTCTATACCAGCCAATCACTCGGAGTATCTCTATATCAATACGGGACTCAACTCACAACTCCAGGCTATCACAGGTGGTGGTCAGATCGGTATCGGTACCTCATTCCCAGATCGTCATTTCGTAGTAGCAGGTTCTGCGGTAGGCTCTACGAGCTCTGCAGTACCACAGATGATCATCAAAAGGTGAGTCCAATGAGCTGACGCCAATCTCGGTGTCGCATATGGTACACCATATCTCAATATCTGATGACTCGAGAATAGACTCACAGCACTTCAGACGATCGGATTCGGATATAGTGGACTCGCCGGTACAACCCGATATGCTCCTGCAGAGATAGGATTCATCACGACGAGCACTACTGGTAATACTCAGGGTGATATCGTATTCGCTAATCGGAGTACTACAACCAATGTCGCACCAGTCGAGGTAGTACGTATCACGAGTACTGGAGCTGTAGGTATTGGTACACAGACTCCTACATCTCGGCTTGATATTGCCGGTACATTCGAGCTTGGTACCAATGGGAGTCAGCTTAATGCCTTTATCAAGGCAGCACCTACCGTAGATATAGCGTCGATAGCAGCATCAGCATGTCTTGCTCAGACATTTACCGTCACCAATGCAGTCGTAGGATGAGTAGCAGCAATATCACCCACATCAGCACTCACTGACCGTATGGTGATAGCCTATGCTCGAGTATCGGCAGCCAATACTGTAGAAGCCAAGTTCTGCAATGAGTCTGTGTCAGCTATTGACCTCCCATCTATGGTATACAATATATCAGTGATCCAATAGGGATGATCATTTCTCATATTTATTCTGATTCAAAAAAATTCCTACAATAGAGTGTAGGATTTTTTTTATTTCTTGAGTTTGCGTCTGGCGAATTTTTCTTTGATCCGTCGAGCCTCGACGACTCCGAGTTTTTCTTCGAGTACCATATCCATCTCGCCATCTACATTGAACAGACTCATATCGAGATCGATACCACGTTCTCGTTTGTATCGGTAGTCCTCATAGTTGCCATATGAGATGATGAGCTCACCGTCTTCTATGATCCAGAGACGCTCTGCGAGCTTGTTCACAAAATATCGATCATGAGAGATAAAAAGTACTGTACCTGGGTATTCTCGTATGGCTCTCTCGAGTGACTCTCTTGTATCTGCATCGAGATGATTGGTGGGTTCATCAAAAATGAGTACATTCGATACCCCAGATGACTCTGGTATGATGATCTCCTGGTCTGGATTATTTATTTTTCTCGTATATTTCCATGCTAGAGTATTCTGACTGAGTATAGCAAAAAGGAGGCGAGATCTCTCTCCACCAGAGAGATTGCCTACAATCTTGCTCGTATCTACGAACTCAAATCCATAGGTAGAGATGATACTGCCCACTCGCTCACGAGAGTAGGGGAGACCATGGAGTACGAAGTTGTCATAGATGCTCGATTTGGTATCGAGAGTCTCATGGAGCTGTGAGAAGTAGAGTATCCTAGCATGCTCATGTACACTGAGGTATCCCTCGAGTGGTTTCATTTCTGCGAGTATAGTTCTGATCAGGGTAGATTTCCCAACTCAGTTTTCTCATACTATTCATACTCTATCTCATTTTGAGAGTATTGCACTCCTGATAAAAAATAATGGCTCATGTCGTCCGATGAATGTATCCTCAATTTTGATGAGTGTCTCAGGGCTATGTTTGTCATATGAGAATATGAAGTTGACTCAGATACGGGTTTCTGATTTTTCTATGAGATCTATTTTATCTAGTTGTCTCTCTCGACTTTTGGCGAATCCTGAGCGAGATCCTGCTCGGAATCGATTGATGAGCTTTTTCTCACTTTCGATATGGATACGCTGCTCTTCGTATTTTTTATCTTGAATATGGCTCACTTTTTTGCGTTCCTCGACGGAGTAGGAGTAGTCACCATGATAGATATTGATGCCTGTTTTACCGAGTACTTCGATCGTGATACTGCAGGTGCGATCCAGGAACTCACGATCATGAGAAACGATGATATATCCTCACTTCCAGGTGTGCTCGAGGTAGTGTTCGAGCCACTCCACGGAGACAAGATCGATGAAGTTGGTTGGCTCGTCTAGGAGGAGAAAATCTGGTTTTGATAATAGGATTTTTGCCAGAGCTATCTTGGTCCGCTCCCCACCAGAAACATTGGATAGTGGCTTCTCGAGGAGGTCAAATATCCCAATCCCACGAGCCACACGCTCGACCTCATTCTCGTAGGTATAACCACCGAGGAGCTGATACCTCTCGATTGCTTCAGTATATATTTCGAATTCTCCTGTTTCTGCCATTTTCATTTCTTCTTGCTCGATTATTTTTTCGAGTTTTCTGATCTCTGTGAATGCATCCCTGAGCTCATCTCGTATAGTCACTGACTCATCCATGAAGTGGATCTGTTCGAGATACCCGAGTGTCATCCCACCGATATTCTCTATACTCCCATCATACTCATGTATCTCTCCAGAGATGATCCTCATGAGAGTACTCTTGCCGACACCATTGGGTCCGATGAGAGCGAGCCTACTATCCGCATTGATGATCGTATGGATATCTCCGATGATGATATCCCCATCTCGCTCATAGGTATTGATGTTGATATTCAGGTGGTTCATATGAGTAGTATATACAAAAAATCTAAAATACCTCAGCAAATCACTTTTCACTATCATCAAAAGTCCTGAGTACTCACTCTTGTATCAGCCAGACTCTGTTCGAGATATGTTCCAATAGATCACGATCGTGTGATACGATGAGACTCGTTCCATCAAAATGTTCGAGCATATTTTTGATCACTTCTTTGGAGTGGAGATCGAGATGGTTCGTCGGCTCATCCATGATGATGACATGAGGACGCGTGAGGAGCATCTTCGTGAGTGCCACCTTGGCTCGTTCGCCTCCTGAGAGAGTCGAGATCTGCTGATCGACCTTGTCACCGGTGATCAGGAGCCCACCGAGCATCGCCCTGATCTCACCCTCATTCTCATAGTTACGTCCGAGCTCTGTGATGATACTCACGCTCCCATCCAGATCTGCGAGTACCTGAGAGTAGGATCCGATGATGAGGTCTGGATTGGTCGTGACGGTTCCCGAGAGGGCAGGGAGTTCTCCGAGGATCGTTTTGAGGAGCGTAGTCTTGCCAGCTCCATTGCGACCGATGATCCCGATTTTATCATCCTTGCGAACTATGAGTTCTCCATGTGTTGTGATGAGTGGTGTCTTGTATCCAACACTCAGATCTATTATCGTCATGATTTTCTCTGGGAGTCTTTTTCCGGCCTTGATTGTGATACCTCGTACGGTCGTCTCGCCGTCAGGTTTTTCTATACGCTCTATCTTGTCTATCTGCTTGATACGACTCTGGACGCTGTTGGACTTAGATGGAGTATACCTGAACCTGTTGATCCACGCCTCTTGCTCTTCGATTTCTTTTTTTTGGAGAGTATGAGCCTTGAGTTGTCTATCATATCTGGCTTGTTTTTCGATGAGATAATCCGCGTACTTGCCTTGGTAGTTATTGAGCTGTTTTCCTGAGATCTCGACGATCCGCTCAGAGGTATTATCGATGAATCTGACATCATGAGAGATCGATAGGATTGCCTTTTTCCATATTTTGCAAAACCGCTCGAGGAATATGATCCCCTCGATATCGAGATGGTTCGTCGGCTCGTCGAGTATGAGGAGATCGACCTCGGTGATCAGGAACTTGGCTATCTGCACCTTGGTCTGCTCACCACCAGAGAGCGATAGGACATGCTGATCGAGCATCATATCTGTGAACCCAAAATACCTGAGTATCTCAGTTTGTAGATCATATCTCCGATATCCATCATGTTCTCTGAGATAGCTCTTGATCGCATCTATCTCTTCCCACTGCTCATCATCCCACTCTATCTCGGCGAGTCGATCGATTCTCTCAGTGATATCTGGGAATACCATGAGCATCTCGGCTCTGAGCGTATTGGAGGTATCCGACCACCAGAGATCCTGTGACAGATATCCCACCTTGAGTCCTGTGGCTCGCTCGATTGTACCCTTGTATTCTCATTCTCGACCGATTATCATCTTCAGGAGCGTGGTCTTGCCAGCTCCATTTTTGCCGATGAGTGCTATCTTGTCTCGACGGTTGATCTGCATCTCAGCATCTGAGAACAACTCAGTCTGTTCGATACTCTTCATGAGTCCTGTGATCGAGACGAGTGCCGAGGTGATACGAGACTCCGAGTTAAAAAGATACTCGGGAATACTCTCGAGATTATAGATTTTATTTGAGGTCTTTATTACCCGCGACTCATCGAGTTCAAATTCTTTTTCTATATACTTCACGAGACGTTTCATCTTGGTATCATCTTTGATCTTCTCACTCGCCATCGAGTCCATATAGTCCTGACACACTTCTGCGACCTCATCGTAGGTGAAGTCCGGATGCATCGTGATGACTCGGGTGATGAGAGAGGAGAACATGCTGAGAGTGAGATAATTGGCTGGATTGTAGAGAAAAACTCTATTTTCGCAAGAAAAATCTCATCCTCACATCTCATCCTCATGCTAGTTTTTTGCTTTTCACTGGAGTAGTCTATGTATGTGTTGTGATATTACGATGGATTCTTCTTTTGTCATTGGTCTCTTGAGTAATACTCGGATCGTCTGGTATATTTCTTCGAGTGGAAGATATCTGACTATTGCTGTACGGAGGAATTTTTCTATGGGACGAAATCCTGTAGATCAAAACATCTCATCATATCTGACTATGATCTCATAATTTGCCGGTTGTTCCACGGACTGGTAGATAGAAATAAATGCAGCTGCCTGCAAGTCATTGATACTTTTTGTATTGAATCCAAAACCTCGCAGTCGTCTCTCAAGAATTCTACATACATCAGCAAACCCAGAATCATATCCTGCTATCAGGCTTATATATCTTTGTACTGTTTCCCTTACTTGATCACCATATTGGTTGATTTTTCATTCTACTAGATTTCTGGTATTTTCAGGGACTGATGTTTCTGAGATGATATTTGTAATGAGTGTACGAGTCTGAACGATTGGAGTATGAACAAACTTGAAAGCGGGTTTCTGCGATTGGCTATCTATATCAAATTCAATGATACCATGTGCATTTTTTGGGATCCTACCAGATTGTATAGCCATACCTGTCAATGCACCCATTTGTTTTATAGCTGGAGTGATTGATCTTGCTCCATATTCTATACTTCGTGAACTGAGGATGACAGCGTCAACATATTCTCTTGTCACTCTTACTTGTAATGAGGAAAAATATTTTTTTTCGGCTAAAACTGTATTCATTCGATGTGTATGCAGATCAAAAACCTTCCTAAGCTCTACTTCAGAAAGAGAATGACAACGCACAACTGCATCCATTCGTCCAATAAATTCTGGAGCAAATGATTTTTTGAGTTCTTTTGTAAATATTTCTCAGTCTCAGTCGTCTATACCACCCCCTTTGGTAAATCCGATCGATCGACTCTTGGATGATGCTATCGTATGTTCTCCTGTATTCGATGTGAAGATAAAAAGAGTGTTTCTCAAATCTGTTACTTTACTATGTTTTATTTTAGTATCAGATTCTTTTCATGCAGCCATTCTCATTTCTCCAGACTGTATTGACCCTAGAAAGGCATTTGGTATATCTGGATGAGCTTTTTCTGCTTCGTCTACGAGTACAATACTAAAATTTGTTGCCTCATAACTCTGAAGAATTGGATGGAATGTTCATTTTTCTTTTGCTGTTTTATATCACTGATGTACCCGAGTATCAGCCATATCAGGAGTATCACCATATCATACATATCCAGCAGAAGAACCAATCATTTGGGCTATATCAGCAGGGTGTGGCATCGTCTCAGCAACAACTTTTGTTATAGCTGATGGATCACCAAGAAGTGTCCTAGCAAGTGATCGGGCAAGCTCTGTTTTGCCTACTCCAGTTGGTCCTGCAAGGAATACGGCTCACAGAACACCCTGATCTCTATATACATTGTATAGTCATTCTATGACGACTCGGACAAGTGCCTTTTTTGCCTCTTCTTGCCCTACAACAAATTCATCTATGCCAGACATCAATTCTCCCTCCATTCTCTCTTTACTCGCAAGTACAGAATTTGTCAGATTGATTTCAGATGGCCTAAAAAGAGCAGTTGATTGCATATATTATAATTAGATTAAGGTGTAATATATATATTAGTCAATTTTAAGCAAGTAGATTTATGTTATAAAATATTTTAAATAGAGTCTAGTATAGATACTCAGGTCATAAAAAACTCATCATTTCTGATGAGTTTTTTTATTTTTTTATGGCTCCCCGAATTGGATTCGAACCAATGACCTACCGGTTAACAGCCGGTTGCTCTACCGCTGAGCTATCGGGGAAGATGCGTGACCAGTAACTAAAAGATAATAAATAATATCTATAGCACCGTGGAACCCGAGCATATTATGAAAGTTATGCGAAATGTCAAAATTTTTCTTGAAAAATATACATATTTCCCTACAATCCTCATATCTAACGACATACTATGACAAAAAAGTTCTATATAACGACGCCAATATACTATTCTAACTGAGTTCCTCATATCTGACATGCATATTCATCCCTCATTGCTGATACGATTGCGAGCTACCATAGACTCTCAGGGGAGGATGTGAGATTCGCAACAGGAGTCGATGAGAACTCTCAAAAGGTAGTAGAGTCTGCTCTATCACTCAATATGGAGACTATGGCATATGCAGATATGATGGCAGGCAAACATAGGGAAGTGTGGGATGGTATCGGGATAAAGTATACTGATTTCATACGCACGACAGAGACTCGACATGGGGACTATGTTCAGAAAGTGCTTCAGCGATCTTTTGATGCTGGAGACATATATGAGGGGTTCTATGAGGGACTCTATTGTGTTGGGTGTGAGGGATTCAAAAAAGAAAGTGATCTCATAAATGGTAAGTGTCCTGATCACCCGAACAAACCACTCTCTCATCTCAAGGAGAAGAATTATTTCTTCCGTCTATCGAAATATCAGGATCAGATCCTCGCGTTCTATGAGTCTCATCCTGATTTTGTACAGCCTCGCTCAAGATACAATGAGATTATCGAATTTGTCCGTGGTGGACTTGAGGATTTTTCTATCTCTCGCGAGACGAACAAGTTTGGTATACCACTCCCATTCGATGCGACGCAAGTGACGTATGTCTGGTATGATGCTCTATTCAACTATCTCACCGTAGTACAGGACGATGAGACTCGTTGGTGGCCAGCAGATATGCATGTGATAGGCAAGGATATAGTCAGATTCCATGGGATATATTGGCTTGCTATGCTACAGAGTGCTGGATATGAGTCACCACATCAACTCCTCACGACTGGACACTTCACCGTCGATGGACAGAAGATGTCAAAATCTATAGGCAATGTGATAGATCCTGTTGCATATATCTCTGAGTATTCTCGAGATATGCTCGTACTCTATCTCTTCACTGCGTTCCCGATTGGGGAAGATGGTGACTTCTCACGAGATCAAGCGATCCTCACATACAATGCCAAGCTCTCGAACAACCTCGGAAATCTCCTCAATCGTGCTATCGCTCTCGCACTGAAGATAGACGGTCGCATATCTGGATCAGTATGAAAAGTATGAAATAATAAAATAGAACAATATATCTCCCTCATGGAACATTCTGATCTCAAATGATCACTCGAACTCGCATTCGCCTATGCTACTGAGATCAATCAGTATGTAGAGGAGTCTGCTCCATGGAAAATCAATATAGATGATGATATTTGACGAGAAAAACTCAATAACATACTTTTCATACTATTATCCAACCTCAGGAAAATCTCCATTATGCTCCTCCCATTTTTCGATGTGAAGATGCGAGAACTCCTCACTCGCATAGGTACTCCATGTACGGACAGTATCTCTCTCTCGGATAATCTCGCTATCGATCCATCAGTCTTCTCTATCACTGAGAAATGAGAGCCACTCTATATGCGAATAGCTCCGAATGTATCATCACCGCAATAAAATCATGCTACAAAAATCCATCATCCCAGAAAATGCAGAACTCATGTTTTCATGAGTGAGATCTCATATATATCAGTGGGATCAGGAGCTCTATGACGGATCTACTCGTAGGTTCGAACTTATCAGATTTATCAATGGAGCATTTGTCTTGCCGATACTCTCGGATGGACGGATACTCCTCACGAGACAGGAGCAGCCAGGTCGGAGTGAGTTCATATCACTCCCTGGAGGATCGTTCGACTCACCAGATGAGGATCCTACCGAGTGTGCCCGTCGTGAGCTCCTCGAGGAGACTGGGTATACAACTGATCATCTCCATCCATGGATGACCTATCATGGTACAAACAATGTCCACACAGAGGTGTACTACTATATTGCCCGAGATTGTTATGAGGTATGATCTATCACTCCTGATTGATGAGAACGCATAGAACTCTTCACCGTATCATTCGATGAGTTCCTAGATCTCTCATCAGATCCTGGATTCCATCATCACTGGAATCTCCTCCCTATACTCTATGAGGCTCGATTGTATCCTGAGAAAAAACAAGCTCTCAAAAAAATCCTCTACGGAATGTAGAGGATTTTTTTAGAACTCGAGGAGTCTCCATCATAGTGTATCTTGTACTGACATGATCACTTTGTAGTCATAGCCAAATGATACATCTAGGCCGACATCTTTGTATACTCCATCGATCCATGCTCATTTTTTGTATAGCCTATATCCCGTATTTGATCCTCTGATAAATAGATAGTAACTCGGATTGGTAATATCAAAAAATACATAGTCACGTGATATGTCCTCTCGGTTTATATATCCAGTGTTTCGGATGATTGGAGATGTATTGCGATATATTCCCCATGCACCGTCTACTATAGCAGCATATACAACACTCGAGTCAGGTGCTTGGCGAGGATTCATATATCCAGTGAGACCACAGAGGTTCCCACGATATCTCGTATAGATACAGTATGTAGACTCACCGAGTGGACGACCGAAGTATGCGTACCCACCACCGTCACTATCGAGATATACTTCTCTGATCTCATCGAACTTGCGATCGATGATAGCACCATTGTGTATGATCTCGATCATACCATCTCGTTCTATAGCATATATACTTTCAGTACCATTCATTCTGAGAGTCCCCTCTATATATCCAGATCCAATTTGCTCGATTTTGACGTCATTTTTGACTATATATCTGATACCATCACTCTCTCATACGACAGCCATGACTGATCTCCCATCAGATGATGCGGATATATGTGATATCTCATGGTGTGGTATTGTGATTGCCTCACCATCACGATATATCCTAGAGCCATCGGGAGTACGAGATTGCCATATACTGTGCTCACCATCTCGAGTTGCTATGATATCCTCCATACTCGTATATCCTCCACTCAGTGTTCTGATCCCATATCGACTCAGAGATACTATCTCGCTCCCTGAGCGCATCACGATAGTCCTACTCATATCCTGTGGGAGTATGGCCTTGCCCATGATAGTACCGCTATCCTTGGTCACTATACCATCAGCACTGATAGTATATCTCATATTCCCGATAGTTGTCGTAGTATATGGGAGTCGATCATATATCTGACCACTTGGCAACGATACCATCTGAGTACCACTGGATACAAAAAATGAAATTGAGTCGCTTGCTCTATCGAATGTCATCTTCTCTATACTCGGGAAGACTATCGATCGCGTCACACCAGAGTGCGTCTCACTCGATCCGCTCCCAAAAGTATTCTCGAGCACATGAGACCTGGATCTCTCTGTGTTCGGGATATAGGATATTGCTATGATAACTCATGTCAGTATGAGTATCGTGATAGAGCTGAGCCAACCGAGCCAATGATCTCAGAGTGATGGATTGCTAGACCCCTCTATCTCATCACCGAACATACTCGCTATGAGGAGACCGATTCCAGCCGCGAGAAATATCCATCCCCATGAGAGAGATGGAGCCAGGAGTCCAGCACTACTACGTACCTCACCACTCCATGATACGAGGAATAGATATCCGATGAGTACTATAGCTATCAGACCAGCTACTCGAGTCCACGACCATGATCTCACCGTCAAAAGTACACATATGATAGCGAGTACGAGGAGTACGAGATAGGCATATATCTGCATATCTGTGAGTGGGAAAGGGAACATAGAGACTCAATTGCGAACTACAGGAGATATCATACCAGTGAAGATACTAGCAACACCCAACATACCGAGATGCATACGAGAGAGAGTCATACAGGAGTATATTATAGAGATTGTACAATAGACATTGTATCTATTTTTTGTAGAATGCAAGAAAAAACCCTTATAGGTATCTATAAGGAGTCTGATTTTGTGAGTCTCTTTTTTAGAGCTTTACCACTTCATGTTCCTCTTGTATCATGAGTGCCCGTTTTGATCGACTCTGTTTCGCAAGAGACCGATCCTCAGCCCTATAGAGACTGATTGCCATAGGATCTACGCCAAACGACTCCATCGCGAGTGCACGAGAATGATATGATGCGAGAGCATGGGGACCCATGAGAGAGATATCGGTAGTCATATTTGTATTTTTATGATATATATGTAGAGTGTATCATATGTTTTTTGTCTCGTCAATTTTTTCTCATGAATATATCGTTGCGTCTTGCTAACTACATCAGTCGCTATGCCCCATCTCGCAAACGAGTAACAGCGTATCTGGTAAAAAAGAATTGTCAGAATATAGAGCAACTCCTCATAGATACAGGATATGATGAGTCACTGATGGTAGATATGTGGATGAGATCGTTTGTCTCTCTCGGCAAAGGGAAGTGAGAGATGAGAACCAAACTCATGAAAAAAGAATTCCCAAAGGATATGATATGAGAGAAGATCGAAGTGTTCGATATAGAGATCCATGATTGGGAATCCCATATATCGAGTATCATATATCAGATACGCACTCTCGAGCAACGTGGCAAGTCTCGTCGTATCATCCATATGCAGATAGTCGGCAAGTATCCGTATTTCCGAGATGAGATCACGGAGCTCCTCACGGGTCAAGATGATAGTGATAATCTGACAAAAGAAATACAAAAATATAAAAATCGATATAGTATCGAGGATACAAAAATCCGAGAAAAAATGATCGCCTCACTGCTGAGAAAATGATTCAACTATGGTGATATCAAGAATGTTCTCTCATCGGAGTAGGATATATACTATGTTGAGAAAAATAAATTATCTTTTTTTATTTTTCTCCTATAATAGGAGAAACATACTTATCTATTCTAGAATAGAGGTTCCAATATTTTGTATAGTGATAGCATTATTCTCTAAATTTCCAGAAAAATGAATCGATATGTATCTCTAGTTATACTCGTATTATCTACAACAATATCTGTAGGGGATATATTCGCATCTACTCAAACCATACACTCTATCCCTGGATATGGTAACTGGAGTGACTACAACTCTTGGTCGGAGTGACGTATCCCGACGAGTGATGATATCGTAGAGATTAACGGGATCATCAATCTCAATATGAACTCTGTAGTAGCAGGTATGAGCGTTCGTACTGGAGCGACCCTCTCTGGTCCATATAGTTCTCTGGTCGTGAACTGAGATATCGAGAACGCAGGAACCTGGAACGTAGCAAATACTAGGATATATGGATCTGGAGGTATTATCGATACCTCATCTCCAATAGGATGAAATCTCATCATCAATACTACAGTAGAAATACCAAAAACATTTACTCTTAATGGTTTACTTACCTTTAATGATAGTTATTGAATTGCACAAACCATCGATATTGCTCCCGGACAATGAATCAATATCAATGGAGGGATGAGTGGTATAGGTAATATTGTCGGAGTTGATACTTTTATCAATCTTCTCTGAGGGATGACAGATCTGATCCTCACAGGATCATCCACAAATCTCAATATTCTCTGAAATACCCCAGTTCTTGCAAATAGCATAATTCTTGCTTTCAAAAATATCAGTTTATTCCCAGGTGCTACCTTTGCTGGAAACTATCCTCCCTCTCTCCAGGTTACTATACGTAGTGATATACTGACTATCTATAGTTGAGCTACACTCTGATATGTACCCAGTATGGTTGTAGATTCCTCTATTGTCAATAACGGAGCTGTATATGCCTGAAATATGGCAATATTCGGTAATGTAGAAAACAACTGAATCTGGAGTGCTCCTACCCGTATCTACTGGCTACCCTCTCTATGAGCTACCAACTATACGATCCGATTTGATCCTGGTACGAGTACAGGGTTAGTCACAACAGGGAACTCATACTACCTTGGGTATGAGGTACTCGGATCATACTACTGGCAAGTTGAGCCAGACAATGCACCCAAGTATACGAGACATTGTATCAATATATCTGGATGTACGAGTAGTTGATGAACTCCTCCCGTGAACACGCTCCCATCTCCAACCAACCTCACTCAACAAGTACAGAGTCCAGGACTAGGGAGAGAACCTATTCGCCTATGAGAGAAAATCTGAAAATACCAATCAGGATCTGGAGTGATACTGAGTGCTAGTGGCAATACTACAGAATCAGCACGACTCGTTGTCGATGTATATAGATCATGAAGTATTACTCCAAATGAGTACTCTGGTGGATATACTACGAACGAAACCAAGGAACTCACTCTACCATATCTATGAGCGTGAGACTACCACTGGAAAGCCAGAATAGAGACTCAGTCATGAGCTATGAGTGATTGGGTGGATTTCGGTACCAATAATCCTGAGGAAACAGACTATATCCTCTATGAGTGATTCGAGCCATATCCGTATGGGTATAGTTTCGTGAATAGCATTCCTGATAGCACACTATTAACATGAAAGATTAAATATGAGCGTAATTTTTTATGACAAGTAATATGAAGAACAAAGCTTGACTGAACCAAATGGGATATTATGAATAAAATATTTCCAGAGTCATCTCTTGGTGGTTGAGAAAGTGAGTATCTTGATGCGTTTGAAAGTTTATGATTGCAAAATGAAAGACCAATAATTTTTTCTTACTGAAGTTGTTTCTGATTATCATTATCTGCTCTTACTCGATATTACTATCCTGAGCTCTTGCAAAAGAATTTCCCAGAATTCAGTAAGAATATATGAACTTGATTTATATGGGATAATATCAATATATTGTCTGATCAAAATAACAAAAAGTGGATATGAATTGATGATAATATCAAGACAATTCTATCTTATCAGCTATATCAACGTGAGGAATCTTATGTAAACAAAGAAATTGAGTCGAGTAGCAATGATACTCCCATATCAATTCTCAATAAGATAAAAAATGCTCCATGAAAGTATTTACTAAATATTGCATGAAAGAATTGTTATATTTTTTGATCTATCTGTTCTGATGAGGAAGCACATACAGTGGTGCCATATAAGGTAGAATGAAATAAGATTTATATATGGGATAATAACTACCCATATGCAAAAAGTATCAATGAAGCATATAATCGCTACATTGAGATAGATATTCAGAACAATAAGTTCACTATTTCTTGATATTGGAATACATTGACAGATATGTTGGCAGTTTCAGTGTATAATGCATATACTTGATCAACATCTCCTATTTGATTTAGTAAAACCGATACAGTATACTCTCTATTGTGATCCTCAGATTTACAGGTAGTTGATTCACAGTGAAGAGTTTCGTGATTTTCATGATGAAATCTCATTGAAGAGATTCCATGAGTGTATGTACTTACCCCTCTTGGTATTACACCAAGCAGTGAAGCCCAGGAGAACACCTGGAAACAAATATATCTCCCTCAAAAACTCCCATGACTCACTATCAAGGTATTTGGCAAAACCATAGAACCATATGATCTCATGATAGCCTGATGAGATTACTATACCAAGCTAGAATGAGTCACAACCAGTACAGGACAATTAGATAATTACCAAGTTACTGGAACTGGTATAGCTATAGATTTTGATAATCAAAAAACTGGAAACTATTCTCTTCTCATAGATAACTTCCAATCTAGTCTCACAGGAACTATATTCCTCTCTGATATACTCTCTACTCCAGTACCACAGAAGATCTCATATGATTGGAACAAGGTATCACAAAATACGAGTGATGCCGTACTCTATCAGGTAGATACCAATAGTGATGGAATCTATGATATTTCGAGTACTTACCAAGCTATACCAATATCCCTACAAGCAACAGGTAACATTTCATGATATATAAAATGAAATACCAATGCAAGTATGGCAGGATGGAAAGTAATCCTCACCAAACAACAAGATCCTACATGTAAAGAAGACTGAAAAAAATGAAAAGATGATGATAAACAAAAGAATAAATACGATCAAGAATGTCAGAAATATGAAAATGATGACGATCATGATCATAACAATAGAGATGATAATAAAGATAGGGAAGGCAAAGAACATAATAGAGAAATCTTTGCTATCACAGACAAGAAGTGATACTATACATTCACGAGTCTCTCTCCATGAATGTACTCTGTCTCCATCGAATCTCAGAAAAACTGGACTATCCTAAAACCACAAAACAATATCTACAATATTACTCTGAGTAGCTGACAGAATATTATTAATCTCAATTTCGAAACTACTTTTCTCAAAGGAAAAAACAAATAACCTTTATTTAACTTACTCTATAATCCACCATTATATGCGAAAACCTAACAAACAAGATCTTATTTTCATTTGAGATATGTTTTTATTTACAGTAGTAACATTCTTATTATATCTTCGAATAAGACAATATTTTATAGTAGATAATTGTGATATAATTAGCTGAGGATTTGGAGGTTGATATTTATGTTTCTGATATTTCAACTTTTTTAATGAAGTGAGTATCTATCTTTATACATTATTTTTATGGATTACCATCGTTCCATATATGAGGAAAAAATATCTTTTTCCAAATAACACACTATTCATCGCATGAATAGTGATATTTATATGAATTATAGTATATATATATATAGTAACTCCGATGCCAAAAGCCAGATATATCCATGGTATTTACTCTCAACTCAACAGATAATCCACTCTAACTGGAGCTCCAAATATATTATGAGTCACAACGAGTACAGGACAACTCGATAATTATCAAGTTACCTGAACAGGACTCACTATTGATTTTGACAATCAGAAAACAGGGAACTATTCTCTCCTCACAGATAACTTCCAATCTAGTCTCACAGGAACTATATTCCTTTCTGGTATCACAGCAACTCCATCACCACAGCAGATATCTTATGACTGGAACAAAGTGATCCAGAAGAAGAGTGATGCAATATTCTATCAGATAGATACCAATAGTGACTGAGTATATGACCTATCGAGTAACTACTCTCCTGTACCAACATCCCCTAACTCCACATGAAGTATATCTGGATATGTGAAGTGAAATACCAATGCAACTATGGCATGATGGAAGGTAATCCTCACCAAACAACAAGATCCTGTATGTAAGGAAGACTGAAAAAAATGAAAAGATGATGATAAACAAAAGAATAAATACTATAGAGAATGTCAGAAATATGAAAATGATGACGATCATGATCATAAAAATAACAAAGATCACGAAGATTGGGAGGATAAAAGTCATAATAGAGAAATCTTTGCCATCACAGATAAGAAGTGATACTATGTATCTACTAGTCTCTCTCCATGAATCTACTCTGTATCAATAGAGCCTCAGAAAAACTGGACTATTCTAAAGCCACAGAATAATATATACAACATTACTCTCGGTAGCTGACAGAACATTGTTAATCTGAACTTTGAGCTTAATTTCCTCAAAGGAAAGAATAAATAACCCTACTTTAATTACCTCTATCTCTATAACTCTCAATCTATGTGAAAAATCAACAAACAGGACCTTATTTTTATTTGAAAGATGTTGCTCTACCTAGTAGTATCATACTTTATGTATTCTTTTTTAGTTCAACATTTTATAGTAGCAAATTGCTATATTGATCAAAATCATATTTGATATGCATTAAATGTGAAACATATAGTGTACTATGCATGCTTCTGATATTTAAAATTTCTCAACGAATATAGTATTCTTTTCTATATATTATTTTTATGGATTACTATAATTCCATTTATTAGAAATAAATACTTATTTCCAAATCATTTAGTATTTATTATTGGAATAATTATTTGAATTTTAGTAATTCTATATTCTTATAAAACTAGTCATATTGTATTATTTCAAGATTTACCAGATCCAAAACAATCATCATCTTTAACTATTTCATCAACATGAGAAACGTGGTTTCGTCATAAATAAGATCAAACCTCGTGAATTTGAGTTCACGAGGTTTTTCTAATTCTCTCTCCATGAGGCTACTCTGTCTCAATAGAATCTCAGAAAAACTGGACTATCCTAAAACCACAAAACAATATCTACAATATTACTCTGAGTAGCTGACAGAATATTATTAATCTCAATTTCGAGACTACCTTTCTGAAAGGGAAAAATAAATAAAGTACATATATTTATACAGCCTCTCTTATAATTCATTAACTTATCAATCTATGCGTAAGCTCAATAAACAAGACTTCATCTTTATCTGAAAGGTTCTCCTATTTATAGTTTCAACATTTACGATTTATCTTATAGTAAGAATTTATTTTGTAGATACCTGCGTTCTTCCTAGTGAAAAATGATATATATGATACGCATTAAATGTAAGACATACAGAAATGTGTTTTTGATCTTGAGGACTTTTTGATATATATAGCTTCTACTTTTATATACTATTTATATGGATTACAATTGTTTCATATATGAGGAAAAAATATTTCTTTCCAAGCAATACAATGCTCATTTCATGAATATGAGTATTAATGTTGATCATGTTATATATATATATAGGACAACTGTATAGTCAGTACATACACCCTTCACTACTATGCTGTAGATAAGTTCGGTAACCAAGAAGGAGATAGATCTACTACATTCACCCTTATAGAAAGACCAGAGACCTACAGAGGTAATATATCCTGATATATCTATGATGATACCAATCAGAACTGAGTGAGAGATCCATGAGAAAAAGGTATGGCATGATGGAAAGTATGTATAGATACCAATAATAACTGAACCTGTGAGGAAAACATTGAAGTATTCAACCTCTCCAACAATGATGGATACTATGAGTTCGACTCACTCAAAACATGAACCTACTCCATCATAGAGATACCCCATCAAAACTGGATAGCAACTCAACCTACTACTAATACCACCAACACTATCACTACTACCACGAAACGAAGTATTAATCTCCTCAACTGACAGAGACTCCAGAACCAGAACTTCGGTAATTTTAAGACCAAAGGGACTAAGAAATAATCCCAGTTAACTCTTACTTTATTCCTATAACTAACTAATTCAATATATGCACAAACTTAACAAACAAGATTTCATTTTTATTTGAAAGATTCTTTTATTCATAGTGATAACATTCTTTGCCTATCTTTTTATTGCTCAATACTTTATAATGGATAATTGTCATCCTACTATCTGATGATCATGGTACGTATATTTCTGATACTTAGACTTTTTTGATAAAGTTAGTATCCATCTATATATGTTGTTCTTATGGATTACCATCATTCCATTTATTAAGAGAAAGTACCTGTTTCCAAATAGTGTAATATTCACCATATGAATAATAGTGTTGGTAGCAGTTATATTATATATATATAGGATAACTCCTCTAATGTTATTAGATGACATTCCACCATTACGGTTATAACAGTTTTCTCATAAATAACATGGCTTCCGCCTCCCGACAACACATGGAAACAAATCTATCTCCCACAAAAACTCCCATGACTCACTATCAAGGTATCTGGTAAAACCACAGAACCATATGATCTCATGATAGCCTGATGAGACTACTATACCAAGATAGAATGAGTCACAACGAGTACAGGACAGCTAGATAATTATCAAGTTACCTGAACTGGATTAACTATCGATTTTGACAATCAGAAAACTGGTACATATACTCTCCTCACAGATAACTTCCAAGATACTCTCACAGGAACAGTATTCCTTTCTGGTATCACAGCAACTCCCTCCCCACAACAGGTATCCTATGACTGGAACAAAGTAATCCAAAAGACTAGTGATGCTATACTCTACCAGATAGATACCAATAGTGATGGAATCTATGATCTATCTAGTAACTTCTCTCCAGTACCAACTTCTCCACAAGCAAGATGAAGTATCTCATGATATGTAAAATGAAATACCAATGCAAGTAAGGAAGTACATCAGGGTAAATAGAAGAAATGTACGTATATAGCATACATTTTTTCCATTTACCCAAAATAAACTATCTTTTTTTATTTTTCTTTTATAATAGAGACAATATACGTTATATTAACCACATATATACCATAATCTATGAAAAAAATCCTAAGAATCATATTTTTTTCCATATTGTATTTTTGTATACAAATATCCCATGCATCGACTATCAGAGATGGTCTGATTGCTGAATATCTCTTGAACTGAAATACACTCAATACAAGTTCTCAAAATTATACTGCTACAGGTTTCAACGTATCGTGGGATATGACTAATTATGCTACAATTCCTTTTCATGGAGGTATCATCACAGATGCTGTCGATATATGAAATGATCAATCAGGTATGACTTGGAGTTTTTGGATACAACCACCAAAACTCTCATCGAGCTATACTACTATTCTCCAAAAATGAAATGGATGAAGTCCTGGTACTACTTTTTTTATAGCGTGTGCGAGTAGTGACTATGGGGCAAATGGCTGAAAATATATGTTTTTTACCAATGATGGTACCCCGAGAACATTTTTTTCTCAGACTACTTGTGGTGAGGACTCTGGTACATGGGTACATATAGTGATAACCTATGATGCTGGTACTATGAGCATCTATAGAAACTGAGTCCTAGATAGATCTGCGTATATATGATGATCGAGTCTGGTGGCCTCATCCAGAGGACTCGATATCTGATGGTGAGCTACACCATCAACTGGTATACAATCATCTCTCCAGCGAATCAATATCTATGATCGAGTTCTCTGAGAGACTGAGATACTATCTCTCTATCTCGAATGAGTGAGTCCTACGTGTATGGATGGTATACGCAATCAGGATGAAATAAATATCGATACTGGAGGTGTATGTTCTCAGGTATCAAGTTCTGGGCTCTCTGGCCAATGGCTACTAGCAGGCGATACAACAGATACGGGTCCTCTCTGATATGGTGCTAGTGGAAGTGGTGTCTTGTGGGGGAATGGAGCTATTGGCCCATTTGCTCAATTTGTACCTGAATCCTCCATCACAACAGATGCAACTACTCTAGGTAACAATGCATATACGATGAGTTGGGCTTTTTGGCACAAGCCATCAATCCTCTCTTCGGGATATCCAACTATTCTCAATAAATGAGCCTGATGACCTCCTGGGAGTACATTTGTTATTTCTTGTACTGGTAGAGATTACCAGTCTAGAGCAGGCAAATATATGCTCTTCACTCATGGTGGGAGCCCAGTATCTTTTTATTCAGATTTCCCATGTATATGAGAAACATGGCAGCATATCATCATCACATATGGTCATGGGGTGGTATCTTTTTATAGGAATGGTATTCTCATGAATACAGTCAATACTGGACTGGATAGTCTCCCAACTTCGTCTAGATGACTCGATATCTGATGGTGAGGTGTGGGTGGCACGAGTCTATCCGGATGACTTGCGAGACTACAGATATATGATCGAGCCCTCTGACAATCAGAGGCCTCTCTCGTCTATCGCGATGCACTCTCCTTGCCTCCAGTGATTGCGACTCCTAGTTTTCTCATAGTACCACAAGACGTATCCCTTGCTATCTTCCCACAGGCAGATATAGCCTCTCTATTCATCAATACACAATCCAACTCTCTCATAACCACACCCACCAAGGATGCCCTCGATCCAGTGCATCTCGCCACTGGAGACTTCACCTACTCTAACACGCTCCTCCATCTCGCTGGCAATACTCTCGACTATGATCTCGGTATCAGCTACAAGTCACAGGTAGAATACCAGAGTGTTCTCGGATACAACTGGGATCACACCTACAACAAGCAACTCATAGAGAACTCAGGTGGAACGGTGACATATACTGATGGGAAACTTGGTAAGTATACATTCCTGAACAATACAGATGGATCATATGAGTACATGAAGTGACTGGGTGCTACACTGTCCAAGACAGCCAGTGGCAACTACCAGATAGACTTCATCTCTGGAGACCAGTATGTATTCAACTGAGATAAAAAGATCTCCAAACTCACGAATCAGTACAAGGAGTCTCTCGTATTCGTCTATAATACTGGAGGATATCTTCAGGCGGTCACAGATACTATCGGACGAACCATATCATACACCTACACACCAGACAATCATCTCAGCCAAGTGAGTGAGTCAGGTGGCAAAACGGTACAATTCGCCTACTATGGTAGCGGAGATATTCTCGGTAATCAGAATGATCTGAGGTCTATCACTATAGGAGCAAGTAGCACTATAGAGGAGAAAGTAATATCTTTTACCTATTCTCAGAATCCAGACTCTAGGCTCGCCCACAACATCCTCACTATGACGGATTCTCGTGGTCAGATCTATGTGACGAACACCTATGATTCGGGTGATCGAGTACTCACTCAGAAGTATGGAGATCATACGGGTAGTTACCAATATACGACTCAAGATATCCACGCTGATGACACTCTCGCGACGATAGGATCTGGTACCGTGATCGGGAATTTTGTCACACAGAATATCGCCACCGATCGCAATGGAAATACGACGACCTACACCTATGATCGAGCCGGCAATGTCCTCACGAGAACGACGAATGAACTCACAACGAGATATACTTATGACACTCTCGGACAGCTCACGAGTGAGATACTCCCGAAGTGAAATGGTACCAAGTACGCCTATGACGCAAGAGGCAACAAAACACAGATTCGCAAAAAATCAGATATGTCAGCCCCAGACAATGATATGTCAGACATTGTCACGAGTATGACCTATACGGGAGCTATCAATACGATCGAGACGATCCAAGATCCCAACCACCATCTCACTACTTTTGAGAGTGACACGAAGTGAAATATCACCAAGATCACCAAAGATGCCACAGCGAATACGAGAGAATCCATAGAGTCATTCGTCTATAATAGTGATGGACGTATCACGACAAAAACAGATCCAAGAGGAAATATCACCACCTATGAATATAACCAGATAGGTAAACCAACCAAAATAACAACAGGCAACAATACGAGTGATGAGACGAGTACTATATATACCTATGATGCTTATGGGAATCCAAAGTCTCAAATAGATGGACGAGGTAATACTCGGACACTCACGTATGATGCTTTCGATCGTCTGATCACCTCTCTCACCAGTGAGGGAATACAGAGTCAATCACTCTCGGACGCCAATAATAACAAAGTAGAGATACAGACAGCAGGAATCAAGACCAATACCACCTACAATCTCCTCGACAAGCCAACTACAGTGACGGCAGATATCGATGCGAATCGCAGGGCCAGTATATCGTATAGCTATGATGCCAATGACAACCTCCTCACAACCACCTATCCGAATGGACAAGTAGAGAAGCGGTACTATGATGCCCAGAGTAGACTCGTGAAAAAAGAAATCATCGGTAGTACCACCAGAAGCACTGAGTATAGCTATGATGCCAATAGCAATATCCTCACCGAGACTATTAACTGACTCACAACTTCATTCACCTATGATGGATATGATCGTACCCAAACAACCAAAGACGCAAACAATACCACCACAACTATCATCTATGACAACAATGGTAATATCCTAGATACTACTGTCAAAAATCCAAATAACACCATAATAAAACACACGAGTACAGAATACGATCGTGACAATCGTCCAACGAGAGTGACAGAATATGGTAATGGAACTACGAGACGCATCACTACACGAGTCTACGACCAGAATGGCAATGTCACGGGTGAGACAGATCCGAATAATTCTACCACTACGAGTACCTACGACTCTCTCAACCGAGTGAGTACTACCACTCTCACCAATGGTCTCGCAACTAGCAATATCTACGACAAGAACAGCAATATCATAGAACAGCGTATCCAAAACTGACCGACTACTCTCACGACTCGGTCATCATATGATCGTGACAATCGCAAGATCAGCACGACTGATGCGAGCAACAATACTACTACTTATACCTACAACTCACTCTCTCAGATCACGAGATCGGTAGATCCCAAGTGAATCTCAACTGATTATACCTATGATTATCGTGGCAAGGTAAAAACTGAGACACGAGCAGGTAAGACTATCTCAAAATCATATGACTTGATGGGCAATCTCGTGAGTCTCACAGATACCAACGGCAATACCACAACGTACCTCTATAACCAGAACAACGAACGAACAGCAGAGATCCTCCCAGACAACAAACAGACTACCTACACCTACGATGCAAGAGGCAATATAGCGACAAAAACTGATCCAAATGGTACAATCACGACGTATACCTATGATTCTCTCAATCGTATCATGAGAAAAGACTATACAAGATGAGCAAACATAGGATGAGTCACGTATGAGTCATACACCTATGATGCTCTCGGACATCTCATTGAGTCCAATAATTCAAATAGTACTAGCAGTAACAATAGTTCCAAGATCACATTCACCTATGATCTCCTCGGCAACCTGACGAGTGAGACGAACAATAACAAGACTATATCGTATACCTACGATGCCAAGGGGAACAAGACGAGTACCACAACTCCGAGTAGTAGGGTCATCTCCTATACCTATGATCCTCTTTCTCGTATTACGAATATAGCAAGAACTACCAATACTACCACAACCAATGTAGCAACATACACCTACAACCCCCTCAATCTCACGAGTGAGACTCTTGCCAATGGTATCATCACGAACTATGGATATGACAGTGGTAATCGTCTGAACCAGATAGGGAATCCGAATACTCCAAATACACTAGAGTCCCTCTCCTATGACCAGAACTCCAATATCTCCAAGAAGTGACCAGACACCTACGTATACGATCAATGGAATCAGATCACACAGGTGAAGTATACCGACAAGAGATACTCTACCATGGAGTGAAACTCCTACACCTATGATCTCATGTGAAACCGTACTGACGAGAACAATCTCAGATGGGTGACCAAGACCAACAAGAAGACAGGTACTACCACAGAGATAGAGAAGCGGAAAGTCTGGGACTACCAAGTAAATGAACTCAATCAATACAGAGATATCCTCGCTATGAGTGGAACTATATCTACTCCAACGAGTACAGGAACTACCACAAATACAGGAAATACAAACACTTGAACAACTAGCACAGGTAATACCAATACAGGAAACACCAGCACAGGTATTACCAATACATGAGTTACAGATACAGGCTCTACCAATACAGGTACTACTACCAATATCTGAACCACAGACACCTGATCTCTCGATGATCTCCAATGACGTCTCCTCTATGACAACAATGGTAACCTAGTAGGTAATACTCTTAATAATAAGAGAGAGTACGAATATAACTATGATGCTCAGAATAGACTCATCTGAGTCAGTAGATATAACTCCGTCAATCTCAAAGAAGTACTGATAGAGATGAGTTACGATGGACTATGAAGACGTACCACCAAACAAGTACAGAACCAGAAGATAGAATACACCTATGATTGAAACAATATCATAGAAGAAACCATGAGTACAGTCAATCCTACTACACAAGCAAAAACCAAGAAAGAACTCAAAGAATACATATATGGTAGCAAGTGAACTGATGATATAGTCTCTATAACTATAACTCCATATACCAGAGTCAACAAGATAGACATCCTCTGAATACCAAACAGTTACTACTACGAGAAGGATCATCTCGGCAGTATAACAAGGATCACGAGTTCTACAGGTTGAATCATAGATGAATATAGCTATACTGTATTCGGTAAAGCCTACAAAAAGAATATACTCTGAGTGTACAAACCCTTAACATCTATAAAGTCAGATATCTGAAATACCAGACTCTACACTGGTAGAGAATATGATCGTGAGATCAATCTCTACTACAATAGAGCTAGATACTATGATGCAGGAATGGGAAGGTTCATCAGTAGAGATCCAATAGGGACTAGGGATAATGTGAACTTATATTCCTACGTTGCTAATTCACCAGTGAATTATGTTGATAGATTTGGTAAAGAAAAACAACTCCTTGAAGATATAAAAAATGGAAATTATTTCTTTGTAGAATTAGTTGCTAGAAGTTTAGATATTTGGTGAGGTTTTTGATGAGCACATACATTTATTAATATAAGTTCAATTGATAAGAATGGAAAGAAGAAGGAATATTCAATTTGAGGACAGCCAGTTGATTGAAAATTAACATGAGTGTTTAATCATCCTAGGGATACAGTTTTAATGTGATTATTAAAACCTGCATGATTCAAGGAAAGTATATTCCTTGATACTCCATCATGAATGACAGACTGACAATTTGTACAAAACGTATACGATGAGTATATAGATTATAATGCAAATCATAAAGTAGGCTTTAATTTAGCTTCCAAATCATTTCTTTGGGATTCATGAAATTGTAGTAATTTAGCTACAACTATATTATATAGGGCTAGTAATAATGATAAATGATTAACTGATAAGGTTTCAACTATGGATCCAGGAATGTTTAACTGGTGACTTGGAGAAACTCTTACTTATTAATCTCATTAAATATGAAAAATTCTTTTATTAAAGGTCTATTTATTCAGTATATTGTAATATTTTTTGGGATATCATTAATGTGTCTTCCGTATATTTTTTTCTTTTGGCTCTTACCACATCGTTGAGATCTGGGTTATTTGAGCTGACTAGAATATACTATAGTTATAATATTTTTTCTATCCATTTTTGTATTCGTAATACAAGATGTTATTTTTAGAGCAATTTGAAAGATAAAAATAAAAAATATGGAATTATTTTTATTAGTTGTATTTACAACAGGAATATTTCTTATGTCCGATTTTTCATTTATGGGAGATTTTCTCCAGATTCTGAGCAATTTTTTATTAAGTCCTATTATATTTGGACTATACTTAGTATATATAAAATATAAATCATAGCATCTTCATAAAATGAAGTTGTGGTTTTTTAATATATTTTCTAATCAAATACGTTCTATGCTTTCTATTCATGCTATTTTTTCTTACATTAAGAAATTTTTTATTTCTGGGATTTATTTCTTTCTTGGAAATCTTTCTATAGTTCTACCTGCTGGAATCATTTACTTGGGTTTTTACTATAAATGATGAGATGTTGATTTTTTTGGCGGTTTACTTTTATATTTTTTAGAATGTCTTTTATTTACATGAATTATTATGTTTTTTGATTTATTAATTATTCGGTTCTTTCTTAAATTAAGACTAAGAAATAATATATACTATTTTATATGAGTAATATCAATGGTTTTACTGATAGTTATATTCACTATTTTCCCATAAATAAATATGATCAATATTCTTTTGGAAAAGCAAAATAGAATTTATAGAGAAAGAGTATTTCGATTTCGAGGTGCTCTTTTTCGTCTCCATTTTTTCAATACCTACAACTCTCTCAATCTCACGAGTGAGACTCTTGCGAATGGAGTCATCACGAACTACTCGTATGATGGATGAAATAGGATCAACCAAATAGGGAATGAGTCCCTCTCCTATGACCAGAACTCCAATATCTCCAAGAAGTGACCAGACACCTACGTATACGATCAATCGAATCAGATCACACAAGTGAAGTATACTGACAAGAGATACTCTACCATGGAGTGAAACTCGTATACCTATGATCTCATGTGAAACCGTACTGACGAGAACAATCTCAGATGGATCACCAAGACCAACAAGAAAACTGGTACTACCACAGAGATAGAGAAGCGGAAAGTCTGGGACTACGAGATCAACTCGCTCAACCAATACTCAGATATCCTCGCTATTAGTGGAACTATATCTACTCCAACGAGTACAGGAGCTACTAATACCTGAATAACCAATACTGGAACTACAAACACCTGAACAACTAGCACAGGTATTACCAGTACATGAGTTACAGATACAGGCTCTACCAATACAGGTACTACTAACAATACCTGAACCACAGACACCTGATCTCTCGATGATCTCCAATGACGTCTCCTCTATGACTCCAATGGTAATCTCATAGGAAATCTCCTCAACAACAAGAGAGAATACGAATACACCTATGACTCACAGAATAGACTCATCTGAGTCAGTAGATATAATTCTATAAACCAGAAAGAAGTACTCATAGAGATGAATTATGATCCACTCGGTAGACGATCCACCAAACAAGTACAAAACCAAAAGATAGAATACACCTATGAATGAAACAATATCATAGAAGAAACAACAAACACAGTCAATCCTACCACACAAGCCAAGACTAAGAAAGAGATGAAGGAATATATCTACGGGTCTAAGTGAACTGATGATATAGTGAGTGTAACCATAACTCCATACACCAGAGTCAACAAAGTAGATGTCCCATGAATCAGTAATATATACTACTACGAGAAAGATCACTTGTGATCAATCATTAGAATCACTACAAACACAGGTTGAATCATAGATGAATATAGTTACACAGTATTTGGAAAAGCATATAAAAAGAATACACTAGGTGTGTACAAACCCTTAACATCTATAAAGTCAGATATCTGAAATACCAGACTCTACACTGGTAGAGAATATGACAGAGAGATTAACTTGTATTATCTCAGAGCCAGATACTATGATGCTAATCTCGGTAGATTCATCTCTAGAGATCCTATAGGAATGAAAGATAATGTGAATCTGTATGGATATGTGGGGAATTCGTCATTGAACTATACAGATAGGATGGGGAGGGAGAAAAAATTTATTGCCGAACATGATGCTACAAGTTTACTCATAAAGGATTTAATGAGTGGAACTCAAGAAAGTATAATTCAATTAGTTGCAAAGACGGCAATATCTAAATGATACAACGTAAAATACCGTACTGATTATCAGGATATATCTTTTAATCCTGAAACCAAAGAAAGTTGTGCATGAGAAAATTATTCAGCCAAATGCGGAGTATATATTGATGAAGTTATGCTCACGCTTTCTCAGATTTGAAATTTTGAAGTCTGATTTAACTTTAATTATGCTGGCTTTACTCTCAATAATGAGAATGGGAATTTTTATAATGACATATATTCTGCTTGAATTTTCACAGAGGAATTAAAAGTTATATGAAAGTCAGTGGGAAAATTCAATTTTTGAGAACTACCGTGGATATCTGAAGATGCTTTGAATAATGAAATATTAGATCGTCCATTTTATGATGCCTGATATACTTTCGCTGAAGACTTGAAAAACAGAAAACCTGAACCACTGAGAAGCTACTTTCAATAATTCCTAATATTTTATCTATCTATGCACCTACTATATAAACTCTGAAAACTTATCCTGAATCTTCTGAAGCATTATATTTTTGTTTTAGTAATCTCCTATACCATCCTACTTTCTACAACTATGATTCTTGGCGGTACAGAAAACTCAGTCTATCCCAATATTTTTGTTTTGTCATATCATGAATTATTCGATAGCGATTCTGTTTTATGATTATGGCTAAAACTCTTGGTTGCTGTTATTTATATCACATGTATCCTTATATATAAGCTCATAAAAAAAATGAGAAAAGAAGCAAAATAGAATCATTTTTATTCCAATAGTAAAATTCATACTATTTAAATTTGTTTCCACAAAACACATCTTCTCATTTTTCTATCTGTTGCTCTCGTCAGTGCTCCACGAGTTCTTTTCGGCGTTTCTATTTCTCCTATGACCCTCTCGGGAGAAGAGTCAGCAAGAAAGTAGGGAACTCACTCATAGAGTATGTGTACTCATGACAAGATGTGATCGAAGAAACCATGAGCACAGTGAATCCGACTTCATGAGTGAAAGTGAAGAAAGAACTACGAGAGTATATCTATGGAGCAAGAGGAGTGGATGATATAGTGAGCATGAGTCTTACGACATACAAGAAAGTAGGACAAGCCTACCAGATACTTACGAATGACACCTACTACTATGAGAAAGATCACTTATGATCAGTAGTGAGAATCACAAGTAGTACTGGAGCTATAGTAGATGAATATAGCTATACTGTCTTCGGTAAAGCATTCAAAAAGAATAATCTCGGAGTATACAAACCAGTCAGTTCATTAAAATCTGTAATCAATAACACTAGACTCTACACAGGGAGAGAGTATGACAGAGAGATCAACTTGTATTATCTCAGAGCAAGTTACTATGATGCGAATCTCTGACGATTCATCTCTAGAGATCCAATAGGTATGCGGGATAATGTGAATCTGTATAGTTATGTGGCGAATAGTCCAGTTAATTATGTGGATAAATTTGGTAAAGAAAAACAACTCCTTGAAGATATAAAGAATGGAAATTATTTCTTTGTAGAATTAGTTGCTAGAAGTTTAGATATTTGGTGAGGTTTTTGATGAGCACATAAATTTATTAATATAAGTTCAATTGATAAGAATGGAAAGAAGAAGGAATATTCAATTTGAGGACAGGATTTAGAGTTATTAGCTATAATGTTCAATACTGTTTTAATAAGACAAAATAGAATTTATAGAGAAATAGCACCCCAAAAAGGTGTTCTTTCCCGTTTCCATTTTTTCCAATAAACAGACACCTGATCTCTCGATGATCTCCAATGACGTCTCCTCTATGACAACAATGGTAATCTCGTATTTTACTACTTGTAAATTCATACATAGTATCAGTTTAATTATAACTCTACTAGTCGCTATTATTACTATTTTATATTCAGATAATCTCATACAAAATATCCTAAATCTCAAATTGCTAAAAATATAAGTATTGATATAATCAATACCAATTATCATAATACTAATTGCTATGTTCATATGTTCATCATGTTCTGAGACATCACCAAAATGGGTAGGCAAGTGCCCGAAATGTGGTGAGTGGAATACGTTCCATGAGTCAACTGTACAAAAATGAAAGAGTAAAATATGATCTGGAAAAGTAATAGAAACCAAGGGTATTGATCCACTCAATACAACCAATAAGATGGAAAGATATCCGAGCTCATCAGGTGAACTCGATGCGGTATTGTGAGGTGGGCTCTCTGCCGGATCACTCATCCTCCTCTCAGGTGAGCCTGGAATAGGTAAGTCGACACTCGCACTCCAGATGAGTGAGTGGTATGCGAGTCGCAATCAAGCAGTACTCTATATATCTGGAGAGGAGCATATCTGACAGATCAGTGCACGAGCTGCCCGTCTCGGTGTCAGTCACTCGAATATATCACTATTGACGGAGTCTGATTGGGACTCGATTTTTGTCACTATAGAGAGATCAACAGCGAGTATCATCATCATCGACTCACTCTCAGTCCTCTCATCATCCTCTATCGATGGATCCCCAGGGAGTATATCTCAGATTCGTATCATGACAGAGATGTGTATGCATATAGCCAAAAAAATGCAAAAATCTATCATCCTCATCGGACATGTGACCAAGGATGGATCGATCGGTGGGCCCAAGTCGCTCGAGCATCTTGTAGATGTAGTGTTATTTCTCGAATGAGTTCGTACGGAGAACTATCGTATACTGAGAGCCCTGAAGAATCGGTTCGGTCCGACGGATAGCGTGTGATTGTTTCGTATGGAGGAACGGTGACTCATCGATATCCCGAATCCTGGTATGGAGTTCATCGACTCTGATGGGACAGTACTCTCAGGATCAGCTCTTACGTTCACCATAGAGGGCAATCGACCTATCCTCATCGAGATTGAGGCACTCACGACACATACCAAGTTCGGGTATCCCAAGAGATCAGCTCGTGGTCTCTCTCAGGGCAAACTCGATCTCCTGATTGCAGTCATGAGCAAATTCACGAGTGTGAAACTCGAAGACTATGATACCTATCTCAATATTGCTCGTGGTATCCAAGTATCTGAACCTGGAGTTGATCTGGCTTGTATCGCTGCGATATCGAGTAGCAAGCGAGAAAAGCCACTCGGAAAAACTATCTATCTCGGGGAAGTATCACTCACAGGAGTCGTCAAAAATGTCATGCTCCTCGATCGTAGGCTGATGGAGGCTCATAAACTCTGATTCACCCATGCAGTCATCCCAGCGAGCTATGATGGTAAGATCCCAAAAGGGATGGAATGTACCAAAATAAAAAATGTGAAAGAGCTCGTCTAAATCCAATAAATCCAAAAAATAATATCCCAGCGAGTTGGGATATTATTTTTTGGATGAGTATATGCTACTCAACAGATTTCTCTGTTACGGTTTTTGGAGTCGGTTTTTTCGCCATATTCCTTTTCGTTTTAGCTATGTTTGGACTTGGAACCCCTGATATCTCCTCATTTTTTATAGAGACTTTTGCCTCTTTTGTGAGAGTAGGATTTTTTATTGGAGCTTTTGTATTCGTTGAGGATTTTTTGATTGGTTTCTTTTTGGCTATCTGAGTAGCTCGACTTGCCTCTCGGGCAAACATGACAGCTCGAGCCCTCTCGAGTACTGCTATCTCGTCATCACCGTCCTCGGCTATGAGAGTATTGTGACTATTATAGTGATATCCACGACGTCTCCATATGACTATCCACCACCATATGAGGCCGATGATGACTATCGGAGTCAGGAGTCCTGTATTGTATGTCTTCACTATCTCATCTGATTGGATCTGCATCGGGAGATCATAGTTGCGAGATACTATTGTCTTTGTGACAGGGTCCATATAGGAGAGATCAACTCGAGCAGTTAGTGCACGAGTCATATTTACGAGTGCGAGTTTGTCCCATGGATAGAGGTACCCGCTCTCTTCACGAGCTATACGAGAATAGTATTGACTCGGAGTCTCATAGCTGATATATACTTTACCATCGGGTCCGATATTTTCTCTTGCAAATCCATACCAATCCATCATGAATGTACGATTCGTACTTGGGAGTACATTTCCATTTTCTTCATTGATAGTGAGATAGTCCACTATTTTTTCTCCCACAATAGCTCCATTTTCATTTTTGATGAGTTCTTTTCCGATACGCAGCAGTTGTGTACCATCATCGGTATAGAGTGTGATCTTACCCTCAGGTATGATATGTATTGTTCCTTTATTTTCTACAGGGAGACCAAGTGAGATTATTGGATCCTTGGGAGGAGTATTTCCTACTTGGGGAGTAGGATTATTTGTTATAGTAGGAGGGGCACTTTCGAGTTTTGGAATAGTCCAGAACGGATTGAGAGTATCGATAATAGATTGATATCCTATCGGATCTGAGAATATCATTACGAATTTGTTTGATGTATCTCGCAAGCGATCGATGATGCTCCCTGATTGGCTGAATTTCCAAAAGTCACGTCCTACGTTAGATCCAGAAGGGCTTGCTCCACCATGAGTATCGATGAGCATACTTCCGAACTCAGGAGCAACTACAATATTACCAGGTACAGTCACGAGTAGGAGAGATCCGATACGACGATTCATAGAAATAGTTCCACCATTTCCATTTTCTGGACTATTAAAAAATATCGCCCCATAATGTCATCCTGGCACAGCATTGGCTGGTGTATTTATCGTATAGTATATGGTTCTATTCGATTTTGGTCCAATAGGGAAGAGTGTCATCGTATCAAATGATATCCAACTTGCTAACGATGCTACTGTAGATCAAGTAGTACTCACGGGAGTACAGAGCGGAGCTCGATAGTCTGCTGTTGCTGTACAATCCTCTGCACTCATACGGAATGAGTATGACTGATCTGAGTTGTTGTAGAGTGTGAGTGATCCTGTTGTAGTAGCTCCAGTAGATACGAGGATATCTGCTCGAATTGGAGTGATAGCGAGATCGAGTCTATCACCAGCTCCGAGAGCAAGAACTGGAGATACAGTAGTGATAAAAAAGAGAACAGAAAGTAGTATTTTTGTCATATAATTGTAATTACCCATAAATATATCTATCCCAGTACAAAAAGCAAAAAGTCCACACGAGATCGTGAGGACTTTTTGCTTTTTGCTGGTATATTAAAAGTTACCAGTAACAGTAAGTACCACAACATCATTGTAGTTACCTGCTGGAGACTGAGCATTTGGCTGAGCAGATACAGTGAATGAAAAATCATC
>JAYVUT010000006.1:0-57099 GCA_043787675.1 Candidatus Altimarinota bacterium | reverse complement strand
GAGTGATTGATACAAATCGCTATATGAGTCATGGCACTTTTATTCACCCGAGAGAGTCTTTACTGACTTGTGTGATGATATCTACAAGAGGAGCTTATCGAAGATCAGCAAGCTATGGTCTCTCGATTTCTCTTGGACTCTCTCCAGTGACTCACGATATCGACTCAGCATTTTATCGCTTTCTATTTCATCTCTCATGGAATTATCAAATTTTTCATCGGATATAATATCCTCAAAAAACGATACTGGGCATACCCATTTGCATTGATAGTATTTTCAGGATTTACATTCTATCAAGTGTATCTCTATATAGAGTCATGATCACTCTGGATGATCGGACTCATCATCATAGATATAATAGTGGCAATACTGACATATATCGAGTATCAGAATGTGAAGAAAACGCATATTCATAAGTAATTCTATCCATATGATCGAAAATATTCTCACTTGGAATCATGGTATCTCTCTCTTTCTCAATACTTTTGCTGAACATAGTATCATCAGAAATATACTCCCCTATCTTGCAGATGTTCCGATTTTTTCGATCCCGCTTTTCCTCATAGGATACTGGATATTTGCCACTCTGCAGCAAAATGTGGCAATCAAAGAGAAGCTTCTTGTTATATTGTATACGGATATTCTCGCAGGAGTTTTAGTGATTATAATACAACAGTTTATACATGTAGACAGACCCCTTGTATTTCTACAAAATAAGTGAGTATTTCTCCTTTCGCATATTCCAGATAATAGTTTTCCATCGGATCATGCAACTATAGGGGCAGCTTTTCTGGTAGCTATATTCCTATTTGGGTATAGAAAAATCTTCTACTATTTGCTACCTTTTTTTATTATCATGTTTCTTGCTCGTATCGTCGGAGGTGTTCACTACCCTCTCGATATTCTCTGAGGTATAGTGGTGGGTATATTTGCAGGATATACTGTTTTTATGATAAAGAACACTGTCATATTTAGGAAGATCAATCAATTTATCATACAATGGATGAGAAAAATATATCTCTAAAAGAAAATTGAAAGAAAAAATAGGCCCATCCGTAGTAGAATATATTATCATTGAGTAATTCAGAGTCTCCTATTCGCTGGGAGTGCCATATCTATATACTTCGGATACGGGAGATCGAGCTTATTCATAGTATCGGTAAATATTTCAAGACTTGTATTCATATTGATTCGAATATTATAGTTCTTTTCTTCTCAAACTGTAGTAACTGTGAGTCACTGATAGTCATGTCCTGGATAGATGAGTGTCTCATCGGTGAGCGTATAGATATGTTCTCTGATAGAGTGATAGAGCTTCTCTGGAGATCATCATTGGAAATCAGTACGACCAGTTTTTCTAATGAGAAGAGTATCTCATGTGAAGAGCATAGTACCGACTTTATATGTCGTACATCCATCTGTATGACCAGGTGTAGCGAGTGCCTCTATCTCGATTCCACCCATTTGGAGCGTAGATCCATGATTGAGGGTGATATCTACTCATGAGATATGAGCACCTGCTCACATGACGATCTGAGCGCCTGTCCGATCACGAAGAGTGCCAGATCCCGTGACATGATCAGCATGGATATGAGTATCGAATATATGAGTCAGATGGAGATCGAGCTCAGAAAGAATCCTCAGATCACGATCTATATGATCATATACGGGATCGATGATGAGAGCAGATCGCGAGAGAGGATCACCGATGATATAGGAGTATGTGGATGTCGTGACATCGAAGAGCTGTCGAAAAATATATGAAGTTTCTTTCATAAGCAAGATTGTATTTATAGGATAGAAGAGGAAGTCTATGTGAGATACTCTTCGTGAAATTGCTCAGTGATAAAAAGAAGAGGCGATCCAGTATGATAGAGATCGCGGATACTCCCATCTACATTGATAGCCTTTTTTCAGACTCATTCGAGGAGTCCACATATGCGACCACTCCGCGCACCACTTCGACACAGGATATAGACATCCTTCGTCCAGTCGATATCATCTATATGATCCATAAATGACGAAGCTGGTACGAGTCGTGCCTGTGGTATCCGTACCATATCCCATTCATGTTTTTCTCTGACATCGATGAGTTCTATATTGAGATTATTTTTGATGACATCTTCGAGAGCATGTGCGGGTATTTTTCTATACATGAGATTTCTAGTGAAGATATTAGTGTGAGAGATACTTCTGGGTAGCTCATATCGAGATAAGCATCGCTATGATAAATACGATAGAAAACATATTCCCATAGATCAGACTCGCGATAGCTGGGCCAGGACAGAGACCAGCGAGTCCCCAGCCAATGCCGAATAATATCGATCCATAGATAAGTTTTTTATCTATGGTGCCTTTCTTTTCCCAGGGAAAGTGCCATTTTTCTGCGAGCAGTGGACGAGACTTTCTCGATAAGAGATAGTGACCAGGTATCGATACCATCAGGGCTCAGATCATCACGAAGATGAGTGTAGGATCCCAGTCTCAGAGAATATCGAAAAATCACTGAACTCTAGCGGGAGATATCATATCAGAAAGAGAGAGTCCGTATCCGAAGAGCCCACCAGCAGTGAGTGAGACGAGTTTATCTGACATAGAGAGTGATATAGTGAAGAATTATGTTGGTCGAAAATGCCATCCCGAGGAAAATACATGTCGATACAAAAGATCGCAGAGAGAGTCGTCAAATACCACATATAGCATGACCGCTCGTACATCCATTGGCAAGGGTGACTCATATGCCTACGAGTCCACCAGCGAGAACCGCGAGCGCGAGGCTATCATATCTTGGGAGATGTACCCTGGTCTCTGGATAAAATATGCGATATAGAACAGCCCCACCGATCAGCCCTATGAAAAAAGTATATCTCCAAAAAATATCATCTTTCTTCTGTGAGATGATTCACTTGAGTATCCCAGAGACCCCCATCACTCTACCGAGTACTCCAGAATAGATGAGTGCAGATATTCATATGATGATACCACCGATAAAAGCTGAGAGAAATGTATTTTCCATAAAAATTATGATGAAGGATTGCAGTATGTATGAGCAAGCTCTATGAGTATATGAGATATTTTAGCATCAGAGATACTATATTTGATACACATCCCGACCCTCTCGCTCTGTACGAGACCATTTCTTTTCATACGAGCAAGAAACTGAGAGATCTGTGACTGAGATATACGGAGGTGAGATTGGATTTCTGTGACAGTTTTTGCTCATTTTGAGAGTTCACACAGTATGATGAGGCGTTTTGGGTGAGCGAGGAGCTTCAGGATGTTTGCTACTTCAGTAGCACGAGCTTCGAGATCGTTCATTATGAATTTGTAATATTCTTATATTACAAATATGTAATATAAAGTCAAAAGAAAATTGAAAGAAATTTTCTCCCTATTTCGTAGTAGAGAGTGGGGATCCTCAATCACTCTATTTTATTTTTAATAATACACTCTATGCGAAAAGAACTCGTCTACTCCGCTCTCACAGGTCTTGCAGTCGCAGGATCGATCGGATTCACATCATTTGCTGCTACCAGCAATCCCGCAATCCCTCATATGATCCCCTCGTCTCAGACTCTAGGGATACAAGCTGTCAGTATACAGAAAAATACTCCTGATAAGGAAGTCGCAGATACTCCAGATACTACTATAGCTAATGAAGAAAAGACTGAAACTCAAGATGATGCTATCGCTCTCCCTGCAGGATCACTCTCTGAAGCTGCAGTGACTCAGATCGCTCTTACTGCCAATCCAGGTACTACCGTCACAGGATTCGAGACGAAAGATGAAGATGGTGTAGTTATCTATACTGTCTCTCTCAGCAATGGAACTGATGTCAAAATCGATCCAGTAAAAGGAACTATTCTCAAAACAGAAAAAGAAGAAAACGATGCCAATAAAGCGAGTGATACAGAAAGTCCTAATAATGAAAACGATCCAAATGATCGAGATCACGATGGGAAATAATATTTCTTCACTTAATAGAATATAGATCGGTCTTGTCATATTCTCTCCATCCTCGGCACTCATAATACCTACTCCTACTGAGCAATAGAGTATTATGGGTGTAATAGATAGAATAGATTTGTTATATAACCTTACTTTCATCACATTATGTCCTCGCTCCTCGATCGGGCTCTCAATAAACTCCCCCATATTACTCTCGTCTTCTGGATCATGAAGATCGCAGCGACCACTCTCGGTGAGACCGCAGGTGATCTCCTGGCTCAGACTCTCGGAGTCGGATATGCGACAAGCACGCTCATACTGATGAGTATATTTGTCATCGTCCTCATAGCCCAGCTCATGGTGAAGCGTCATCATCCATGGCTCTACTGGTCAGTTATACTGGCAACGAGTACGGCAGGAACGACGATGTCAGACTATATGGATCGTACTCTCGGACTCGGGTATGCGACTGGATCGGCAATTCTCATAACTATCCTGATTGCTATATTCACATTCTGGAAACGCTCATGAGCGACTCTCGATGTACACAATATCCGTACCACTCGGATCGAAGCACTCTACTGGGTAGCGATATTATTTTCCAATACTCTCGGGACTGCACTCGGAGACTTTCTCGCAGATAGCTCTGGTTTCGGTTTCGGTTTCGGTGGCGGAATACTCCTGATCGGAAGCCTGATTGCACTAACAATAGTTGCTCACTATTATACAAAAATCTCAGGAGTACTCCTCTTCTGGATAGCATTCGTTCTCACGAGACCATTTGGTGCAACTTTCGGCGACCTCATGACGAAGTCACATGAGAAGTGATGACTCGCATTCGGGACGATGGGCTCATCCGCAGTACTCCTCGCTATACTTGTCATATTTGTAGTACATAGTGCCTATACTCATAGGAAGAAATATCAACTCGAACGCATCGCTCTCGAAGACAGCTACTAAAAACCTTTATTCTTTATTTTTCTCCCTATGGCATCATCTTCTCCATCTCTGTGAACTCTTCTGAGTAAAGTCCCAGAGATTACACTTGGTTTCTGGATCATAAAAATTCTCTCAACCACAGTAGGTGAGACCGTTGCTGATTTTCTCGCTGTAGGAGTATGATTCTGACAAGTACTCACCAGTGTAGTGATGATGTCACTCCTCGTCGCCATGCTGACTCTACAGATACGCAAAAAACTCTACAGTCCAGCGATATACTGGGTATGTGTCGTACTCGTCAGTATCGTCGGCACACAGATCACGGATATCCTCACCGATAAGCTCGGAGTGAGTCTCTATATCAGCACTGCCATATTCTCTGTTATCCTTGCTGTTGTTTTCTGGATTTGGTATATGCAAGAGCGTACTCTCTCTATCCATGCGATCAATACCAGAAAAAGAGAATTATTTTATTGGTGAGCTATTCTCTGTGCATTCGCACTCGGGACTGCGACGGGAGATCTCGCGACTGAGGCACTATCACTTGGATTCAGCCTCGGTGCTCTCTCGTTTGGCATACTGATAGCTCTCTCATATTTTGCTTGGCGACTCGGGGGCAATGCTGTTCTCACATTTTGGATAGGGTATATACTGACACGACCATTCGGAGCTGCACTCGGAGATCTCTTTACACAAGCTCATGAGTACGGGGGGCTCTGAATCGGGGCTATGTGGACGAGTATAGTATTTCTGACGGCTATCATTTCGCTCGTCGGTTATTCTCAGATACAATATAACTCTCTTCATAGAAAAAAATAATTTTTACATCTATAATCATACTCATATATGAAAACTCTTTTTATCGGTTGCAGTCTCTTGGTTATGGCACTCATCTATAGTAGTTGCTCACTCCAGAATCAACCAACAAACAATACAAGGTCAACTACACAGACAGCATCACACAAGCTCGGGGATCTCTCATCATTTCGTACTATAGTAGCAGATACGCTCGCACTCGTAGACAAAAATGATCTCTCCGGAGGCACAACACGAATCAAGGATCTCGAGCTCGCATGGGATGGTGCTCAGGCAGGACTCAAACCCCGATCACCGAGTGACTGGCATATCGTCGATGGAACTATTGATACCGCACTAAAAGCACTGAGAGCAACTCCACCAGATCAGATAGCCTGCAAAGAAGCTCTGCAAAATGTCCTCAAGGCAATAAGTGATAATGGTATCTAACTAATTTAAATTCAGTTTTTCAAAATAGATTTGCTTTCTTTCTTTTTATCGATAAAGTAACCATACCCTATGGTTAGGTATACTCATAATAATAACTATTTATGAACGAGAAAAAGTGCTGCTGCACGACATGTAATTGTGAGAATTGCTCTTGCAAAACTACATGCTGTGCATGCTGCAAAGCATAAGTCTATAAAAAATCCCACGGATGTGGGACTACCTCTGACAAGGTAATTCTGAGTATACTGAAATCATAGGGTTTTTCAATATATTTTTCTCATATTTCGGCGTCTTGGTAGAGCGGTCATACAGGAGCCTGCAAAGCTCTCTAGGCGAGTTCGACTCTCGCAGATGCCTCCAAATGCTATCCACAATCTATGACTCCATACAAATCCAAGCTCCAAACGAGCATCCGCAAAGCGGAGTGAACTCTCAAGAAAGTCGCAGAACTCATCGAAGCGGACGCCTACTGTGCAGATATCGCTCATCAGGTGAACGCAGCTATGTGACTCCTCCAGTCGCTCAATCGTGAACTCCTCAAACACCATCTCGCCTCTTGTGGATCTACCAAGCTCGCAAATAATCATCCTGAACAAGGAGCTTTTATCGAAGAGCTCGTACGAACTTGGGATGTCGCGACACGCAAATAACTCTTTCTTATCAATAACTAAAAAACATATGAAAACAAAGGACTGTTGTCTCCCAATAGAAAAAAAAGATTCTCTTCTTCCCCTCTATATCCTTCTTATTTTAGTACTTTTATCGAGCTTGATATTGACTTATATATTCCCTTCGCAGGTATTTATGATGTACCTCATGGGTGTATGGTTTATTTCTTTCGGAGTACTAAAGCTCATAGATCTACCGAGCTTTGCCATGAGTTTCTCATGATATGACATCATCGCTAAAAAATGGAGATGATACGGATATGTCTATCCATTTATCGAGATTATTCTCTGAGGGATATACATATGAGACACCTCTATGCGATATATCTCTCCTACAAATACTATTGCTCTAATTATTTCAATCCTTGGTTTTATCAGTGCCTACAAAGCGATCTCTTCTAGAAAGAATATATCCTGTGCTTGTATGGGTACTTATTGGAAACTTCCGATGACAAAAGTCACTCTCCTCGAAAATGGAGTGATGATCGTGATGATATTATTTATGATCACATTTCCAAATATAGCTATGAATATGGACTCTATGGGAGATGATATGAGCGGTATGCTAATGGATGAAAATACTATCATGTCTTCTGAAATGATGCCAACGCCTCCTGGTGCCGATGATGCTATGCGTGAACACTGTAAGATGATGCCAGAAATGCGATGATGTGAAAAATATAAATAATCTTTGCATTTTTATAAGTTTTTATTACTATCGATCTATGTATCAGTTTCTCCAGAAATTCATCTCTCTCTGCCTCCTATTTGCTCTATTTCTTTTTGGAAATATGGCATTGGTTCATGCGAGTAGCAATGGAGAGAGAGAGATCGTCGTAGAGCATACGCATGGCAAGATACGAGAAACTCATATCATAGAGACATCCGGCTCACCAGAACCATCACATTGCTCTGGTTCAGATATAACAAGTAGTGTCATATTTCAGTCTCGTGATATATACTTCAGTCCACTCGATGTTTCCGATATAGCAGATTCACTCTATGGAGAATATATCTGCGTAGCGAGTACTTTCGATGAAGATAGATATGCACACTATTATCCATGATCACCGAATGAATCATTTGGACACTTGCTTATAGGTGAGATGATATTATTGGTCTAAAAAGTACAAATTTTTTTGTATACCTTTTTGGTATAGAATTTTTTTGTACTTTTTTATTACCATTTTTATGACAATCAAACGAAATGTTTTATATTTCACTATCACCTGACTCCTCGCCTCTCTGGTGGGAAGCTATCTCGTGATGGCACACGGTGGACACGGCGATGAAGCCGCTGAGAAGCTCGGCGAGACTGCTATAGTGACGACTTCATGAGCGACATTCACGACTCTCGGGAGCTCAGATATAGCGACCCTCTCGATTCCTACCTATCCAGGTACTATTCTCTCTGATGAATATGGCTCTATATTCTCCTCGCGTGGTGGTATCGTCTCTGAGATGCTTGTATCTCTCGGAGATGCAGTCAAGAAGTGACAAAAAATCGCCGTCATCAACTCACCGACGAATACTCCAGAGATCATCGCACTCCTCGCTCAGAAACGAGCTGATATAGCGATAGCAGAAGGTGATCTCATGGGAGCGAAGAAAAAGATCGAATATATAACCAGCACGATCGCAAGTCCGACAGGAGGAATAGCCCGAGCCTATGATGTGAAGAAAAAAGCTCTCGATATATCCTATGATGTCCAGAAGAAGCAACTCGATGCGAAGATAGCGAGTCAGCGAGCACAGCTCGAAGCCAGGTGAGTCGTCATATCCAGTAGTCAGATCGCGAGTAGTGCGACGATCGCTGAGAACACTCAGAAACAAGAAACAGCCCGAAAATATCTCATCGGTAAGACCAATGAGGCTATTGCTAGTCTCCTCGAAATATTCTACTCTGGAGATCGCAATCAATTGGGGCTCAATAGTACTTCTTATGATAAATACTGGGGATACAATACGAACTGGTGAAGTCTTGGACAAGCTGATCGCCAGAGAATCACTGATATACCTGAGAGATTTCATAAAAATATGAAAGATATACTCCTCTCATACCCACTGAGTACGGAAGGCACAGGTATGGATCTCTCTCTTATTCTCCCAAAACTCGAAAGTGCTATCAATGATGCGAATACTATCTATGCGATCATATCAGCAAATATCGGTAATTATGCTACTAATAAAAAAAGTCTTCTGAATCTTTTATCAGGTACTGATGGTATCATCATACTAGAATCCAAACTCATAGAGCTCACGAACGGAACCAAGTCAGTGAGTGCGACAGCCTCGGGAGTATACTCTCAGGCAAGTGCGGATCTCATCGGACTCGAACAAGAGATGAAACTCCTCGAATCAGAGAGATCACTTCTTGAGGCAAATAAGAAAAAAGATATAGCCTCACTCGATGGGGATCAGGCGATCACGCAAGTAGATCTCGAAAAAATACGGATCGATGCAGAAAGTGCCAAGATCTGAGCAGAGAGTCGCCTCAGTGGAGAGAAATCAGCACTCTCTGCTATCGCGAATACAGTTCGAACAAGCTACGCAATAGCACCATTCGATGGGATCATCTCACGCAAAAATATCGTTATCGGACAGACAATAGATGTCACGACTCCACTTTTTGACATTGCCTGAGCAAGCTCTACGAAGTCAGTATTCGTGAGATTCGAAGTCCCTGTATCCGACTATGCGAGTATCGCTAATGGACAGTCTCTCCAGATCAGTCTACCTGGACTCGATAGTGAGAAAACTCTCGGGACAATAGTACGATTCTCATCTTCAGTGAATAAAGATACGCAGACAATTTCTGTAGAAGCGACTTTCGAGAGTGCACATTATCCTATAGGAACCCAGGTACGAGTCGTCAAAACAGGACTATCAAAAACATCATTTATCGAAATTCCGAAGACTGCTATCACCATAGAAAATGGTGAATTCTTCATCTATAAAGTGATCAGTGGTACCACTCTCAAAAAATGGAAAATCAGTCGAGAAATCATCTGAGAAAAGATAGTTGCTACTGAGTGACTTAAGTCAGGAGATATGATCGTCACTGACGCCTGAAAGTCAGAATGGAAAGATGGTATGGACGTCACAAAACTCATATCCTCTAACCCATAATATATATGCTCAATGCACTCATAAAGTGGGCACTCAATAGACGCCTTCTTGTCATAGTACTCTATGTCATCGTGACGATAGGTGGTCTCTATAGCCTAACTAAGCTCCCCATAGATGTCCTCCCAGACCTCAACCGTCCCCGTGTCACCATATTTGTGGAGGTTGAGTGACTCGGATCAGAAGATGTCGAGAAGCTCGTCACTCTTCCACTCGAACGAACGATGAGAACCATAGCAAGTGTCGATGCTGTGAGATCGAGCTCAGCTCAGTGACTATCCGTGATAAATGTCGAATTCGACTGGTGAAGTAGTATCAATATCAATCGTCAAAAAGTCTATGAGAAAATCGCCTCTCTCGGACTCCCTGCCTGAGCTGATGTGACGGTCGCTCCAGAAGCGGCTCTCATGTGAGAGGTCATGTGGATCGGTCTCACGAGCAGTGGGACCAAGATGTCTCAGTCAGATCTCCGAGTCTATGCAGAGACGACTCTTCGTCAGTCTCTCTCGACAGTTCCTGGTATCTCGAATCTCCTCATCATGGGAGGCTCCTCTCCTCAGTACACTATCTCTGTCGATCCTGCGAAGCTCACGACAAGACGTATCACCATGGCAAGTCTCGAATCATCACTCTCACAGATCACGAATCCTGGATGAGCAGGAATAGCTCTCACAGCAACTTCTGAGTTCCCGATCAATCTCAAACCCATCAGCAATACTATAGAGAAAATCGGATCAACCTCACTTCCAGACGGAGGAGTACTCAGAGATGTCGCAACAGTGGATGTCGGGCTCAATAGTCAGAGACGAGGAGATGCTCTCATCGATGGAACTCCCTGAGTTATCATCCGTATATCGAAAGTCCCGAGTGTAAATACCGTCGATCTCTCAGCAAAAATCGTCGAGAAGCTCACTGAAATACAAAAGGATCTCCCAAAATGAATGATACTCCATGATGACATTTTCAGACAAACTTGGTTCATCGAGAAGTGACTCACCAATGTCGAAGAGGCTCTTCGAGATGCGGCTATCATAGTCGCTATTATCGTAGTACTATTTCTCATGAATGCTCGTACAGCATTTATCACAATGGTATCTTTACCGATTACCCTCATTTTGACGGGGATAGTATTCTATATCCTCGGAATCGGGATCAATATCATGGTACTAGGATGACTCACGATCGCTATAGGAGAACTCGTAGATGACGCTATAGTTGATATGGAGAATATCTTTAGACGACTTCGCCTCAATGCTCTCCAACCTGAGGATAAACGTATCCATCCACTCAAGGTCATATATGAAGCTTCGAAAGAAGTCAGATGAAGCGTGGTCTATGCGACCGTCCTCCAGCTCATCGTATTTATACCGTTTCTCATGCTCCCAGGTATCGATGGCAAGATCCTCGCTCCGATCGGTATGGCATATATGATCTCGATGATCATGTCACTCGTGACAGCAGTGACCCTTGTTCCTGTTATCTGTAGTTATCTCCTTCCATCATGGATCGAGAGACGACATGGACATATCGAAGAGGATACATGGTTTACCCATAGACTCAAGACATTGGCAAAAAAACCAATCCTCTGGAGTCTCAGGAATCCGAAACTCGCTCTTCTCATCGCTCTCATCTCTATCCCATTTACTATCTTCTGATATATGATGGCAGGACAGGAGTGACTCCCAGCATTCAATGAATCGAGCTATACCATCTCCATCACCACGAAACCATGAAGCTCTCTCGACTATACCATCGGTATAGCAAAAGAATTCAGTGAAAAACTCGTGAAAATCGAAGGCATAAGACGAGCAGGAGCAATCCTCGGACGAGCTGATGCTGATGCACATGCTCAGGGATCCAATAATGCTGAGATCGAAGTCGCCCTTCTCCCAGAAGTCACGACCGAAGACAAAGACCGAATATACAAAGAAATCAATGTGATCATCGCTGAATACAAGAAAGTCGCTGTTATCGGTATCGGTCAACCGATCACTCATCGAGTTGAAGAAATCATCTCAGGTATCCGTGCTCCACTCGTGATAAAGATTTTTGGTCCTGATCTCGATGAACTCGAACGACTCGGAAAAGAAATACTCGAAGTGACAAATACCGTCGAATGAACGCTTAATGTGAGTCTCGAACCGCAGACAAAAGTCCCAAGTATAGATATTAGTCCAAACACTTCTACTCTCATCTCTCAGAATATCAGCTATACAGAGGTGAAGTCTATCCTCGATGTCGGAATCTGAGGGAAAGAAGTCGCACGAGTCATCGACGGACAGAACTCCTATCCTGTGATACTCAAGTTTCCATGAAATTGGACTAATGGAGTAGAGGCGATCAGAGGTATCCCACTTTCACTCTCTCCGGGGAGGAGTATATTTGTCGGAAGTGTCGCCAATGTATCCCTCTCGAAAGCTCGAAATATCATAAATCATGAGAACTCAGAGCGTCGTATAGTTATCTCGGGGTATACAGAGAATCGTGATATTGTATCAGTCGTCGATGACATCAAGTCGAAGGTTGCTACTCTAAGTATCCCGAAAGAATACAGAGTATCCTATGAATGACTCTACGCAGCTCAGAAAGAGTCATCCAGACTTCTCACGATCATATCTATCGGAGTACTCATAACTCTCTTTGGAGTCCTCTATTGGCACTTCGCAAGCGTAGTACTCGTACTTCAGATATTTCTCGGGATTATCACTGGATGGTTCGGAGGGATGATCGGAGTATGGCTCACTGGAGGTGTCATGTCTACGGCTCATCTTGTCGGATTCATCGCTCTGATGGGTATAGTCTCACGAAACGGTATCATGCTCATCGACCACTACAAGCACCTCTGTCTCGAAGAATGACTCCCTTTCGATAAAAATACCATCCTCAAAGGATCCCTCGAACGCATCGTCCCTGTTTCGATGACGGCACTCTCAGCGATTCTCGGACTTCTGCCACTCGTACTCGGAGCCTCTGATGCAGGAAAGGAGATGCTCTCACCAATAGCCACTGTGATATTTTGGTGACTCTTTGTATCCACACTCATAGAGCTCCTCCTTCGTCCTGGTATTTTCTACAGATACTACCGTGGGGGATTCAGTCACAAAATAGATACAAATACCTACATCGTCGAATAAGTTTTTATATTCTTATTTTTCTCCTATGGATCCATAATTTCTTTCAATCATATCTTGTTGGTTATATTATGAGCCCTTCGGTCTCTTAATTCTACATTCCGTTCGTGAAATCAAAATTCGTTCCACTCTTTTTATTCTCTCACTCCATTTGAATTATGAAAACTCCTCTTATCCTCGGACTGATAGTCCTCTCGTCTCTCGCTCTCGCAAGCTGTACAAATAAAACAACTACAAGTATCACTCCCACCCCAGCTCCAGTAGCTACGACACCTACTCCCACAAAAACTCCAGATACTATGCCTGCTATGGCGGGTATGGATATGGGAACCATGACAGGTGAGATGATGCATATGGGTGCCGCTTCTGAGGAAGAATTCATCGTCAATATGATCCCTCATCATAGGGAAGCTATAGATACTGCAAAAATCATCGTAGCAAAAACTGAAAATGCAGAACTCAAAAAAATAGCAGAAGCAATCATATCGGGACAGTCCACTGAAGCCGCTACCATGAAAAAGTGGCTCACAAGCTGGTATCCAAATAGTACTCTAAAAACAGAATATATGCCTATGATGCGAGATCTCACGAAACTCTCATCTCATGACCTCGATGATGCCTTTATGGAAGATATGATCAAGCATCACGAAGGGGCAGTACATATGGCAGAAGAAGTCCTCGATGTGAGTCAACGTCCTGAGATCGTGAAGATGGCAAAAGATATCATCTCAGCACAAAATGCAGAGATAGCGACATTCAAAAAGATGCTTGCAGATCACTAATCTAATCTCCACTCAAGCATATGAGATATTCTTCACTCGATTTTCTCCGTTGACTCGCAGTAATTGGCATGATATTTTTTCATGCCAATTATCTTTTTGAAAATGTATTTTTTCGAGATGTACTTCCTTTTTCTGATAACTTTTGGTTTTTCCTAGGAAGGGGTGTAGCAGTCATGTTTATTACCATTGCATGAGTATCCTGATTTTTATCAGATACAAGATGATTTCAGATTCACTGATTTATCAAAAGAACACTGACGCTTGGGGTCATAGCGCTTCTGATATCTTTTATCACTTTCTTATTCATACCTGAGCAGAGGATTCTCTGGTGAATTATACATTTCTTTACTCTTATCAGTCTCATATCACCATTTTTCCGTTATATAGCAAAATATACTCTATATATATGAGTAGCGACTCTCCTTATCGGATACTATTTCCCGATCATACTTCCAGAAATTTTTCTCTTCATTCCCTTTGGATGGATACCAAACAACTTTTATTCAGCTGATTATTATCCACTTATTCCCTGGGTCGGATATTATCTTATCGGATATGGCTTTGCTCGATATCTATGGGACAGATTATCTCTGGATATTCTCAAGTGGAATATTCCTAGGTCTCTCTACTGGATGGTAATAGTTGGAAAAAATGTACTTCTCGTATATACTCTCCATGTCCCTGTGATTTATATACTTCTTAGGCTATTGTATTAGCTTCGTTTCATTATTTTTTTATGGAATCTAAACGAGTATAGAAAATAGTCTCATAAGCAGCGTACTTATAGATATTGCTATTCGCCTTTCTTCAAATACATGACATATCTCATCTTCAAATACCTCATCACCGCTGGAATCATCGTGGGCATATCTGAGATAGCGAAAACATCAGATAAACTCGGTGCACTCCTCATCTCACTTCCCCTTATGAGCATGTTGACACTCATATGGATATATTTAGACTGAGGATGAATATCAAAAACCTCTACTCATGCATATTATACTTTCTGGTATGTCATACCGACACTTCCGATGTTTCTGATATTCCCATATCTCATTACGAGATATGGATTCTGGATGGCACTTTTTATTTCCTGTATACTGACCGTTGCCATATTCATCCCCTATACTCTAGGACTGAGATACTTCGGCATATATCTTCTACCCTAATAGGGGTAATCCCTTTTTGGGATTAGAGAGGAAATAACTGATTATTTTCTCTCTCATTCTCCAAAAGTGAGCTTTATTTTCTTTCTTTTCTTTTTATGGTAACCAAAAAAACTGAATCTTGTGCCTGTGTCGACTGCAAGTGTGATCCATGCGAATGTAGTGGAAAGGCATGTTGTAGCAAATCCCCGTCATGTCAGAGTAGCTGGTGCAACTGGGGTGCAGCCCTGCGTATCGCGATCGCCGTCGGCCTCGTGGTAGCTGCTTTTATAGCTGGTATCACTATGGGTACTCACGGTCAGTGGGATCGTGATGGGTACTCTCGTCGTGACGGGATGATGATAGAGCAACAGGAATGAAAAAGAGAGAAGATGGCAGAGCATTGTCAGAGGATGCCAGAGATGGTAGGCTGTGATAAATACCAGACTCAGTCAGTTCAGGATATGTCTCACGATCCGATGTCGATGAGTATGGCAGATATGAGTAATATGCTCGCAGGGAAAACAGGAGATGCTCTCGATAAGGCATTCCTCGAATGAATGATCCCACATCATCAGGGTGCCGTCGACATGGCGAAGATGCTCGCAGGATCCAAGCATCCAGAACTTGTCCGGTTTGGGGCAGATATCATCGCTGGTCAAGGCAAAGAAATCGAGCAAATGAAAGCATGGATGAAGGCATGGGGATACGTATCCACAGGTGCGACGAACACAGGCATGATGATGCAGATGTAGTATGATTTGTATTCAAGATCTCCAACTCAGCAATTAGTTGGAGATTTTTTGATTTTTTCTGAAATTTAGTGTAGTATAGACGTATATGCAAAGTATGTCTTGAAAATTCTCTGAAAATAAAGAAATCTATACTAAAAATATGGCTACTATTTTTAGTATAGAACCAAACTATATAATCATAAAGGGAGCAATAGTCGAAAATTCTATCGATCTGCAAAATAGTACTATCGATCTTTCGAACCTCTGTGAAAACCAGATTCTTTGAATAATTCGTCTTCCCAATGGAGATTGGCATACTCTATCATATCCATGAATAATAGCTGATATACCTATTCTTTCGAGCAGACTTTCTCAGTGGCATTCTCAGCTGAAATATAGTTCCAAACTCACAGACAATGAAGTGAATGAATTATTTGGTAGAAAAAATGAACAATTGACTCTGATGTCAAATCTCATTCCATGACATGCTCATACTACCAATAATAGAAAACGACTTCTTCGTTTTATATGACACCACTTTAATCATCATATAGCATATTCCTCTCAAAGAGAGTTAACGGCTTCAGAAAAAATAGCTAAAATTATATAAATCTATTTTTTTGGATATACAGTCCAGAATTCTTTTCTGAATTCTTCGAATTTTCATGTAAGTATAGCCTCGCGAGATTTTTTTGCTATGAGGAGGAGATACTCTAAATTATGGAGTGAGAGCAGTAGTCCACCTGTTGCCTCCCCAACATTGATGAGATGTCGCAGGTACCCGAGCTTGTATCGCTTCGATACACTCGTCTCATATCCTGGGAGCATCGGGATCTTCTCAGATGAGAACTTGTACTTTTCACCACCGATTTTCAGGTTGCCATATGAGGAGAATGCCTCTCCATGTCGACCGATACGCGTCGGGAGAACACAATCCATCATATCGATCCCTCGAGCAATCCCCTCAACGAGATCTTCAGGAGTTCATACACCCATGAGATAGTGGGGCTTATTTTCTGGGAGAATAGGTGCCAGGACATCAAGTATTCGATACATATCCTCCTTCGACTCACCAACAGAGAGTCAACCGATCGCGATCCCTGGAGTATCGAGACTTTTTATGAACTGACATGACTCAGCCCTGAGATCATCATAGATGACTCACTGGATGATAGCGAATAGTGCCTGTGGATGACGTCCGTCGAGTTTTCTTTTTGTCTCATTCACTTGCCACTGTGCCTGTGATCTCGTCGCCCACCTGTGTGTCCGTTCCATCGCCTGGCGAGCATACTCATGCGTTGAACCACCTGGTGCACACTCATCGAACGCCATGATGATATCAGCACCCAGTGCACACTGCATATCCATGACATTCTCAGCCGAGAAAAAGTGTTTGGATCCATCGAGATATGACCTAAAATTGACTCATTCTTCAGTGATCTTGGCAAGCTTTTCTCACCCCTCATTTTGCATACCGAGTCCGAGTGAGAATACCTGGAATCATCCAGAATCAGTCAAGATAGGAATATCTACATCCATGAACTGATGGAGTCCACCGAGGGCCTCGACAACATCACAACCAGGACGAAGATAGCTATGATAGTTATTCACGAGCATTATCTCAGATCCAATTTCCTCGATTTGATCGATCGTCGCTCACTTCACAGCACTACGAGTACCAACCGGCATGAATATCGGTGTATGGATAACTCCATGAGGAGTGGTGATGGTACCAGCACGAGCCAATCCATCGGTCGCATCGAGAGTGAAAGAAAAATCTGGAAAAGTAGTCATAAAAAATCCGTATCAGAAAGTATGATGCGGATTATAGGGAAAAGACTCTATTTTGCAACTCGGAGCTATATACGCGATAAGAGTGCTTCTAAATTAAATTTTCTTTGTTCTCGGTCAAATACTCCGTTTTTATCAAGCTCATCTCCTATAAGTTTTTTTTGTATACTTCATACACTGCTCAGAGATGACTGCATCATATCGAGTGGGATATCTCTCCGCTCAAATACTCATCTTGGAATAGCATCAATTCATTCTCATAACTGTTCTTTGCTGCCTAGAGCAATATCGAATAGTGCACTGAGTATATATTTCACGAGGAGTTGTGGATTATTCTTAGATTCTCCGCTTGGATCATACTTTGTCTGTATTCTTTGCCTGAGCATATCGAATGCGGTGTCCCCCATAGCCATGAGTCTGCGAACAAGTGGAGTCTGCATACACTCTTGTAGGAGTGGTATCGTAGATACGAGCTCGCCCTTGTCACATATCATGTATTCTCCATCTCCCATCTGGAATACATATTTACCATCAGTAGTACTCATCACAGACATATCTCCACCATCAGTATGGAATATCTTTGATTCTCAGGAGGCAATAGACTCTACCTGGGATACAGCAGTTCGTGTATCGGTAGAGGTATCGAGAGTCTCCGGTTGTTGGCGTGGTCAGACGAATTCTGGATTATTTTGATCTGAGATAGCTTGGTTTTTTTCTCATTTTGGATCAGCCTGCACAAGGACTGCCTTATCATAGATAGATACGGCCTCGATATATTCCTGCGTGGCACTAGTATGTTCTACTTGTGTCTGAGAATAAACATCAAAAAGCGAATTATCTATCCGGCTCGTTGGATCAATATCTTGATATTTCTCATTTTCTTCTGATATATTTTCAATTTCTTGTTTTTTGTTTTTTGAGAAAAATTCTTTTCGCCATGCTGTAATCTGAGTATTGATATCTTCAGGAGTAGCTCATGGTAGAGCAATGAGGTCTTTTATCTTTACTCCATATTCTCGCATGAATTCTCCAGCTTTATTGATAGCTTGTTGCTGGATTTCACCGAGCCTTTCTTGGCTTATTTCTACTCATTTACCATCTTCTGATAGATTACTATCTATATTTTCTTTTTGTATTTTTTCGAGCTCTTGTTTGATCTTATATTTTTCTATACTCGCTGTGAGGTCTAGATATGCTTGGGTATAGACTTTTGAAAATGCCTCATCTCTATCCAATTCAGCTATTTTCATTTTCTCAGCACTCGGTGGACGCAGTCACCCTGATGATGTCTCTATACGCAATCATCTTCATGAATCATTGAGATTATTTGATAATGAGAGTGGTGGCCATAGCCCATCTGATGATCATAATGAAATTACTGATTTTTCTATATCTCATTCATAGTGGGATACTTGTTTAGGTGGGACATATACAGGAATTTCTATTTTTAGGCTTTCAGAGGTATTCTCTGATATTTTTAGTCATTCTGATGCTCATACTCGGAGTTGACCCACATCAAAAAATACCCTCACCCCCCGCGATGTCTGTACTTTCTTCGTAAACATATATCTAATGTATCATACTCTTTTCTTTTTTGCAAAAATCCCAATTTTTCATATTATTTCTCTATGAATCCTGCTCTCACTCATATCCATGATACTCTCTCTCAGATCAAGCAAGAGATCCAAAAAGAAATCATCGGACAAGATGTAATCATAGAAAAACTCCTTATCACATTCTTCGCAGGTGGACATGCCCTCCTCGAATGAGTTCCTGGACTCGGCAAAACTCGCACTATTCGTACTTTTGCAAGAGTAATCGGGCTTGATACTGGACGAGTATCATTTACCCCTGATCTCCTTCCATCAGATCTCACTGGTAATGAAATATATAGACAACAAAGTGGAAAATTCGAGATACGCAAATGACCTATATTCACACATATTCTCTTGGCTGATGAGATCAATCGTACACCTCCGAAGGTACAATCAGCACTTCTCGAAGCCATGGAAGAAAAAAAAGTCACTATCGGAGATAAGACACTTGATCTACCCTCTCCTTTTGTCGTATTCGCAACTCAGAATCCCCTGGAACATGAGGGTACATACCCACTCCCAGAAGCTCAACTCGACCGATTCCTGATGCGGATCATACTCACCTATCCGAGTAGAGAGGATGAACGAGCTATCTATATATCAGAGAGTAATAGAATGAGATCTCAGGATAAAAAAGATGAATCAACTGAAACAAAATTCAAGATAGTAGATCTCATCGAGATGATCAATTATATAGCCGATAATATACGAGTCGATACAAAAATCTATGACTATATCTCAGATATCATATCGGCAACTAGAAAGTTAGCAATATCAGTTCCTCATCCAATTCTCTCCTATGGTGCATCCACTCGTGCAGGTCTCGCACTCATCAAGGCAGGACGAGTCCGAGCTGTGATGGCTGGTCGTGACTATATGCTTCCAGAAGATATAGTATCACTCTCCCATGATATCCTCGACCACCGTATCGGGCTCTCCTATGACTCTATGAGTGAGTGAGTCACTGCATATAGCATCACGAGTCAAATCCTCGATAGTGTGAGGATACCATAGAAAATTCCCCTTCCAATACATTGGAGGGGGAATTATGCTAACAAGGCCATCATTCTTTTTGTACTTCACTATGAGCTTGAGCTATAGCCTCTGGTCAATGATCTTGTATAGCCAATACACTTGGGTTTATTTGAGCCAATTGATGCATATTTTTATCTCATTTTTCTTTTTGCATTTGCATATCCGCAATACTAGCAACAGGAATATCTTTTTTCTCTTTTTTATTTATATCTGAAGTATCAATATCATTTGTAGGGGTATCTCCTCATACCTTTGCTCCATTTACTTCTGATGAAGGTTTCTTTCACATTTCTTCCTGACGAGTATCTTCTTCGTGATGTAGGATTTCTGACATATATTGTAATATTAAAAATAATTATTTACAATTATCATATCATTCTTTCTGGTATCTGTCAAAAGTCTCATTGATTTATCTCATATTTCTATACAATATCAATCGTACTAATAATTCTATACTATGTTTGAATCTATTGCTCCCGACTTTGCACTCCTACTCACATCTGCAGGAGCCTTTGCACTCCTCAATATCATACTCATAGATCTCGTGATGAGTGGCGATAATGCTATCCTCATCGGAATGGCAACAAAAAAACTCACCGGAGCAGATAAGACAAAAGCCATATTTTGGTGAGTTGCTGGAGCAACTATTCTCCGTATTATATTCTCTCTCGGAGTCGTATGGCTCATGCAGATACCTGGACTCGAATTTATGGGGGCAATATTACTCCTCTACGTTGTATGGAAATTTTATAGAGAAATCCGAGCCCATGAACACGCGGAGGAATGAAAAGAATGAGGAGCAACATTTTGGGCAGCTATCCAAACTATAGTTATAGCAGATGTTGCTATGAGTCTCGACAATGTACTCGCCGTAGCAGGAGCAAGTCATGGAAATATAGTCAATCTCATGATCGGACTCATAGTCTCTATCATCTTGATGGTTGTGGCATCAGGCTATATAGCAAAATTACTAGAAAAATATCCATCTATTTCATGGATTGGACTCTTTATTATACTCTTCACCGCTCTTGATATGCTCGAAAAGTGACTCGGCAAAGCAATTGCTGTGGATACTATTTATGGCATACCCGAGTCGAGCATATTCACTATACTCCTTATTTTCATAGTAGGATGATTTGCAATATTACAAACCAAATACCTCAAAACAGACCACTCTGTCTTCTCAGATTGGGCATGAGCTAATGGAAAAACTCTAATGGTGAGCATATTTCTCCTATTGATACTGATTGTGAATTTCTGAGGAAAAATCACAGACTTTATGAACTCTCATCATGGCTACAAATACGGATTTATCATGATATGTATCCTTGGAATTATCGAAATTCTAAGAATCGAAAAAGATAGCGAAAAACACTGACTCATTGCGAGACTCCTCGGAAGATAAGAAATATAACTACTCATTCCAGTCAACTTGAATGGGCATATCAGTAGATATATCCCATGTCTCGCACAATATATTAAAGTAGGCATCTATAATTTCTCTAAATTTTCCTGAATATAATACAGGACAACGATATATAGGTCGAGTTATTGGAAATCAAAGGTATAGCTTTGAAACATCAGTATCTGAATCAAAAAATAAGAATTCCCATCAATTGACATCAGGATTTGCTGCCATCATACGAGCCCTCTCTATAGATGTACTACAGAATTGGACAGCATTTTTATATGGGAATACTCTTGTATTATTTTCATTTTTTTCAGAAAAAATAACTGCCCTTTTCACAAAAGCATGAAAAGTTTCTAATCATGCGATGAGTCTATCACGAACAAGGGGATCATTCTCAATACTCGCAAAAAAGAATTTTCCATATTTTTTAAGGTGATTTCACATTTCATTTGCCAAATTTTTGTATGTATCTGGGGAGGATCGCATTAACTCTGTATAGAGTCAAAATTGTCTTTGCCAATCAGCAATACTATCTCAAAATTGGGAAATCCTATAAGCAAATATAGCTTGTTCTTTTTCGGGAGAATCTATAGTCATATGTACTCAAGATTGTAATTCTTGGAAAATACTACGTATATCCTGATGACTATCTCAATCAGCATGTACTATTGGGATCTTATTATGATATGGACACTTTGATAAAGTCATATAATGATTATATCATAATTTGATTAGCAGGTCAAATGATCTTATTATCCCTTCATGGCTTCACAAACTACATCTGCCACTCATTTATCGAGAGCATCTGGGAGGATATTCTGATCTGTAGGATTCACGACATATGATGCGAGTGCTTCTGCAGCCCGTATCTTCATCTCATCTGTGATCTGCTTTTTACCATATTTGAGTACTCACTTGAATATTCCTGGAAATGCGAGGACATTATTTACTTGATTGGGATAGTCAGATCGACCAGTCCCAATTATACGAGCTCAGGCAGCAATAGCAAGTTCAGGCATGATCTCTGGTACAGGATTCGCCATGGCAAATATGATTGCATCACTCGCCATAGTTCGTACCATATCCTCTGTCAAGACTCCTGCAGCAGAAACTCCGAGAAACACATCAGCACCGACCATCGCATCTGCGAGAATCCCAGTCATATTATTCTTGTTGGTGAACTCAAGGAGTTTTTGCTTCGAAATATCGAGATTTTCGCGGTCTTTGTGGATGATTCATTTGGTGTCACAGGCGATGAAGTTATTTACTCCATAGAGATGTAGCAGTTTGCAGATAGCGACCCCTGCAGCACCAGCACCATTGAGTACTACACGGATATCTTCTTTCTTTTTTCCCGTTACCTTGAGGGCGTTGATGAGCCCTGCGAGTACGACGATCGCTGTTCCATGTTGATCATCATGCATCACTGGAATATCGAGTTCTGCCTTGAGTCTATCTTCGATCTCAAAACATCTTGGAGCAGAGATATCTTCGAGATTGATACCACCAAAACCATCGGCAATATTTTTGACAGTCATAATGAATTCTTCGGTATCCTGTGTACCGATAATTATCGGGAATGCATCGACTCCAGCAAATTCCTTGAATAATACACACTTCCCTTCCATCACTGGCATCGATGCTCGGTGTCCGAGATTACCAATACCGAGTATAGCTGATCCATCAGAGATAACAGCAATAGTACGAGACTTTAGTGTATAATCATACATCTTCATAGGATCAGCTGCGATCTCACGACATGGCTCAGCTACACCTGGGGAGTATGCCCAAGAGAGATCATCGCGAGACTCAATATGAGCAATTGCCTCTGTACGGAGTTTTCACTGGTATTTTTTATGGAGTTCGATAGCTTTTTGGAAATGATCAATCATAGAAAAAGAGTTAGTATTTAATTACTAGATTTTAGAGAAGAACAATAAAAAAGCAAAAGAAAATGAGACAAAATCTCATAAAGAGCATAGGCAGTATAAAAATCTCTCGAAAGAAATATAATCTTAGATACTCGCACTTACCTTTGCAAAGAAACTTATCCGACAATTCGCCGCTTCATCTCACTCTCTCATCACTCACGGATCGAGTAGATACAGCCACAGTAGTTCTGTCTATAGATATCATGTTCTCGTGTATACTCGACAGACTTCTCGAATCATCCATGCTTGCGAAAGGGGATATCAAGGAACTCGATACCATATTTCTCACCATATTTATGCCCCATTTTGAAGAGTTTTTCGAGATCTTTTTTTGGACTGGTATTGAGACTCGAGGTATAGAGAGGGATATGGAGTCGTTTCGCGAGCTTCGCTGATACCATCATTCGCATATCATAACAATAGGTACATTTCTCTCATCGCTCTGGTGTATGTTCGACCCCCTTGATCCTAGCAAAAAAATTCCCGACATCATAGGTTCCCTTGATATAGGGAATATTCTCAATTTCACATATCTTTACGAATGCCTCATAGCGTTTGTCATATTCATTCTTTGGCTGAATATTGGGATCATACCAAAAACAGATAATATCATACTCATCTCGCAGTTGTATGATAGGCATAGTGACATCGGGACCACAACATACATGAACAAGGATTTTTTGTTTTTTATCTACTTTTTTTTTGTAAATATTATTCTCGAGTATATATCGAGATATGCGTTTGGATAATCCTGGAATGATGAATTTAGGATCCTCCTCGAATTTTGCATGGATCGTCGTATATTCTGGGATATATTCACGGATTTGTGTAGAGGAAATATCAGGAAGATGCGTATTTATAAAGATTTCTGCATTCTCTATTCATTCTGGAAAAACGATTGTTCGATTGTTTTTTTCCCTTGGTATGAATAATTTGCGAATCACCTTTGCAGCATACTGCTCACTGTCCCATTCTCTCATAGAGTCGAGCGTATCTGACCCGAAAATATGACAAATATCATCTCCATATTTGCTCTTCGCATAGAGGTCTACATCACGAGTAATCATTTCTCATTGCCACTTTTGAATAAAATAATCATCAACTACTACGCTTTCGTTTCCTATTTCTTCTACAAAAATCTGAAGCATATTAAGTCTATGTTCATTGGATATATGGTAGGTTTTATCGTTTCTCTTGCCCGATGGCATGATAATAATACGACTTCATGTATAAAAATGCAGAATAGATTGTATAATCGCTGTATGTCAGACATGTGGAGGATCGAATGCTCCACCAAGAATATAGATCATAGACTCTAGATAAACGATAATAATGTATTTGTAATCGGTTTTACTATTTCATGAGTCAAGACTGGATTTTGTTTCCCAAAAATTCCATGTTTATTATCTTCCCTGTTAGAACCATGATTATCACTTCAGAATGTGTTCATACCGCCAGTCTGTTGTACAATTTGGATGAGATAATCAACTTGTTCTGGGGTAGTTTTAGCATTGATTTCATAGTTTTTGATACCAAGATCAGATAAAATCGGAAGAATAGTATCATGAAAATAGTGAGAACGAGCAATAGGATCTACATTGAATCAATATTTCTTATATATTTTATTGAATGAAAAATTCGGATGTGCGACTGATATAATACTATCTTCTCTCTTGGCAATCTCTACCAAATCAGAAATCTCTGGTTCATATTGAGCAACAGTGACTACTCCAATATTTGGATATGATCCTCCATCTTGCAAGCATTCACGAATGAATCATTCATGCGTCGTAATAATTCATCCAGTAAGATCGTTCAATACGAGGATAGAAATATTTTTTCTTGATTCATCGAGAAGATACGCAGAAATATGAGCATTGGATACAGCAATTTTCCTATATCCTTGGATCTCTACCCACAAGAAAAAATCTGCTTCATTGATAGGAAATCCATGTTCCTGGAGTTTCTTTATCTGCTCTATGACTTTTAATGTTTTTCATATGAGTACACTATCAATCCGATTTTTGATATCTATAGATACCGTAGGAGAATAGCAAGTAATATGCAATCAGCAATCGAGTTCATTACTATGAGCCGAGATCTCAGTGGCCCAGATCGCCCTGATTCCAGCGATTCTAGCCGGTTCCACAAAATTCGGAGAATAACAATCATGGTCTGTCATCGCCCAAAGACACTGATTATCTGGATCAAGTAATTGAATCTGAGAAATTCTCTCTTCTGGAGTTTTGTTACCATCAGAATTGGTAGAATGAAAATGGAGATCTCAATAAAGCATATCTTTTTATTTTAATAAAATAATAAATAAGTCAATTATATTCCTATTAAAATACTTATAAAAAATCCCAAGCTTTCAGTTGGGATTCAGTATTTGTGTTTGCTATTTACGACCTCAATTATCATGAAATTTTTTACCGAGATGGTGCATAGCGGTATATTTGAGGAGTTCATATTCCAGTTCGATGAGTTTTTTTGGATCTATCGCTTCACCATTCTCTGCTCGATATGATATCATCATAGATTCTGCTTCTTTTTTCTGACTCTCGATATACTCGCTATCCGTTAGCATATCATCTGCTACTACTACATCTGCTAGGATCGTACATATTTCTGGAGATATATTGAGAACTCCGCCACCGGTTACATACTCTGCGGTATGCACTTTACCTCATATATAGTACTCTACTGAGAGTACTCCGGGACGGATAGCTGATAGGAGTGGCTCATGTCCAGGAAGAACGGTGATCTCACCATCCTCTGTCATGATAGATATACGGACGAATACATCGGCTGAGAGGATATTACCAGATGCAGAAGTGATGATGAGTTTCATTAGTTTTTTAGTATTCTGGATAGAGCTTTAATCAGTATCTGAGATTTCTCAAGAGAACAAGAATTTTGAGAATTCCCCTTACGAGATATGTGAGTACTCTTAGAGAGAGAAATAAATTTTTACAACTGTGATATTCGTAGTTTTTGATACATCTCCATGCTATTTTTCTGTGTTTTCAGCTACATGAGCTGCTATCACCTCATCAATAGATCCCTTATACATAAAATATCTCTCTCCAATATGATCAACATCCCCATCTATTATCATTTTAAATCCTCGAACCGTATCATCACGCTTGGCATAGACTCATGGAGTGCCAGTAAATTGTTCTGCAACAAAGAATGGTTGTGAGAAGAATCTCTGAATCTTGCGTGCTCGAGATACTGCGAGTTTGTCATCTGCAGAGAGCTCATCCATACCGAGAATAGCTATGATATCCTGGAGTTCCTTGTATCTCTGGAGGATCTTCTGACACTCACGAGCAACGCTATAGTGTACTTCACCTACTACTGCAGGATTGAGAACTGTAGATGTAGAATCAAGTGGGTCAACAGCGGGATAGATACCGAGTTCTGCAATAGAACGATTTAAGACTACTGTAGAGTCAAGATGAGCAAACGTATTGGCTGGAGCTGGATCAGTGAGATCATCTGCTGGCACATATACAGCCTGTACTGACGTAATAGAACCATTCTTTGTAGAGGCGATACGCTCCTGGAGAATACCCATATCTGTAGCGAGAGTAGGTTGATATCCTACTGCTGAAGGAATACGACCAAGAAGAGCTGATATTTCGGAACCTGCTTGAGTAAATCGGAATATATTATCCACAAATAGGAGGACATCACGCTTCTCTACATCACGGAAGTATTCAGCCATAGTGAGACCGGTGAGGGCTACACGAGCACGAGGACCTGGAGCCTCATTCATCTGTCCGAATACCATGGCAGTCTTATCGATGACTCCTGAATCTTTCATCTCATGATATAGATCGTTTCCTTCACGAGTACGCTCACCGACACCAGCAACAACCGAATATCCACCATGCTCAGAGGCAATATTATGGATGAGTTCCTGCATTATTACTGTCTTCCCTACTCCAGCACCTCCGAAGAGCCCGACCTTACCACCCTTGAGCATTGGAGCAATCAGATCAACGACTTTGATACCCGTTTCGAATATTTCAGTCTTCGTCGAGAGCTCTTCGAACGTAGGAGACTTGCGATGAATAGGATCTCGTTGTACTGCTTTTGGTGCTTCCATATTATCGATCGGATCTCCGAGCACATTGAACATACGACCGAGTACAACATCACCAACTGGTACAGAGATAGGTGCCTCGGTAGCAATAACTATGAGTCCTCGCTGTACACCATCAACAGGGTTCATTGCAATTGTACGAACGATACCATCACCGAGTTGTTGCTGGACCTCGAGTACGAGCTTGGTAGGAGCTCATTGTACCTCGAGTGCCTCATATATCTGAGGAATATATCCATCAGTGAATGCAACATCGACAACGACACCAATGATTTTGGTTATGATACCTGTATGAGCCATGGGAGGAAAAAGTGAAAATATAACGGGCGGATTATAGTGAAAGTAATCCAAAATGCAAAGGAAAATATGGATATTTTTCAGTCCAAGAAAAAATAGATAAAAAACTATACTTACTCTCCTCGAATACGATCGAGTATAACTGCTGTTGCAATTCCAGCATTCAGTGACTCAGCCGATCAAAACCTGGGAATAGTGATTTTATCAGTAATATATTTCTCTAGATTCATAGAGATTCCATGTGCCTCACTCCCGATTAAAAGGATTCCTCATTCAGCTGAGAAATTCTTCGTATGAGTGCTCTCTCCATCAAGATAGGCTCAGTATATTTTTCACTTTATTTTGGATAGATATATATCGAGGTCTCTATAGCAAACAAAAACCCGAGCAAATGAACCCATCGTAGCCATGAGTACCTTGGGATTATAGCAATCAACCGTATCTCGTGATGCTATAATCTGAGATATACCATACCAATCGCAGATACGGATAATAGTCCCGAGATTACCAGGATCATTGATACGATCAAGAACAAGAATAAACTCATTTTTTTTGATTTTTGGAGTTATTTCATCTTTCATCTTTATAAGTAATAATCAACAATCATTACTCGTAAGCGTACTAATACGATTAAGCTCAGTATTAGTAATAATTTGAAATGGGAATGTATATTCTTTTCATTTGGCAAAATCCTCTATAAAAAATCCCTCTACAATATCAAAATCTGAGCTTATGAACTCACTCATACTTTTACTTCACTCCACTAAAAAAATACCTTCAGAGAGTCGGATATTTTTGTTATGAAGAGATCGAATATATGCAATTTTATTTTTGGATACCATGACTATTTGAGATCTTCGAGTTTTAAAAATTGTGGTGTGAGATAGTAGAGAATAGAGAGATGTCCTGGAATAATATTAGTCCAGCTCATAGTTTCAGGGAGTGAGAGTATGACGAGAGATCATTTTTTCATAGAAGGCATACCATCATCAGAGATATATCGAGCAAACTCAGTAATCTCATCGTTATGTCCAACAAGAATAAGTGTATCTACCTCTGGATTTGTTTGTTGAATAGCACCCAAATAGAGATGAGTAGCATGTCGGGTTTTTGGATTTTTTCCGACATAAAGGTCATCTGCATATTTGATATCTGTGATACCATATTCCTGAGCCATGATAGTAGCTGTCTCTCTTGTACGGAGTGCTGAGCTCGATACAACAGCATTCGGGGTTATACCAATGAGTTTGAGATATCTTGTCATGATAGTAGCATATTCTCGTCCTTTTGGTGAGAGTGGAACATCGTGATCTGATCCAAAAAAATCGACACCCTCAAGAGCATGAGCATGACGAACGAGAATGAGTTGTTTTTGTTTGCTGGTATTCATACTAAAATTATATACAAAAACTCTCACCTTGCGAGGAGAGAGTTTTATTTTTAATTGATAAAATCAAGATATAGTGTATTATACTAAATGTCTTTCATACTTTCTACGCCACTCACGATTTCAGAAACCTCCTTAGTAATAGCTCATTGCCTGGCTTTATTGTAGATAAGAGTGAGTGATGCTCATTTCTTATTTGCACTATCTTTTGCATTTTTCATAGCAACCATGCGGGCTGCATGTTCAGAGGCTCGAGACTCGAGGAGAGTCTCATGGATCATAGCGTCGAGTACCATAGGAATGGTATAGTCGACTATCATAGAGACATCAGGCTCAATAGTATAGGCTACAGATATCTCGGTTGTAGGTATAGTACCTGCGATAGTAGTCAGATATGCAGTTATATCTGCACGATTGATAGGAAATAGAGTCTTCACAACCGGAAGCTGAGTAAGAGCTGAGACATAGTGATTATAGATGATCGAGAGTTTGCTATATTTGCCAGTTTTCCACTCAGATATAGCGAATCTGACCATACGACGAGACTCAGCTACCGTGAGAGGATCACGGATCTCATCTGAGAAATCAGCAAGAAGAGACTGACCAGTACGCAATATAAAATCTCGTGATCGTTTCCCTACTGTAATATAATCGTATTCTCTTGTGTATGGAGTACCGACATCATCACGGATGTATTCAGTAGCCTTTTTAAATACATTCACATTATAGCCACCACAGAGCCCTTTCTGAGCGGCAATGAGAATAATGAGCTCACTTGGAGCCTCAGGAGCTGTCCCATATACTCCGAGGACTGATTCTTCATGCGATACGCGAGCGAGAATATCGAGTGCTGCGAGTGCAAATGGACGCAATGAAAGAACACTTTCTTGAGCTTTTTTCATCTTGACTGTTGAGATGAGTTCCATAGCCTTAGTGATCTTACCAGTATTTTTGATAGATTTGATGCGAGCTTTGATTTCTTTACCTGATGCCATAGGGTTGTTGGTTTTTATCTAAAATAAGCTAGACCTATTTCTTTTTAGTGAAGAGTTCTCCGAAATTCTCGAGAAATGCACCAAGTGAAGCTTTTACATCATCTGAAAAATCTTTTGATTCACGAATAACTGTAATAATCTTCTCTTCACGATCGAGTGCTACATAGAGATCTCTCTCATAATGTCAGATATCACGAGGATCTATCTTATCGAGATATCCAGCTGATCCAGCAAATATGAGTGCCACTTGTTTCTCAAATGGAACTGGAGCATATATACCTTGTTTGAGAATTTCTACCATTCTCTTTCCCCTTTCGAGTTGTTTCTTCGTATCTGTATCGAGATCTGATGCAAATTGTGAGAACGCCTCGAGTTCACGATATTGAGCGAGAGAGAGCTTAAGAGTTCCAGCATTTTTTTTCATCGCTTTTGTCTGAGCAGATCCACCGACACGAGATACAGAGAGACCTACGTTGATCGCAGGTTTGATACCAGCATTAAATAGTCCAGACTCGAGAAATATCTGACCATCAGTAATCGAGATCACATTCGTAGGAATGTATGCGGACACATCACCACCTTGAGTTTCGATAATAGGGAGTGCTGTCATAGATCCTCCTCCGAGTTCATCATTGAGTTTTGCAGAACGCTCCAGAAGACGAGAGTGGAGATAGAATACATCACCAGGATAAGCTTCACGACCTGGTGGACGACGAAGGAGGAGTGACATTTCACGATATGCATTCGCATGCTTAGTCAGATCATCGTAGATAATGAGTGCATGTTGACCATTCATCATAAAGTATTCCCCCATGGCCACACCTGTATATGGAGCAAGCCATTGCATAGCTGCTGGAGATGATGCTCCGGCATTTACGATAATAGTATAGTCGAGTGCTCCTGCCTTTTTGAGTTCTTCAGCAATAGCAACTACCTTAGAATCTTTTTGTCCGATAGCTACATAGATACATTTTACACCATTTCCTTTTTGATTAAGGATAGTATCGATAGCAATTTGTGTCTTTCCTGTTTGTCGGTCACCAATAATGAGTTCACGTTGTCCACGTCCAATAGGTACAAGTGCATCAACGGCCTTGATACCTGTGGCGAGAGGCTCGTGAACTGACTTACGACTCATCACACCCGTAGCTACACGCTCTGCTGGATAATATTCTTTTGCCTTGATATCACCTTTTCCATCAATTGGGTTTCCAAGTGAATCAACCACACGTCAGAGAAGTGCTTCACCAACTGGAACCTCAAGAATTTTTCCAGAACCTTGAGCAGTCATACCTTCGGCAATAGTACTAAATCATGAAAGAATAACTATACCAACATAATGTTCTTCGAGATTCATAGCAACCCCCTTGGCACCAGACTGGAATATTACGACTTCATTGTAAGCAACATTACGGAGTCAAACGACCTTGGCAATACCATCACCGAGATATGATACAATACCAGCATTCACACGATCTGGCGAGAGATCGGCAGCATCAATACGAGCTTCGATATCTTTGATGAGTTCTTGTGCAACAGCAACAGACGAATGAGACATAGGGAGAAAAAATTATATGATTGTATATATTAGGTGGGAACTATGCATTTTTGATTTGATTGGCAAATCTCTGGAATGAAATATTGACCATATCATCTCAGGCAAATATCCGAATTCCTCAAATAAGAGATGGAGATTCGACAAAGACGATATCTTTGGGTATTTTTTTAATTTCAAAAAACTTACCAAGACTCGCTACAGCAAAGGAATGAATATCTTCAAGTGCAGCACCTGATGGATATTCTATGCGTACAGGAACCTCATTTGAAGCCTTCGGATCGATCAAGCGTGCACGATGACCAATCTGCACAAGTGAAGTTTTATAAAGCTTAAGTATCCGAAGGATGTCTGAGAGTTGTTCACGATTGTATGATGAAAGTGTATCAGTTGTCATATGTTAGAGTTCGATAGTTTTAGCTTGGACTTTGAGAAATTCAATGTTGGATTGATTTTTTTCAAAAAGTTTTTCATTCATTTTAAGAGCAACATCGATGACCTTTGAACGGAGTTCTTCTACAATCATCTTACGTTCGAGTGCAATATCATCAAATCCCTTTGTCCGAGCAGCATCAGCATCAATATGAGCTTTCTTGATGAGTTCAACGGATTCTTTACGTGCATTTTCTGCAATTTCAGAAGCTATTAGTTTTGCATCAACTTTCGATTGATCTATAATATTAGTTGCTTGATTGTGTGCATCTGTGAGAATATGTGCACTTTTTGCAATTTCTGCTTCAAGGGCTTTTCTTTTTTTAGCCTCTTCGTCAAGGTAGCTCATGTACGGAACGAAAAAAAATTTTCGTAATACAAAAACAACAATCGTGAAATTGATGGCTTGGATAATGAATGATGGTAGATCAAAGAGAGCGTCCATAGAGAATTATTTAGTAAGAAAGAGTGCAGCGAAAGCAAGAAGACCAGGAACCTCACACAGAGCAATAGCAGTTAGCATCTTTGCATTGATATCTCCAGAAGCAGACGGATTGCGACCGATAGCTTGCATTGCACCCATACCAATCATACCAATACCAAGTCCAGAACCGATAACACCAAGGAGCGCAAAAGGAAGGTAGCTCATATAAAAAAAATGAAAAAATAATATTCCAAGTAAATATTTATCGTACGGAGAGGAGGTATCCGATTAGATAACTAAAAACTGGGATGTAGAGCTCATGGAAGCTCTACATCCCAACGTCTAGTGTTGGTGGGATTCTGGAATAGACTCTCGAATATAGAGTGCTGAGAGTGTCATAAAAATATATGCCTGGAGGAAAGCCACAAGAAGTTCAAAAAACCAAAAAGGAAGAGCAAGAATTTGGAATATACCAGTATGGAATGCGGGGATCTGATTTCCTACATATACAATTACAGCAATCAGAATAGCTCAAACAAATATATTCAGAAAAAGACGCATTGAGAGGGATCCAATACGGATAAATTCTCCCACAAAATGTAGCCATCCTACGAATACACTCACCACTTTTTCTGCCATAGAGTCACCATGAAAGTTGAACAAGTAATGTCCAAGATGATGTAATGGACCCTTCATAGCAAATGCCGTGATCTGAGCTGTCAATATAACTGCGGTAGAAAATACTAGAGTTGTTGAAAGATCAGAATATATAGGACGGAGATATGCGGCAAGCCAATTTTTATCAGAAACAAGTACAAGCCAATCGAGTATAAGTCCAAATATATTACCTGAAAAAACAATAACCATAATTCCTCCAAGAAGCCACATATATCTACGTGCCATCTGTGCACTTCCGAGAAGTCCACTAGCATAGCTAAATATACGATTCACTATATCGAGTCCAAGTGTTCGAATTCGAGGAAGTGCCTTTGTAGTAATTGCTGTATAGAAAATAGCAATAAAAACAAAGAAAAATGCCATGAATATCCAAGTTGAAAAAACAGTATTTGTAATAGGAAATGCTCCTACTACAAATCAATGGATTACTTCTCATTTTGAACTCGGAATATGAGGACCTGAATGTTCCGTAGTAGCATGAGTGGAACTCATATCAGTATTTTGAGTAATAGTCTCTCCTTCAAGATGTGTTGTTTCTATAGTTTCGTTCATATTACAAGCGGAAGTATAGAGAAACTCGATTTTTTTGCAAATGAATTTTAGAGAAAAATAATCCTCCATTTCTGGAAGATTATTTTTTACAGTATTTACTTATTATATCATGACGACACAAGTTGTTTTTTCAGTCGAGAGATCAGCATCCTTAAATCTATATTTTACCATTGATTCATTACTTGATCAGAGAACCTGTGCTATCTCCTTGGCTCATTCACCATATGTTATGAGGAGTCCTGGTTCAATTTTCTCCACTATTGATTGGATACTCTTGGCTCCAGGCATAATGAGTATATCGATCCCTCAGAGAAAATCGAGTGCCTCAGTAGATATATCTGAAAGAAGAGTCGGAATATAGGCAATCCAGTATCCCTCAGTACGAAAATGATAGAGTCTTTCATCATTTTTAACAAAAGAATACATAAGAATACTACTTTTTTCATATTCACCTGGGAGCTCGACCTTGAGTCAATCGAGAAGGACTGAGTCTGAAGTGAGGATAATTTCTTTTTTTTCTGAGGAAACTGTGAGAACTGAGTTTTTATATGAGAAGTCCATAAATAATTGGTTACATAAAATGAATATTTTTTTCGATGAATCAAGTGACATCAGGTTTGATCCAGGTCTCTTTGAGAGATTCTGGAGTGAACCATTTATAACCGACAAATCGTTCTTCTCGGCGTGGTCTTGGTTCAGTTTTTCCAGTGTATTTGACGAGAAAAAGTGATACCTCCTTATGGATAATGGGGGCTCACTCGAGGTAGGTGGCCGTGAATGAGTAGTTGACCGTATTCATGAATTTGATGACCTTGAGATCAGACTCTGCGAGCCCTGTTTCCTCTGATATTTCACGGAGAGCTGTCTCCATAGCAGTTTCATCATTTTCAATATGCCCCTTAGGGAGAACATATTCGAGATCATCACGAGCATTTTTCCATGCGAGCATGAGAATCTCTATATAGGATCACTTTTTCCGATACACGATACCACCAGCACTCTTTTCATGGAGTTCTGTTTGGGACATAGGAAATAATAATAGAAAAATATACTATTGAGTATATAGAGTTTTGCAAAAAACACAAAAAATCTGCAACGAAAAGTTGCTTTTTCCATCTTTTCTTATACTCTAAGTGAGAATAAAAATTAAAATATACATATTGCATCTCTGTGAATAAAATTTATTATAAACAGGATATATTTCAATAAATTTTGCATTTCTAATCTTGAATCATACTATGCGATTTCGTATCCAGACTGACATATTCCAAAAAGCAATAGAGGCAACAAGCCATGCTACGAGCACATCGAATCTGACTCCAATTCTCGAGAATATCCTCATAGATGCTGGATATAAAAAAGTTACTCTTACCGGAAATAACCTCGATATGGCAATCGAGTATATTATCGAAACAGGTGTAGATGTAGAGGTAGAAGGTAAATTCACCATATCATCAAAATTCCTTACTTCATACATAGCACTCGTACGAGATAGTGAAGTACTCGTGAGTCTCGAAAAAGGAGGAAGTATATCATTCGTGACAAATAGTAGTGAAACAAAATTCAAATGAACGAGTGCAGATAAATTCCCATCTATTCCAACTATTCCTACTGGACAAGCTATCACACTCAATGCTCGTGAAATGAAAGTAGCTATAGAAAAAACTCTTTTTTCAACTGCTGATGGGAGTGTACGTCCTATGCTTGCTGGTATATATATGCGAAGTATCGATGGAGAACTCATTTTTGCATCGACAGATAGTTTCCGACTCTCAGAGTTTCGTATCAAACCTGAGCATAGTGTTTCTCATACACCGATCATCATACCTGAGAGAGCAGCAAATGAGTTATCACGTCTGCTCACAGAGGACATCAAGATTATAGAAATCTGTACTCATGAGTCCCAACTCTTGGCAACTGTATGACCAGTAAGATTAACTTCTCGACTCCTTGCAGGAAAATTTCCTGATTATGAAGCATTCTTTCCATCAGAGTATCGATCTAAATCTGTAGTACTAAGGACTGAGCTCATCAATGCTCTCAAACAAGCTAATCTTGTAGCAAGACAAAATAATTATAATACGAGGGTTAGATCTAAACATGAGGGCAAAATAGAAGTTTCCACGGGTGATACAGAGATTGGTGCAAGTATGGCAAGTCTGTCAGGATCTGTAGAAGGGCAAGAAGATATAATTGGTGTCAATAGCGAGTACTTTCTCCAAGCACTCTCGGTGATACGAGAGGACTATATCAGTTTCGAATATAAAAATCCACTATCCCCCGTTGTAATAAAATGAGTTGCTACGGGGGAATCTAAACAGACCTACCGCCATCTCATCATGCCACTCAAGATCTAATATATTATGATACAACTCATCCAAATACTCCAAGGCGATGTTATCGCTCATCTCCAGACCATCAAAAACGAAGACGAACTCATCAACTATCGTAATCAGATACTCGGGAAATCTGGTGAACTCACTACTATACTCAAATGACTCAAGGATCTCTCCCCAGAAGATCGTGGAACAGTTGGCAAAGCAGCAAATGAGACTCGTGATATTATCACTGAGTCATTTGAAGCAGAGAGAAAAAGAATCAAAAAAGAATTCATAGCCAAAAGACTCGAGAGTGAGCAAGAAGATATGACAGTACCCCTCATGAGAGAAAAATGAGGTCTCCATCCTATAACAATTGTACAGAGAGAAGTAGAAGATACATTTGTACGGATGTGATTTGATATTTATGAGTCAATGGAGATGACAACCGAGTATCTCAACTTCGATGCGGTCAATGTAGCAAAAACTCATCCAGCAAGAGATATGCAAGATACATTTTGGCTCGAAGGCCAATGAAATGTTCTCGCAACACAAACATCTTGTATGCAGAATTTGATTATGAGAAACAAGAATATACCGATCAGAGCTATTATACCTGGACGAGTTTTTCGTAATGAGGATGTTGATGCAACTCATGATAATACATTTTATCAAGTGGAATGAATTGTTGTAGATATATGAATAGGAATATCTCATCTCAAATTCACTATTGAGACCATGCTGTCGGATATCTTCGGCAAGAAAGTAAATATACGTATGCGCCCTGGGTACTTCCCTTTTGTTGAACCATGAGTAGAAGTAGATTTTTCTTGTCCGTTTTGTGATGGAGTTGGTTGCAAGATATGCAAGAGTTCTGGCTGGATTGAATTTATGGGAGCGGGGCTCATCCACCCAAATGTCATACGCGAGGGAGAACTTGATCCTGAAATATATTCTGGATTCGCATTTGGATTTGGACTCAATCGCCTTGTGATGATCCGATATGGCATTCCTGATATGAGATATTTTATGAGTCCTGATATGAGATTTTTGAAACAGTTTTAGATAAAAAAGGTTCTATATTTGCACATTTTTAGGTTATTTGCTATAATAATAGCAAATAACTTTTTATTATGATATTTCCACGAACTAAGTTGGTCACCAAACTCTGAGAAATTCTTATGGGAACCCAGAAAAAATATATCGCTCTCGTTGGAACATCTCCACACGAACTGTCGAACTTTATCGAACTCATCATGGACTCAGGAATCCTATCTGAATACAGTATAGATAAGATTCCTATGCCTCAAGAGCCCCATCTTGAGCTCACTATACCAACGATATCTCAGTCTAATCTTGTTATTATTGATTCATATACTTGAGTAGATATTTCTATTATTCGTACACTTATAGAATCAAATATGTCCATATCAAAAGTTATATTCATGAGTGATAGAGCCATAGAAAATGATGAAGTAGAAAATTTTTTCATAAGTGGTATCTCATATCGAGAATATGCAGAGTGAGTATGAGAAATCGTTGATGTCGCTAGTATCATGTCAGGTACAACTGATATAGTCAGACAAAATGAGCTCCGTGATATCTATATCCATCTCGGGCAATATAGTGAAAATCTCAATAATCCCGAACATATTGAAATATCATTCTCAGATATTGTATCTATTATGAATCAAGAATTGTTCAAAAAAGAAGAATGAGCTTTCTTAGAATTTATCAGAACACTTGCAATGAACGTAGGTGATATATTCAAGGAAGAACGAATAGCAAAAATGATAAATATCTCAAGACGTAAAGTACGAAAATATACTGAGATACTACTAAAATACAATCTTATCAGAGCTGTTGGTCCATGGGTAGAAAATACAAACACTGAACTATCACGTCATGTAAAAATCTACTTCTCAGATCTTTCCTATTTCCACGCAGCACTTGGGGTCGGATACTATCATGGTGAGAGTAAGCAGGGCGTGATAGAAAACTTCATCTTTTTAGAACTCGATCGCAAACTCTCATCAACTCATGATATCAGATTTTACCGGAAAAAATCTGGAGCTGAGGTATCATTTCTCCTCATCGAACGCTCAACACAAAAAATCACTCCTATAGAAATCAGCACCCGCTCAACTGATATCATCCCACAGTCACTCTCGATATTTATGGAAACCTACCGAGACCGTATCGATCATGCTATGCTCATAAATGATACTATAGCGAAGCAAAAAATATCAGGAATCACACCAGTAATTATATTACCACATATTGCTATATAATATTATCAAAATCTTAGAAAAATTTTTTCTTTACAAAAAGTAGAAAGTCATACAATATTCATACCTAATAATTGAATATGCACCTCGTCATTATGGCAGCTTGAGAGTGATCTCGTATGCGACCCCTCACTGATACTACTCCAAAACCACTTCTTCGAATCTGTGGTAAAACCATAATCGAACACAATATAGAGTCTATCATCGAGTATTTCGATGAGATTTTTATGATCGTACGATACAAGTCAGAGTGTTTTAGGGAATATTTTGGGGATGCATATATGGGCAAAAAAATACACTACATCGAGCAATGAAACCAATCAGGTACTGGTGCTGCGATACTCGCACTCGAGTGACATATCATAGGAGAGTTCATCGTAGTATCTGGTGATGACATCTATGATGCGGATGATATTATGAATTTGGTCAAACAGACTGGATATGCTACACTCTGTAAACGAGTTGAGAACCCCGAACTTTTTGGGATATTTACCTGTAATAGCGAATGAAAAGCAACTGGAATCATCGAAAAACCTATCGATACGACTGTCGGGAATCTAGCAAACATAGGCAATCACAAGTTCGATAGCCAAGTATTTGAGATACTCAAGGCTCTTCCCCTCTCGCCTCGCGGAGAGCTCGAAATCACAGATCTCATACATATATATATCAAGGAGTGACTCTATAGTGTAGTTACAGCTACTGGTCGATGGATCTCTATCGGATATCCATGGGATCTCCTGAATGCTAATGATACTATCATAGGATGATATACTCAAACAATTGATAAATGAGCAATTATAGAACCAAATGTGTTCATAAAATGAAATATATATCTTGAAGAAGGGGTAATCCTGAAGTCAGGCACCTATATTGAATGAAATGTATATTTTGGGAAAGGTGCTATAATCTGACCAAGTGCATATATCCGTGGTAATACGAGCATCGGTGATGGATCAAAAATCGGAGCAGCTGTCGAACTCAAGAACTCATATATAGGAAATCACTCCAGTATACCTCATCTATCATATTTTTGAGACTCTGTCATCGGTAATCATGTCAATATCTGAGGTGGATCCAAAGTTGCCAATCTCAGACATGATCACAAAAATATCCGAGTTATGATAAAAAATATACTCACAGATAGTGGGAAACATAAACTCGGTACCATCATCGGAGACAATGTCCATCTCGGTATCGGTACTCTGGTATACCCAGGCAGAGTAATACCTACTGATAGTACGACGATCCCTGGTGAGATCGTGAAATAAACTTGCAATCTGCAAAAAATCGCTATACTATGCGAGTCCTATTCTCGTAAACAAGTGGGAGCTCATCTTTGTGAGCGTTCGGACCAATTTATTCTTTCATCATTTTATATTATGGCAAAAGTACACGGAAAAAAGTACAATCAAGCAGCGAGTCTGATCGAAATCGATCGTCTCTATACACTCGATGAAACTGTTGATCTCCTCGAGAGGACCAATACTGTTAAATTCGATCCTACCATCGAAATCCACTTCAATCTCTCTATCGATCCACGTCAAGCTGATCAACTCGTTCGTTCCACTCTATCACTTCCTCATGGAACTGGTAAAACAAAAAGAATTGCGGCATTCACTGATATTGGTAATGAAGCAGAACTCAAGGCTATGGGTGTGACAGTAGCAGGTGGTGATGACCTCATCGACTCAGTTCTCCAGGGTCATGTCGACTTCGACATCGCGATCGCAAGTCCAGGTATGATGAAAAAAATGGGTAAAGTTGCTAAGGTTCTCGGACCAAAGGGACTCATGCCAAATCCTAAGGCTGGAACAGTTGGTGAAAATCTCGAGGCAATTGTTAAAGAACTCATGGCTGGTCGATTCGAATTCAAGAACGATAAACAAGGAAATGTTCACTCAATTGTTGGTAAACTCTCATTCGGAAACGCTAAACTCAAAGACAATATTGCATTCTTCGTAAAAACTATGAAAGCAGCTCGTCCATCAGGAGTAAAAGGATCAGTAGCATTTATGAATACAGTATTCGTATGTAACGCTATGGGACCTGGTATTCGTCTTGACGCAAACCAAATCTAATCTAATCTTATAAAGATAAAACATAATCCCTTTCCAGAAATGGAAAGGGATTATTTATTGATTTTTACAAGAGATGAATATACTTTTTTTATGAAAATTCAAAAGGAACCAAGCATAGCTATTCTAATAGTAAATTATAAAACAAAGAAATATATAATCGATTTACTAAAATCTTTTATTTTACATGAAACATATTGAGGAGATGTATATTTTTACATTTGAGACAATGCATCATGAGAAGATATTTCAGATTTAGATCAGTTATTTCCAAGCCTACAAATACATACCTATAAAATTCCTGAGAATAGATGATTTTGAGCAGGAAATAATTTTTTATTTAAAAAGACAGCAGAAGATATTTTATTTTTAGTCAATCCTGATACTCTCTGGAGAGAATCTCTTCTAGAAAATCTTATAAAATTACAAGAACAAACTTGATCTGCAGTAATTTGACCCCGACTAATCACAAAAAAGTGAATTACCCAAATATGGGATCATTGAGAGCTATTTGGTATTAGAGTAAAAATACTAGAAAAATATCTTGGAATATCTTATTGGAAATCCCAAAATAAAGTTACTCAGGTTTCATGGATTTCATGAGCAGCATTTATGATAAAGAAAGAAAGATTTCAAAGTATTTGAGGATTTGATGAAAACTTTTTTCTATATAGAGAAGAGGAGGATCTTTGCCTAAGAATAAGAAAGAATTGATGAAAAATATACTATATTCCAACTATATCAATGGTGCATCATGGTTCAGTGGTAGCATCCATGAGAAAATATATAGTCAATTCACATATATTATACCTTAAAAAGCATCATCCATTGATATATAGACTCAAAATTTCTGAATGGTTGGCAAGATTTTATTTTAAATAAAAATTATCCCCTTCCTCTAAATGCTGATAACAATGTAATCTCATCTGCATATTCGATAGAACCTGCATGTGGGAGTCACTTTGATAATCGAGAAATCTTCACTTCTCGTGGCATATGTCCGATAGCGTATAGTGCTGTGGCCTCCCCTTCTATATTGGGATTCATAGCAAGGATGATCTCGTTGATTTCTGGATTTTCGAGGATACGAGCAAAGAGTGAGTCATAGTTGAGTTTGTCTGGAGTAGTTCACTGAATAGGTGATATCACACCGCCGAGAACATGATATCGTCCACGCCATACTCCTGTGCGATCGATCGATAGCATATCGAGATAGTCTTCGACTACACAGATCATCGTATCATCTCGTCTCGGATCACTACAGATAGGGCAAGTTGGGTGCTCAATATCCGTCATCCCATGACAGACCTCACACTCTCTCACATTCGAGTGGAGGTCTGCGAGTGCTCTAGCAAAGTTAGACACATAGGTAGCGTTGGCCTTGAGGAGGAAGAATGCAAGTTTGGCAGCTGTCTTCTCACCGATACCTGGTAAATAGTGTATCATGTCGATAATTCTTTTGAGAGCTTCTGGCATTTTTGTGTTAGTTTTTGATTGTAGATGGTACGTCTCGCATCACGAGAAATGCTGGAGCGTCTACTATCTGCATACTCTGCACAATCGGGGCAGCAATGATAGCATCTATAGATCTCCCCTCAGCAATACGGATATCGAGGAGATTTTCTTGGAATGTAAGTTCTCGATATTGACCTTGGAGTTCTCGAATTTGGTATCCTTTTGTTGCATTCTGATTGAGAATCCAGATATAGTAGATACCCAGACACGCGATAAGTATAATAGCCAGGATATATGCCTGTGTGAATGATAAGCGAAAGTTCTCACGAGCAACCTTGCGTTTTGAGAAAAAAGAGAGATGTCATTTTTTGGCTACGAGGACGTTTGCGTTCACAGGAAAAAAGTTAGTTAATGCGTGTCAGAACTCTGAGTTTCGCTGACCTACTACGAGGATTACGATCAATCTCGAGTTGCGTTGGGAGTATTGGTTTTTTATTGTACTTGGCAAGATGTGCTGGAATGAGTATCTGTCATGTCAGATCATCTATAGTACCGTTGAGATAAGGGGCTACGAGATTTTTGATGATGCGATCCTCAATAGAGTGAAATGAAATGATGGCAATCTGTCAACCGATGTTTAGCATATCGATTGCTTTTTTGATCGAGATTTCGATATGCTCGAATTCAGCATTCACCGCTATTCGGAGTGCTTGAAATACTCGTTTCGGAGAATCTTTGTCATAACTTGATCACCTGATTATATCTAGAAGATCATATGTCGTATCTATCGTTTTGATTTTACGATACTCGACTATAGCTCTCGCTATATGGACAGCCTTTTTCTCATCAGCATATCTGAACATCAGGTCACGAAGGTCATACTCTGAGGCTGTCATCACGAGATCACGAGCAGTACGACCGATACTACGATCAAATCGCATATCGAGCGGGGCATCATATCTAATAGAAAAACCTCGATTTCCATCGTCATAATGAGCACTACTCACACCCAGATCATAAAGGATGAAGTCGATATTTTTGATTCATTTTTTATCGAGAATTGTATCAATATCTGCAAAACTGGAATGAACCAGTTCTACCTGCACTCAGGCGTCTAAATTCTGTATCTGATCCAGATGAGTGTGAGCGATATCTAAATTGTCCTTGTCACGATCAATACCTATAAATATATCTCCAGAAGACATATGTGAAACAAACATCTTGGCATGGCCACCGAGTCCGAGAGTAGCATCAACTACTAACTCATGTCTCCCATGTGATACAAATAGTGTTTCTATTTCGCTGATGAGGACAGGATCATGATGCAAAATAAAACAGTAAAAATATGAAAATAATCTGAGAGAAACTCGTGGAATCGTAGTCGTTTTTTGCTTTCTGTCAAGCGGAAATCGATGAGAAAATACTCATATTTTCTTTTGAAAAAAATCCATAATTCTCTATAATCAAACTATGTCACAATTCAAAACAAAAAAACTCAAGCACACACTTGCAAAAAAAATCCAAGAAACACCCATAATAACTCTCGTTCCTATTGATTCAAAAAAAAGAGTACGTAAAATTATAGCTATTTTTCTTTTAGTGCTGAGTCTTATTTTTGGTGTAAACTACGCCGTACAAGGGATTGGAAATATACGTGTTGGTATAGCTTGAGATGGTATGACTTGGGTACCTCCAGTATTCGAGGCGAGTGGAGTCATAGTTCCTGTAAAAAAATGAGTCACCAATATACTCATAGCAGGTATCGGTGGTGCAGATCATCAAGGGGGATCTCTCACTGATTCTATCATGCTCGCATCATTCGACGAGGATCGTAAATCCATAACTATGATATCAGTCCCTCGTGATCTCTATGTCAGTTATGGAAAGTGATCAGGTGCAGGAAAAATAAATACTCTGTATCCTATAGGACTCAGTCAGAAAGAATGAATATCACTCCTTGCGAGTAAGGTATCAGAGATAACAGGGCAACCAATACAACATTATATGGTTATCGATTTTACAGCATTTCGATATATTGTAAATGCTCTCGATGGTATAGAAATAAATGTCGAAAAAAATCTCTATGATAATGAATATCCTGACTATGACTATGGCTACACTATATTTTCAGTGAAAAAATGAGTTCAAATATTCGATGGTGAGACTGCTCTGAGATATGCTCGTAGTCGTCACTCAACGAGTGATATAGATAGATCTCATCGTCAACAACAAATCATCAATGCCATAAAAACAAAGGCACTCTCAGCAGGAGTACTCACCAGTCCAAGTAAAGTATCAAATATCATCGATGCAACTCGAAAAAATATAGATACAGATCTCACTGTCGCAGATATCATATCTCTGGGTGCATCATTCGCAAGTATCGAAAAATCGGCAATCCACATCTATAATCTCGGTATCGATTGTATCAGTTACAGTATATGTAGCGTAGGTTCATATCTCTACAATCCATCGATGGCATACTTTGGTGGTGCGTGGTCAGTCATACCAGAGTGAGCTCGTATCAACAATCTCAGTTATTATGATCGCATTCGTAGATTTGTGGAATTCGTATTCCAATTTCCTGGAATACATACAAGTGTGCAACCGATAGTCGTAGTACATACTGCAACATCCGCTAATTATGCTCGTAATCTCCTCATGGAAATGAAAAAAATAGGGATAAACTATGATTCAACTCATGTTCTCAAAGTAGCCACTGGTGCTATAGAAAAGTCGCATATAAATATATACTGGAATAGTGAGTATAAGATAGGTATAGATCCAAAATCAGATATAGCAACAGCACTCCATACTCTCGATATTCGAATACCGGTCAATATAATAGAAAATAATGAGTATGTAACAGACGACGGTCCAAAAATAGAGATAGTTCTTGGAGCTGACTACAGAGAATATTTTAATTTCGCAAATCCTGTATCATACCTCCCAAAGATCGAGTCTCCCCAATTATCAATTACGAGTAATACCGGAATAATACTCTCATGAGAACAAAAAAGTACACAAATAATGCCACCAAAAATCTCGCCAGTACAATGAAATAACCCCAAGACTCCAATATCAAATCCTCAAGGCCAAAAATCGATCCTCCCTGTTCCAGGTGAATGGGAAAATCTATAATTCTTCATCATAATAACTATGCAAGAACCTCATATCAGACATATAGCATCTCGCCATAATACTAAATGAAAATCCATTAGTAGAGTGAAGGCACTTTTTGAAAATACAAGTAATAAACATATTATATTACGAATTTTTGGTATTCTCGTATTGCTCGTTGCTCTCGCAATACTGATTGTATGGGGATTTTTTCTCAGAGGAGCTCCTGCTATTGAGACGCTTGAGAGTGGTGACTATTTCCGTGAGAGTACAACTATCTATGATAAAGATGGTGGTGTCATATATAGTCTATTCAAGGATGGTAAACGCACCTATGTAGGTTCTAGTGATATATCGCAATCACTCAAAGATGCAATTGTGAGCACCGAAGATAGAACATTTTTCGAGAATCCTGGTGTTGATATGATGGGGCTCATACGAGCTTGAGGTAAATATATACTTGGCTCGAATGAAACCGTCAAATGAACCTCAACAATATCACAACAACTCATAAAAAATACACTCCTTACGAATGAGAAGTCGATTAAACGAAAGATACAAGAAATGTATCTTTCGTATAAACTTAATAAGACGTATTCAAAGGATAAAATACTCGAGATGTATTTCAATGCATTTTCTTTTGGCTATAATGCAAATGGTATAGAAGAGGCATCTCGTACGTATTTCGGAAAAAGTGCTAAAGATGTATGACCACTCGGAGCCACTATACTTGCTTCTCTCCCAAAATGACCGACATACTATTCACCATATCTCCATAGAGATAGACTCATGGGTAAACTTGAGGTCTATCCACAGTGAGACCCGATGAGTAGCCAAATCCTCATATCAAAAGCGGATCGTGATACGTATGAAACAATCTATAAGTGATTCAGATCATATCTCTCAGGTATGACAATGGAACGAACTGAATCAGGACTTCGTGTATGTGGAGTAAGGCAAGATGCTGTCAAAAATCAGGTATTTATACCGAATAATCAAGGATGTCTTGATATGAGTTTTGACCGAGTGATAGAATTCATAGGTAATATAGCAGTAACAGGGCAATCAGGATCTGGAGATCTCACATGACTCTATACAATCGAATATACTATCGGTCGCAAAGATTTCGTAGCAAGTCAAATGCTTGAAGACGGCAAGATAGATGGGAAAATATTCCAGAAAATACTCTATGATGGTATAGAATTTGAATTTAAAAAATATAGTGAGAATATCAAATATCCTTATTTTGTTATGTATATCAAAGAATATCTTGAAACAAGATATGGAAAAGATATTGATGTAACAAGCTGACTCAAAGTCTATACAACCATCGATCCAAAATTACAAGACTATGCGGAAGAAGCAGTAAAAAAACAAGTTGCCATAAATATAGCACAATTTGGTGCAAGTAGTGCAGCTCTCGTGAGTATGGATAATGTGAGCTGAAGGCTACTCTCAATGGTAGGTTGACCGAATTATTTTGATATAGAAAACGGCGGTAATAATAATATGATAACTGCAGTCCGTCAGCCAGGTTCATCATTCAAGCCAATCGTCTACTCACTCGCCATCGCAAAGAATCCAATATGACCAGCAAGCCCAGTAACTGATGGACCTATCTCTTTTGGTAAATGGAAACCAGATAACTATGACAAATCATTCAAGTGAGTTATGTCTCTAGAATCTGCCCTCGACTATTCTCGCAATATACCAGCTATCAAAATGTACTACCTCGCAGGACAAGAGGAGGAGATTATTAAATATGCGAAGTGACTCGGAATATCAAGTCTACGCGAAAACTATGGATATGGGGCTCCGATAGCCATATGAACTGCTGAGGCTAAGCCTATAGATATGATGCAAGCATATTCCGTTTTTGCAAATAATGGAATCAAGAAACAGCTCTACGCAATAGAAAAAATAGAAGATAATGATGGTAATATCATTGAGGAACATAAAGATACAAATGGAGAAGAGGTTATGAAACCAGCTGCAGCATATATAATATCACGAATTCTCTCCAATAATGATGCTCGTCCTGAATCGAGTTTTTGGAGAAATGCACTCACCATTGTGGGTCGCACAGTGGCAGCGAAAACAGGAACATCGAATAAGGATGTGAGTAAATGAGGAGTGAAAAAAATACTTCCACGAGATCTTTGGACTATAGGATTCACACCACAAATCACAACGGTCGTATGGGCAGGTAATGTCGATGGGCGAGAAACGAAATGAAGCTGTGATGGACTCAATTGTGCGGCAGCAATATGGAAGAGCTATATGACATTTGCACTGCATGATCTCCCGAAAGAAGAGTTCAAAAAACCACAAGATGTATATACTTATAATATATCGAAACTTTCTGGTCTTCTCGCAACCAAAGATACTCCCGAGGATATGATACGATCTACTATAATGGCTGTAAAGCTCGATACCTATGATAGTTGACTAGAATCATCGGAAATAGATACCCTCTGTAATGGAGTAGCAACCCCAGCAACTCCTGTAGATTCTAGAATTACTATATATTCACCTACAGTGAAACCAATCATCGATGGATATGATCCAGAATGGTTTGCTTGATTCCTCTCTGCTACACGTAAGTATACTAGTGGTACTGGTACAAGTATCGAGATAAGCAATGATCCATGTGTACGTCCCTCAGATACGGGTATCGTCAATCTGAGTATCAAGTCAGTATGAGCTGGGAAAGACACACTCCTTGAGATAAAGTGGTCGGGTAATCGTATAATATCGAATATCAGAGCTCTATCAGGGGGCCTGATTATCAAAGAGATAATATATTGAAATAGTGGATCAACCGAGGGAACTGCTCGTATTAATCTCGCACTTGCTAAGGATATTACTATAGAAGCAATAGATATATATGGATATAAATACAGTGACACTATTACGGCACTTCCTGGAACAAACATTATCCCGATCGACCCAGGATCATCAAATCAGAGTGGAGCAAAAACTCCACCAACTATTACCATGATAAATCCAAAATGATCACTACTCAATCTTTATAGTGGTGATGTGTTCAACTTAAGATTCCAAACAACAGTATCTACAGAAGTACGCGAAATCGTAGTAAGAATAGATGATCTTATTGTACAATCAGCTACTACTGGTGATGTGTTCGTATTTCCAGTTGGAGTGAGTGGACTCGCAGTTGGGCGACATACAGTCAAAATTAATGCCACAGATGCCAATTTTCAAACAGCATCGAAATCGTTCATACTCAATATATTACCACGATAGTCTATGCAATACAATAATGTCACCATAGCATATGGTGAACGTACCATCCTTAGAGATATTTCTCTCTCTATCGAACCTTGAGAATTTGTATTTCTCATTGGAGCATCGGGGAGTGGAAAAACTAGTCTCATAAAAGCACTTCTGGGAGCAAAAAAACTGAAAAATGGAAATATTCTCGATGATGATGGACGAGATATTGTACTATTCTCGCCAAAGGAACTCCTAGAATATAGACGATGACTCGGTACAATATTCCAAGATTTCAAACTCTTGGCTCGTAAAACGGTCAGAGAGAATGTCGCATTTGCAATGGAGGTATGTGGATATACAAGCTATGATATAGAGAGACGAGTACCGGAAGTACTTGCAAAAGTATGACTTCTCGCAAAAAAAGAGAAACGAATCGAGACACTTTCAGGTGGTGAAGTACAGCGTACCTGTATTGCTCGAGCACTTATCCATGATCCTAAGATCATAATTGGGGATGAACCAACTGGTAATCTCGATAGAAAAAATGCTACCGAGATCATGCATCTTCTTGAGGACCTGCATCAAAGTGGTAAAACTATAATTATGGCAACTCATGATGAAACGATAGTAAATACAATGCGAAAAAGAGTTATAGCTTTCGCAGATGGAAAAATTGTATCAGATACTCAGGAAGGAAATTACTGTCTATAAAAAATAAAAATGCTTAATTCGGAAGAAACCCTTGCTCAGAAGTTCGTCAAAAAATGATTTTGGCTCTACTTTTTTACGCTATTGATAGGTCCACTTGGATATATCATAAAAATGATTATCTCTCATGATCTCTCCGTAGAATGAGTAGGAATGGTCTATGGCGTTATCAGTTTTGTGACTCTATTATGAGCTTTCAATGACCTTGGATGTACTGAGAGTCTGAATTATTTCTTACCGAAATATATAATAAATAATCAATATGGAAAAGCAAAGTATCTTCTCAGACTTACTCTAATACTCCAGATAAGCTCAAGCCTTATTATCAGTATAATGCTATTTATAATAGCACCATGGCTTGCGAATATATACTTCCATGAACCTCAGATTGTTGAAATATTACGTATTTCATGACTTTATTTCATAGGTATCAATCTTTTCCATATTACCACTGTACTATTTTCGGTATCTCAGGATACAAAGCTGCAAAAATGATCAGAACTTCTCAAAATACTCTCCATAGCATTCATAACTCTCATATTATGGATTATGGATATTGGTAGTGTAGAGTACTACATGTGGGCATGGGTTGGTGGTACAGGAGTTTGATTCATATTTTCACTCTATTTTTCTTATACAAGATACTATAGTCGATACTTCAAATGAGTCACAATCGAAAAAAATAATGTAGATCGTAATCACTTTATTCGGTACGCACTCGCTACTCTTATGACTGCAAATATAGGAGTCATACTCTCTCAAGTAGATATGCAGCTTATCATTATACTTCTCGGTTCTGAGGCTACAGGATATTATTCGAATTATTTATCACTTCTCAATATACCATTCATATTTATCAGTCCCCTATTTGGGTTCTTATTTCCAGTTATATCTGAACTCCATGGGCGAGAAAATAGTGTCAAAATGCAAGTTATACATAAAGAATTTTCTCTATATTTTTCAATTTTAGGTATTTGGTTATCAGTTTTTCTATATCAATTTGGGGAGTCACTTGCAATATTATTTTTCGGAGATAAATTTAGGGAATCAGGAACTATTCTCGGATATTCCGCATTTTTTTTAACATTCCTTCTATTAGTACAGATCAATTTTCAATTCTTGGCTGGAACTGGAAAAATCGGAGAACGAGCTCGTATACTCGCTATAGTACTTCCTATAAATATCATACTCAATTATACCCTCATACAAATCTATGGTGTCGAATGATCAGCACTTGCAGTAGGAATCTCATGGATACCCCTCTGGTACCTTTCATATAGAGCTACTCACACATATAACAGTGGTTTTGACTGGATACCATTTATTAAAAACATCATACTCGTTATCATCTCTAGTATACTATCGATGGTCATAGTGGAATATATATGACTCATAAATAATTCTAGGCAATGAGCATTTTGGATTATTACAATTGCAATCATAGTTAATTTGACTATATTTATCCTCGGGAATATGGCATTACTCAATAAAGCACTACAAATAATACGTCAAAATAGATAATACATTATCCATACTTTTAATCTTAAGTTCCTTACTCATGTTCCAACTCATACTCTCATCAATCGCATTCGTACCATGGGTTATATATATCATCCTAACCTACTATTCTACTGCATTCAGTCGGATCGATCATATGGAGTCAGCAACTGGATATGGCGGATACCTTGCAGCAATAGGGATCACATATCTCATCTACAAGACCATTTCCATGATGTCGAATCATAGACATGTGCGATTTTCTTTTTGGCATCTCACAGGATTTTCACTCATACACCTCTTCATTGTGACAGTTGCATATACTGCTCTACAAAAAACAACTGGTTCACCATTCTTTGGTGCTGGAGGTGCATCGAGTATAGTACTCTTTGGTCATATCATTTCTCTTCTCGTATATCCGATATTGCTTGCTCTTCTATGGCGAGCAACTGGCTATAGTATACTCAATATGATACCAGGATGGAGAGATATCATTCTCCGTATCCGTATTGGTGCAGAGATTTCTATAGGAATAGCACTGTTTGCAACAGGACTATTGATATTTGGTATTTTTCATATGTTCACACTTACATGACTTTTGATTGTATGTGGGATACTTACAATAGTAGCAATACCTTGATGGATTGCAACTTACCGAGATATTCGAACGAGATACGTAGAGTTTGATCAGCATGATACACAGAGTGAATCTATTGTATGACTCATAAATCCGAAACTCATCACAGCTGAATTCGCATTTTTGATTATGAGTTTTCTCATAGCAGTATCTCTGATAAACGCAATCCGTCCAATGCCAATAGGCTGGGATGATCTCGGTGTATATATGAATTTTCCCAGAATTATGGCCATTACAGGATCAGCTCTGGAATGAGCTGGTACATATACTTGGCAGCTTATAACCGGGAGTTGATTTCTTTGGAATCAGATCGCTGCGAGTGCATTTTATATCAATCAACTGGGTGGTATATTATCGATGATAGTTATGACGAGTATATTATCTGTAGTATTCGAAGTCAAAAATCGTAAATACCTCATCGCTCTTCCTATACTTCTCTCGGGTATATATTATATCATGCCAATGACGATATTTCAGCAAGCAAAAGATATGAAACTCGATCCTGCCCTTATGATGGTAAGCGTGAGTGCATTCTGAGTACTATGGTACGCCCTGAGAGAAAAACTAGAAAAAAATAAATTCTATATTCTCATCGGTATCGCTGGATTTATTGTAGGTCTTGCATTCTCAATCAAGTTCACTACATTGATGTTGATAGTAGCAGGTCTTGCATTGATATCATATCGCACCCTCGGAATATTTGGACTTGGCGGATTCTTTTTTATATTTCTCTCGATTTTCACAGGGGGCAATCTCTGGACCAAGATGAATGTATGGATGCCAACGGAAAATATAGAACTCATTCGCAGTATAGCAATCTGACTTGGTATCATCGGTATAGTGAGCCTTGTAGCTGCATATATGCAAAATGGAATGAAGGAAATACGAATTTGGATCATTGCAAGTCTCGTATTTATACTTGGCATAGCACTAGCATTGACTCCGTGGTTCCTCAAAAATGGTATCGAGGCTCATGTATTCACGAGTCAACAGAAATGAGGCACTATAGATAATCTCCTTGGAGGATATGGGGGGAGTCTAGAACTCAATAACTATGGAGCCATATATTCAGCTGAGGAATATAAAATAAAGAGTAAAGCCCTACAAGATGCCAGAATTACAAGTGATGGAAAATCACTTAATGAAGATTTCTCGAGATATTTTGGTCAAGAGAGCTGACTCAATAATTATCTCAAACTCCCTGCTAACCTCACATTCCAAAAAAATCAGGGATGAGAATTCACAGATATTACATATATATTTCTCGCATTTATTCCTGCCATCCTTCTTTTTGTACGGTGACGTGTATATAGGAAATCATGATGGACTGCCCTCATATTCCCTATTCTGGTGGGTCTATCTATACTTGTATCAATATTATATTATTTTGTAGGATCAACTGGAGCGCTCTTTACAAATATGATGAGCACAATAGTGCTTCCTGTTGGATATGCATTTATTATAAGTGGTATTTTAGTATCGATGAGTATTGCTCATTTCTTCATTGAAACAGATGAGATTGGTTCTCGGACTCAGGATATAATTATGATGTTGCTCGTATATGGTTTTTTATTCCTTATTAGTGCATTTGGTATAGTATGGTATGGAGTATTCGTATATTTTCTTTTCTTAGCACTTATTGGTCTTGCATCGCTTACATTTACGACATATCAAAGCGATGAGAGTGATGATAGAATGGGAATAAAAATTACGATCTCATTTCTTTTCTTCTTATTTATTCTTGTATATATAATCAGATCTGCATTTCCTCATGGTTGGAACAATCTCCTCGGGGCTGGTATGAATGAATACAAATACAAAAAACTCAATCAAAATGAAAGTATATTCACATATCGTGCTGACTATATCACCCCTATTGCAACGATAAATACCATAAATCCACAAGCAGTAGTAGTGAGAGCTGGATGAATGGCAAAAAGTGTTGCTATGCAAAAAATCCTGACTCCTGAAAGACTTGCGAATATGAAACCTGCAGATCTCCATCAAGTACTACTCTATTTCATAACACAAATTGCGAGCAATAAGCCACTTCAGGATAAGGCGGCAATAGAAAATGATATTGAAAAAATAGGCGCTGAACTCTATTCGAGCATACTTTCACCAAAATGAACTGAGGTTAATACAAAAGGCATCTATCGTATTGGTACATTTATGACTTATCTTATAAACGATAACCGTAAAAGATACCTCGACGATAGTCTTGTGTTTGACTTTGAAACATTTTTTTATGATAGTAAACCCGAGAATACTATCGAGCGTATGAAAAAAGTAGGCCTCGGGTACCTTCTCACTGATCTCAATGCTGCAACAATAGATCGAGATCCTCGTCATGTCCTCACGACTCGATTTGAACACCTACTTCTCACAATGCGAGCAAATAATTTGAAACTCATTGATACAGATAATCTCTGTCTCAAAGTGGCTATAAATGAATATAAGCTCGGAAAACTCCAAAGTGATAATGAATTCATCGATATAGCTGGTACTAATTATGAGAGTTATCGTACTTCTGGTCCGATATATCGTGGAGTCAAGCAGAGTAACTGTGCAAACTATATCATCAAGATGCTCAATGCATGATCTGCGAGTGGTGGAACTATCCCCCCATATCTCACATGACTCAATACTGGACTCACTGCAGCCAAAAATGAAACGGAACAACAGAATGTCTTGTCACAGTATATCGGACAAAGCTATTTCGCACTTTTTGAGATACAATAGAATATATCAAAAAACTCCCAGAATTACTCTGGGAGTTTTTTGATATATTCTCGGAACTGATTTGCTCTATCAAGATAGTCATGAAATAGTCCAAATGAAGCACAACCAGGAGATAACATCAATATATCTCCATCTCGTCTCTGTGAATACAGCCATTCAATTCATTCAATGAGAGAGTCTGTTGCGATATGGGATATATTTTTTTGTTTCGCAATTTTCACAAATAATTCTTTTGTTTCACCAATAGCAACCACTGCTCGTACTCTCCTCTCAAAAAGAGGAGCAAGAGAATCAAAAGTATCTCATTTATTTGATCATCAAACAATCAAAAGCAAATTACAAGTATTACCATAGCTTCCGAGTGCTGCAGCAAGACTCTGGGAACTCGTTGATTTTGAGTCTTCTACGATTTTGATACCTCATTTGATTCCTATCAATTCGAGTCTATGTGGAAGTCACATTATGGATTTGAGAGATTCTTGTAGTCTCTCAGGATCAATCCCTATAGATTCACCTACAAGTATAGATGCCAGTATATTCATGGCATTGTGCACACCAGAAAAATTGGTTTTTGAAAGTTTATATTGTATCTGTCCAGAGACTTTAATATTTTCTCAATCAGTAGAGTCATTTCATTCCTTGTTAGCTGAAAAAATCCGAGTATTCTCTGGTAATAGTAGATCAAGATTATGTTCAGATACGAATTGGGTGATTTGCTCATTCATAATACAATATTGCGTCGTATGTTTCATGAGATTCATCTTGGCATCTAGATAGGATTGGAGACTCGTATGCCAGTTGAGATGATCCGGTTTAAAATTAGTGAATATAGAGTAATCAGATTGATATTTCTTTATAGCAAAAGACATAAAACTCGAAATTTCTACTACGATAATTCAATTTTTTTTTCATTTTTGGAGTATATCAACTACTGTTGCAGAGAATGGAATATCAAAATTCCCAGAAAGATATATTCATTCCTTGACAGAAAACTCTTTTTCGAGTATATTATACATTATCCACGCAGTAGTCGACTTGCCATCTGTACCTGTCACAGAGACTAATTGGAATCCACGGGGCAAAAACCCATATGCAAAGTCAAGTTCACACATAACTCGTCCTGTCGAATAGATAGGATGAGTCTGGGGTATTCATGGGGATGGTATGATTACCTCATAGGTATCATAGCTACTCGGAGCATCGCTATCATCACGTATCTCATACGATATACCCTGTAAATCACAGAGTACTGCAACAGCTGATCCCACTTTTCACTTTCAATAAATCAGATACATAGATTACTAATATATCAAAAATGTCATTAAATTCAAGTCCTACATTCATCAATCCAGAAGATAAGCTCGCCATACCGAGTTGGATGGAGTATATTAGAATACGCAACTACAAGGATGCTACTCGGATGTTTGATGGCAAAGAATGAGATATTCCATTCACTAATCTTGATCTATTTTCACTCGACGGATTTAGCCCTGAAGATATAAAAAATAAATTTTTCGAAGAACTATGAGTCAAAAACACCAAAAATAATGAAGAAAAAAATACAGTAAAGCTCAATCATATATATCATGAAAGTATATCATATATGGAACGAGTATTGTATAGAAAAATTCCAAACGGACTCAAAACTAAAAAATGGTCTAGTACGAACGAGTTCCTAGAACATCTAAATTCACATCTCAAGAGAGATAAAGAATGATATTATAGTCTCATGTTTTGTGCAATAATAAAAGTGATGCTAGTAGAAGTGGGTATCTATAATAATCCAATTATAGATGAACTCGATACAGATATGAGTACTCTTATGTCTCGATTTTCGAGTATTCCATGAATAAAAGTAAATGAAAAGTGAAAAAAGAATGAGTATAAAAAATATATGCTCGATGAGTTATATAGTGGAAAACTAGAGAATAGACCAAAAAGTGCTGACTCAATTCGTACTAAACTTATCTACAATAGACCTTATAATAAGCTATCAAAGTTCAAAGACCTTTTAGCTATGCGAATGGAGCTAGATCCAAGTAGATGAGAAAGATGATATGTACACACAATACATAGAATTCGAGATAGTCTCTATTGAAAAAATGAAAAAATAAACTTTGAAATAAAGTGAGGTATTCTAAGTAAAAGTACTATAGAAGAAATTAGAAAACTAAATATTACAGTAATAATAAAACCAAGCAAATGAGGAGCAAGTTTAAATTACGAAGATGCGAAATTTGTATGATGAAGAATTGACATATCTAAACCTGGAAAAGAAAAAAAATATATATTACCTGAAGTACAATTTGTACTTCCTGGCAATAGAAATGAATCGTGATTTTCAACACATCTTGTATATGATCTCAAAAAAATCATATCAGCAAATGTGAGGTTATTTTGAGCACTCACAATTGGCAATATACAATATATACTTGAGCACTATAAAACTGAATTTGATCCTAGAGCCTTATTGAATCATCTTCTCTATCCACAAGAACATTGACAAGAACCTTTTTTGCAACTTATTAAGACAAAAAGTAAACGAACAGGTAAAGAGAGGGCGTACTTTAGTACAAGTGATATCTACAATGAAGGTAAAAATACAATATCAAATATATATAATTTTCCAGAACCAGTAAACAAAGAATGAGCAGCAATAGAAAATATAGAAAAAACTGTACACGATGCTATTGAGGTAGTTATACGAAATATTAAAAAAAATGGCGATCGACCCACCCCCTAAACCTCTTGGCAGCCTCTTCTCCTGGATCGATGAGATCTGGGAGTTTTTTATGATATAACTGTATCCATACACGCTCCATAGCATCGCGGATAAGTGGATAATGAGTACACCCGAGTACAAGTGCCTCGATATCAGGAGAAAACTGAGATAGATACTCTCTGAGCAATATATCAATCTCGGATCCTGATAGTATTCCTTGCTCGATCAGCGGTACGAGTCAAGGTGCTGCTATCTCTTCTACAATAACTCCATCATCGAGGATATGTACTCGCTCCTTGTACATACGGGTACGGACAGTAGCCTCAGTTGCGAGGACTCATATTTTTCTATATCCACCATCAACGACTGCCTCAGCTCATGGTAC
>JAYVUT010000005.1:0-7726 GCA_043787675.1 Candidatus Altimarinota bacterium | reverse complement strand
GAACAGGAACAGGAACAGGAACAGGAACAGGAACAGGAACAGGAACAGGAACAGGAACAGGAACAGGAACTATGATGACTGGTACTCTCATTTTAGATATATCCACAGGAGCTACGAATACGTGATCCATAGTATCTAGTTCTGGGAATATGAATTCTGGATCGAGAGATACGAGTACAGGGACGATATTATCTGATACTTGAGTCTTGTTTCCTGAAATATTCCCGACTCGCCAAGAACCGACAAATGCTATACTGACAGGTGAGATCTGGGATTGTAGTATCCAGCAACCCTGTCGAGTCAATGTGACATTTGATCCGATATTCATAGGAGGACTCCTCGCGAAAAACTATATCTGTGAAGTGATCACTGCTACCGGTGTGCTCACTACTTGCAATCCGAATACGCTGTATTTCTCGACTGGCTCGTCTTTTTCATTTCGTCTTACGAGCAAGCTCGACTCGACTCAGTCGAGGATGGTGAGTTGGAGGGTAGTTTTTGCAATTCTGCAAGATCGTCCTGGAACAGGAAGTATCAATATAGTAGAATCTGGATCTGGTACTACAGCCACCTCGACATGACAAGATATATGAATGACGAATACTGGTACAACTTTTTCTTCATCAGGACTCAATACCTCTCATATTGCCTTTCCAGAGATCATTCCTACTTTCCAGAACTATACTAACACGAGCAATTCCTGAGATACCCTCACTTGTATAGTGAGTCCATGTCGAGTGAACTTCACTCTGGACATGATTTTTACTGGATCTTTTGTATCTCGAGATTATAGTTGTGAGATCCTCTATGGAACTGGAGTATATGACTCATGCAATCCCCCACAACTCTATCCGATTGGTACAGGTGTCATAGATATCACATTGACTCATCGGGCATCTTGACAAAAAATACATAAAACACTCGATATCATCCAAAATATTGCAGTACCTATATATGCATCTCCTGGAGTAGTATCTATGGCTCCTGGTATAGCCGATACCAATCCTCCTATAGCTATCCTGGATTTCGATGGAAAGATGTACTCATACTATGAGCAGATCGATACCTATGAGTTCAACTGCTATACCACAACTTGTTCAGTCAATCTGAGTGCCGATCGCTCCTATGATCCTGAGTGAGGCAAGGTCAGATTTCTCTGGTATTATGGTGCCAATGATATCAAAACAAGTCGAGATCCAGGTGGGCGAAAATATCCTCTCTGAGACCATGAGATCTGGCTGCGTGTGATGGACACAAGTGGCAACATGTCTGAGATCAGATACAAGATACACGTACTCGGACCCAAAAATCAAACAGAGAAGGAGATAAAAGCTGAAAAAAAGATAAAAAAAGAAAAATCCTCAACCGAAAAAACATCCAAATGAAATAAAAAGAAAAAACTCTCCAAAATGGATTTCTTTGATCCACCGACTATCGATCTCCAAAAGTCGAAATTCACAAAAATAGGTGATCGCTATCTCTGCACAACTAAAACCAAAAGTTGCTCAATCAACCTCACTCTCTCGGGAGCTCAAAAGAATATCATCTATACGTGGAAATATGATGATGGGGAAATCATAATCTCCAAAAATCCAAGATCCAAAAGTATACCTATTGGTTCTAGTAAAATCGTAGTCACTGCATCCTATAATGGATCGGATGATATCATCTGGATAGAGACAATCTCAACATCAGTAGAGAAAATAATAAAACCAAAAAAGTCAAAGAAAATAAAGAAAAACAAAAAAATAGCATCCAAAAAAACTCCAAAAAAAGAGATAAAAACGCTGATTATTGCTAGTCACGAGACTGAAAAAATACCAGAAGATGATATCCCATATACCACTATGGCCCTATTTGGTGGTATATTGCCATTTGTATTTCTTAGACGATTTTTTATAAAAAAAATATAGCAAAAATGTGAAAAATACAAAATGATCTAGAATTTTTACATCTTTATCAAACATAAAATTGACAGGGGAGATAGATTTCTCTATACTCCCCTCGATTTGCAAATCAGGTACTTGTCACTATAGTTCTTTGTATTAGTACAGAGAACTCCCTTTGTCATAGTATCTTTCTCATTTTATTCACCTAGGAACAATAACATGTATATACCCAAACACATAATCATCACCCTGATAATAATCCTCGCTCTGGGAGCTGGATACCTGATAGTGAGTCAGACTCATACATCCCAATCAGATGGAGTACAACTCAATACTATATCCCAATCAGGTATAGAAACAGATACTGGCAAACGACTGGAAACAGTTGCACACTCAGGAACACAGTGGGGTATGTCACCATTTGGAAGTGGGAAGCCACTGACAGAAGAACAAAAACTCGAGTTCCAGCAACCAAATACACAGTGGAAAGCTCGTACTGTCACACTTGCTGATGGTCGAGTAGTGACTTATAGATTTGGTGAAGGAAATCCGAGAGAAATAGCCTTGAATTTTGAACAAATTCAAGAAATGAGTAAAAAATGTGCTGTAAAAAACACAAATGAAACACTTGCAACATCTACAATGTCACTGATGAATGGATTTTGTAATCCTGAGAATGAGATGTTGAGATATGTAACCCCAGAAATAGAAAAACATCTTTTACTAGCACTCTCTGATCCTAACTGGAATAATCTTGTCACTGAATGCGAGAAAAACTTTCGAGCTGTAGAACAAGGATTCTATATTAGTGATGCAAAGATTAATAACGCTCAGAGTGACTCTTGGAAAACTATTTATTTTGATTTAATCTTCTCTCCTGGATTTCTAGATATTGATAATTTTATCTCTATCGAACCTAATACTGGATGGAAAAATCTCAATGTTGGATTCACAATTGGCATATCGAATTTTCTTATGCAGGCTATGTTAAATGGACAAACAGAATCTAAAAATCCCTATGGGGATTGTGTAGACAGATATGGAAAGGAAATAGCTCGACATTTTATTATTGCTACTACATTGTATATGGCACCACTTGAGTTCAGAAATTGAGTTTATACAGGTGCACTACTACTGAAAAACTCTCTTACGCCATTTCATTTTTATTAATTTTATAAGGAGGTCATCATGACTTGGTATTGATCTGTATAACTTTTCTTTTTCTTCTGTCTTTCAATTTTTGGAGTTTCATCATGAAATATAGTAAGCTGGCTCTCGCCATCTCTCTCGTTGTAGCTTCTACAACAATCCTAGCCGCTACTGCTGTCGCACCGGCCAATCGTATCCGTATCTGGGATGGTCCCTATGCCATATCTGATTCCAACTATATGATTGGCACCAATGCAGATCTTGGCACAGTGAAATCACTGAAGTACAGTCTCAATACGAGTGCAATACTCAATAATATCAACTATGTACAAAACACGGGTGGATTGGATATGAGTAATAAAAATCTCACTTCTTTTCCTTGGAATGGAGGTACATATGAGCGTCTCTCTGAAGCCAGTATTCCCTCAGGTGAATGTGTAGCCTTTGCAAAGTCTATGACTGGCGTAGGCGGGACATCTACTTGGTATAAAGGGGGTTCCATTATGAGTTATCTCGTATCCAATATCAATGGATATTCAGTCAGTCCATATTTGACCTTACAACCTGGTACGATGATTGCTCACTTCCAAGGGCTTGCAAAATACCCACAAAGTACTCCATATGGTCATGTTGCTATCTTCTTGTCTTGGTCAACCAATGCTCAAGGTATGATCGATGGCATCAATGTTATCAATGAGAATCTGGTATGGACGATCAATGGTGTATTCGGTTCAAAAGGGATTATCCAAAAACATAAGATTCCATTATCAGGATCGAGTACAACAACATATAATTCTAGCGGTTACCATGTGGTCGATGTCCACTAAATACTAATATACATAGTTTCTCATACTCCTCATCCCACTTGGTCTCGAGTGATGATGATCAGATGAATACTCCTCATGCAATATGAGGAGATGAAAACACAAATTCTGTTTTCTTTTACCACTCCTTCGGGAGTGTTTTTTTATATTTTTTTCATTTTTCCTATTTTCCACAAGTATGACAAGCAATTATCCAAAATTAACTTGATTTCTGATAGTCTCGGACTATACTCATATCAGTTCTCTCTTCTCTCGTGCATCTGGTCGGTATTTTTCTCTACAATTTACCGCATCCAAGAGCGAGTGCCATAGCCACCTATGGTGTTCGACTCGCTACACGGATATGTATGTTTGCTCTTTGATGAGTTTGTATATATATCTGACTGTTGCCTTCAGGGATAAAATAAGATCTAAAACGGTAAAGGGGGATTATAAAACACTTCACAGCAATGTGGAGTTTTTTATTTATTACATCACTTCATAACTATATTCCACTTTCTCCTCTCCACTTTTCTTGATCTCTATTATTTTTTGTTGTCCTCGTGTGAATAGTGAGTAAATATCTACGACTATACTTGTTATCGGTGCTCTCATATTGATATTTGCTCTTGACTCTACGATGAGAGTGATCATCGGGAACAGGAGATAGAGTCCCATTTGAGAGCTCATTCCATATACTCAGATGATGATGATCGCTATGATCGTCAGTGCGAGTCACTGGAGTATGAGAGGATTATATTCTCTATATTGAGGTTGCCAGAGAGAGGGGAGAGTTATCATATTCACGACCGGGAGTCATATGATCCAAATTGGTGCAAAGTATGAGGTTGTTGGAGATCGTATGATGGTATTATTCGAGAGGATTTGTACATATCGTGTCGAGTAATCGGTTCATTTTTGGCTACCAAATGCTATTCGAAAAAAATCATATATCGAGAGTATCGCTGATCAGATATGTGACTCGAGCTCAGCATATGTAGGAATCATGCGATAAAAAGAAAAATCGAGAAAGCGAGAAAATCCGAAGAGTTGGACTGTAGTTGCCACAATGAGTCCAATATATCCGAGTGTGATGATGAGTGTGAGAGTTGTAGTAGTTCCAGATAGGAATACTATATTTGTCAGTAGGAGTAGTGCAAATAGGCTTCCGATTTTTCTCCCGATGATGGTCTCATACCGCGGATACTGACTTGCCATGATACTACCAACAAATGGTATAAAAGAAGCAATGATGCGTACTCGATCCTCATCACTATAGATTCACTCAGTGATGGTACTCGTGGGGAGTATGATAGATTTCCATGATGAATCTCAGGCACTGATCCCATGATACGCCTGATATGCTCAGACGATGAGTGCGAGGAGTGTGATACTCACAATCATAGATACGATGATGAGATCTATCGATATAGAGAATATACCAAATGTGAGATATCCATGCAGTGATCTGTAGAGAGCAAATACGATGGCTCCTAGAGCTATGATGATACTGGCCCGCTTCGCATGTCATCGGACGTATATATCTGCTAGTGGAGTGCCCGACTTGGCGAGGAGTATTATTGGTCCGAGGAACAGATAGGCAATGAGTGCATTGATGCGAGTAGAGATATCGGGCATACGGATAGAGTTATATGACTACATCATAGCAGAAAAGATGAAATAAGGCAAAAATCTCTCTATTTTCTCTGTACTGCTCTATATGTGAGGATGAGGAGGAGTATCTGTGTTGCGAGTGTCACCCATGCAGATCCGATGAAGCTATACATCGGGATGAATACTATATTTCCGACTATATTGAGTATTGCTATACCAGTATTGATGTACATCATCTGGCGTTGCTCTCATCTCGCGATCAAGATATAGGTATAGAGTGACGATACAAAGTAGACGAGAAATATCCATCCTACAATCCGGAGTGCATCAACTGATCCATATCACATCACTGTCTCCATAGCGAACTCTGGAGTCGAGATGAGCCTGATGACCCATGGGGCAAAGAGTACGAACACTATGCTCGCGAGTATACCTCCAGTGAAAAGGAGTCAGAATGCATGACGAGTGAGCTTAGACACTTTTTCGCTATCTTTTCGCTCTATAGCCGTGGTGAGTACTGGGAGGAGTGAGTTGAGAAATATAGTCCCATACATCATCCCGACTTCGACGATCTTCATCGGGAGGGCGTAGAGGGCGATAGCGGTATCTGCGATAGCAGGATCCTCCATGACTGAGAGGAGTATGATATCTACCTTGAAAAATATCACTCACAAAAATAGAGCGAGTCAATAGGGAAGAGATATCTGGAGTATGTGTTTGATATACGGAGTGTCCCATGCAAATGATACTCTCTGCCACCGGCTCGCATACCACCATGTCATCCCTGTCATCACTATATTGCCCATGAGTCCTGCGATCATGATGAGTATGAATATAGTAACATCTGGAGTGGTCGCCTTAGGAAAGAGAAATACAGAAAATGAGAGTATCATACCAAATGTGATGAGCTTTCCGCAAGTATTCGCAACAAGTGAGAACTCTGTATGCAGAGTAGCCTGTAGATAACTCATCAGAGAACTATTGATGAGTCCAGTGAGTGTAAAAAGAGAAACAATACCAATCCCTATGAGTGCCATAGGTGAGTTATATCCAGTCAAAAAAGGAGCAATAGAGAGTGACAGTCCGATGATGAGTATTCCTGATAGGGTACGCAATGAGAGGATATTTCCACTGATTTTGGCTACCATCTGCTCGTCATCTGCGTATCGTGTCAGCTCTCGTACCGTGATCGTATAGAGTCCGAGATCAGCGATGACAGCGAATATAGAGAGATAATTGTATATCTTGGAGTAGAGTCCATATCCAGCGACATCGAGATAGCCCGTGAGTATTTTAATGAGAAATATTGATATCAGGGCAGTGATGATTTTTCATCCGATCTGTGCGAGTGTATTGGTATAGATTTTCTTGGTTGGCATAGGATGTAGTATAGCAAAAATAGTAAGAGAGTCAAAAAGACTCATTTTTTGAGCTGGTATTTTCGAGTTGGAAAAATAGAGCATATCTATATAGTAAAGTTATAATTTTATTTTTCTATGCAAACAGAGCACAAATACACTGATTACTCTATCACCTCAGGACTCTTATCTCGCCGTGGTAAGCGAGAATTTGTCTCTTGGGCAGATACAGAACTCGAGATCACACTCGAGGATACACCAGAGAATCGTGTATGGGCACTCTCTCAGATTATGGATAGAGATGCGATAGAGCCATCATATGTTCTCTCTCTCGAGTCTGACCTGATCCCAGTACTTGCTCGGATGGAGACTATTTGAGTTGGATTTGATAAAAAGAAACTCTTGGGTATCGGACAGAGAATCAGGGCAGATATTGATTCACTCCAAACAGAGATATATGATCTTGTCTGACCTATCAATATCAGTTCTCCGAAACAACTCCAGACGCTTTTTTTCGAGACACTCGCCATCAAGCCCCTCAAAAAAAATAAAACTGGATACTCGGTCGATGTAGATGTGCTCGAGGAGATAGCCAAGACTCATGATGTAGCGAGACTCATCCTCGAATATCGTGGTCTCAGCAAGCTCTCTGGTACCTATGTAGATGGACTGATGCGAGCTGTCTGACTAGATGGACGGATTCATACGACCTATGATTCACTCGGTGCAGCAACAGGCCGTATGTCGTCCAATGATCCCAATCTCCAAAATATCCCAACTGGGGATGGCTATGCGAGAGAGATCAAGGAGTGCTTTGTTCCATCAGCTGGCAATACGTTGCTAGTAGCAGATTATTCTCAGGTTGAGATTCGTGTACTCGCATTTCTCTCACAGGACCCGAGTCTCATAGATG
>JAYVUT010000004.1:0-40973 GCA_043787675.1 Candidatus Altimarinota bacterium | reverse complement strand
TTGATGATCGAGATAATACATTTCTGTATTGGTTGCTTTATTTGATCTCGAGAAGTAGTATGTTGCTATAAATATCAAAATAATACTCGAAAATGCTATACGAAATCATCATCCAAGAATTGAGCCTTGAGCAGCTATCTGGGTAGTATAGAGACTGTTAATAATCATGAGATTTGTCATACTCACGAGAAGTATAGTGAATATAAAAATAATTGCCTGAGTATCTGATAGGCGAAATGGGAGCAATGCTCTGATTCGTTCTTTTTTGGTATGTGAGAGAAGAAAAAATGGAGTAATTATCGATATAAATAATATCCAATAGCCTATATATAGGCAAAACTGAGAAAATGCGTAATGATCATGTATTGAACCGTCAAGATATACCATACGAATCCATGGAAAAAAAACAGAACCTACTAAAATAGACTCCATCAGTATAATAACTCTTCCTGAAAGGGGAAGTTTACCTGCTCATATGTTTATTCGTGATAAAAATAAAAGAATTTTTGTTTTTAATTTTCGATTTTTGGAATTTGTAATATAATCATTCATAGAGATGATTATAGAAATATTTTCAATATTTTCAATAGATATGGTAAAAAACATATGGATTCATATATTTCAAGTAATGAAGTCATACATATATGTTACTTTTAAAGTATGTATGTATATTTTTGCATGAAAATCATCTCTAAAAAATATTCGAGAATACCAAATAGCTCATGAAATTATTTCTGTAGGCCCTAATTCGTTTCTGCGTGAACCTCGAGCCATTAAAGTTTGAAGGGCTTTATTTATCCCAATACTCCTCATTTCTCATATATATGATTATCAGACAGAACTCCCGAAGTAAAAAAGGTTTTACTATTCTTGAGCTCATGATATCGATTACGCTCTTTGCTATGATTATCACGAGTGTTATTCTTGCTGTCCAGAGTCTCATGATATCGCGTACTAAGACACTGAATCGAGTAGCTCTCCTAGAGGAGCTTTATTTTTTTTCAGAGCAACTTTTCACAGGTATCAAAGATGGGTGAACTCTTGATTATGAAGAATACTGGAATCGAAAATCTATATGAGTTGCTACACAAAGTGGGCACTATCAGGATCCAACTTGACTTGGTAACTACTGACAAGGGGGATCACTCTGATCATACACATATGGTTGATCACTCTATCTCTGTAGGTCAAATAGTGGTTCAAGCATGTGAACTGGATGATGTCTTACAAACAATAATAATGGCGGATCGAGCTATTTTATTGGTTCTCCTATAAATTTTAGTTGAGCATGACAAAGGTATGGGGAGTATCTTGCTCAATTTACTGACTACAATGGTAATATTGATGCTGATCTTGGGGATGAAGATGGTGATGCAAGTGGAAGTATCATCTGAGATGATGATGACCGACTGACGGGAGATGTTCCAGATGTGTTTACTGGAGTAGTACAAGAACTCTATCTCATCAATAAATGAGCAAGAACAAGGACATACTTCCGTTGGAATATTGGACAAGATCCGAATAACCTTGCTATCTCTTGTTTTCCTATACCCACAACAGCAAGTTGAAAACTTTTGACAGGGAGTGGTTGTATAGGAAATGTACAGGTACTTAAAACAAAATGACTTGATTTTGGATTCACACATTCCGGTTGAACAACAGATCGTACTGCTTATGACGGTATTATAGACACATGGGCATGTATCGAAAAAACACAGTGTAGTTGACCTACTCTCTTAGATACCAGTATATTGGCAACTTGATGAAATACTGAATGGGTTAATCTTTTCCCTGCTACAATCAATATTAAGTATCTTTCACTTCAAGTATATCCTACTAAGGATCCATGGCTCTCATGGTCTGCACCAGATGCAGTCCAGGGAAGTACTCAAATTAGTCCATTTATCCATCCATATGTTCGAATGAATTTGGAGATGTGATTCTCAGCTGGTAAGAGACGTACTCTTCGAAATGAAGATCCGACTATATCAATATCGACAAGTGTTTCACTTTCAGACTTCGATTAAATTCAAAAAATAGATTGACAACTAAATAGTTTTCTATACAATCCCGAAGCTTTTTTCATAAAAAATAATACCCTATGATAGGAAAACTCAAAAAGAGAAAACGACTCCGTGTACACGGATTCCTTGCTCGCAAAAACACAGTAGATGGACAAAAAGTTCTCCGTGCACGTCGTCGTAAAGGTCGTCATGTACTCACGGTGAGCTACCTCAATAGATATAAAAATATTCGAGGTAAAAGTAAGCATCATAATGTAGCTGGCGGTACTGCTCGTATAGTAACTGTTCCTGGTCTCACAGAGAGATTCCGAGCATCAAATAAGACAGCAAAATAATCGTTGCGATACTGTCTTATGGGTAGAGTATAACTGCATCCGCATGAGCTATTGCAAAATATGATCTCCAAAGAATATCGTTTAACAGAACATGAATTGAGAAAGGTTTTGAATCGAAAGAAGCCTTTCTTTTCGTATGTTTGGATCGCTAATACTCTAGAAAATAAGTCGTCACATGGGAGATGTGGCCTCCTACTCTCAGCTAAGTGCACTAAAGGAAGTGTAAATCGCAATTATTGGAGACGCAAGTTCTATGATATATCCCTCCCCTCGCTCAAAAAACTCAATATTGATGTGGTGTTTGTGCCAAAAAAGTGAACGATACTTGATTATAAAAAAAGTGAACACACTTTTGAATTCGAGAAAAATATCCGATTCCTCTATCATAAAATATCCGAAGAATACAAAGCAAAAAAATAATAAAAATCCTACTCATTCATTATTCTCTCTATTATGGACAAACTTCGTATACTCAATCTCTTCGCTATAGCATTTCTCGTATCACTTCTCGTACAGTATTGGTTTTTTCCAAAACCAACAAATATGACTATGCTTCCCAACATATATATGTCGGTTGAGAAGGAAAATATTGTAGTACCCAATATTCCTAAAATTACTATTCATAATACTACTACTGGAGCGGTAGTAGTCAATCCTTGTGCAGATATCAATATATCTCTTGACTCACGTTCCCTCACTGGCATTCGTGAGACTGCGAGCGGATTTTGTACTCCTCTGAGTGTCTCAGCTGGACAGACTCATCTGATTTCGTTCGATCCGCTTTATACTGTATTCGCTACACAGCCAGGTCAATATATCATAACACTAAAAACTCCTCTATGAGATCGTAGTGTTGCATTCTCTCTCTCTTTACCAGGATCACTGAGATGACTGCTATCTACCGTAGTATATGAGCCCATTTATAATCTTTTTGTTGCACTCATCACTTGGATACCATGACATGAACTCGGTTGGGCTATAATAATTATTACTCTTATTATCCGCCTCATCCTCCTCGTACCACAGCAGCATATGCTCGAGAGTCAGAAAAAACTCCAAAAAATCCAACCAAAAATCAAAGCTATTCAAAAAGAATATAAAGATGATCAGGCAGTGCTCGGACAAAAAATGATGGAACTCTACAAGGTAGAGTGAGTTAATCCTATGGGATCATGTCTTCCTCTTCTTATACAGATGCCGATCCTCATCGGACTATATTGGGTAATATCTGGCATCACAGACCCATCCAATTTTTATCATCTCTATAGCATATTTCAGACATTCAATCCAGCAAGTATTGTTACTACTTTTTTTGGTCTTAATCTTTCTCAGGTTGGAGGCGTTACTGCTATTGTATTTGGTCTTGTACTCGGATTTACTCAGTGGGTACAGGCCTATATGTCTATGCAACATACAGCAAAAACGAAGGCCAAAAATATAGATATAGAAAAAAAAGAGATTGACCCAACTTCTATGGAGGCAGTACTCGATCCAGAGATGATGCAAAAAATGATGCTCTATATGCTCCCAGTGATGCTCGCAGTATCATCATATTTTTTTCCACTTGGTGTTGGACTCTATTGGTTTATCGGTACTCTTTTTGTGATAGCTCAACAGTGGTATGTGAATAGCAAAAAAGATATAAGATAATAGAGATATGTATTCATAAAAAAACTACCAATTCGTTGGTAGTTTTTTTATTTTTTTAAATTATCTCGAATTTCTATGAGTACCTGTTCCATAGTATCAAATTTAGAGTTGTAGTTTGTTGCTTCGGTATATCTTTTGAATTCTGATTGTATATGGCTGATATACGGCTCGATTCGCCTACCAATAAGTGGTAAGTCTATGAGTATTGCAAGAGACCATCCTACAAGGCCTATGACGATAGTCGCACCAACAAGTGCACCGAATCATCTCGCTACACCAGCTATAAAATTTGGCCAGAGCATTTTCCATGGTGATCTGATATATTCTATGAATTCCTCGAGACCTACGGCCCCGATAGCATCAATGAGTCATTCGACCTCTTCTTGCTGTTTTTTTGGCATCTTTTTGATCAGAGTTGCTTTTTTTGTAGGCATCTTTTTGATCTGTTGCTCTTCCTGGATAGATTTTTCCATACATATGCCATTAGTGATAACTAGAAATGAGTATATTCGAGAAATCCAAAATCGCAAATAGAGAATTGGACGTATTTGCTTTTCATAAAATATCTATATAATGCAGCACTATTAGTAGTTTTGCTACCATATTTTATTCTTATTTTCCCATACCTTGGATCCTCTTCCCTTATTGTTGTTTATATTTTTTGTTCTCGCTCTCGCATTTTTCGCAGGTACTGAGATTCCACTTATGTCTGTTGGTGGACACAAACTTGAGTGATTTATCAAACAGAAACGATGGGGATCTCGAACACTCGCTAAGCTAAAAAAGAAAAATGAACGTTTGCTCATAACTAACCTTATAGCAACACTTTTTGTTACGAGTGCTCCTATGATTATTGCTGAGAAGTATATTACCCCTGAGATGGTTATTATATTTGGATCATCTCCTGAGACGACATCACTTTTTGTATATATTATATCATTTATGGTGGTGCTTCTCTTTGGAGAAATTACTTCGAAGGTTCTTGGCGTCAGATTCAACGATCAAATTGCACTTACAGCTGCTCCAATATATCAGCTTATTGTGTGGATACTTTTCCCCCTCACATGGATTGTTGAGCAATTTGTGAAAATACTTGGCTGGATTACCGGTGGTAAACTCGATATGCATGGATCTACTGTGAGTGAAGAAGAGCTCGATGCATTCATCGATATGTCTCATGCTGGTGGTGCTGTTGAGGAAGACGAGAAACGTCAGATCAAAAATCTCCTGAATCTCTCAGATATGACTGCTGATTCGGTTATGACACCACGAGTCAATGTAGAGTTTTTATCATTGGATATGACAGTTGATGAGGTATGTGACTTTATGATGCAATCATCTCATTCTCGTCTTCCCGTATGTGGTGATACAACAGATGATGTTGATTCTGTTATGACATTTCGAGAAGCATTTCATCTCCAACGTGAGTGACATGGCTCAGCTCATCTCTCATCTCTTGATCTCGAGAAAATCATGAAAGTATCTCTCACTCAGGCACTCGATGATCTCTTCGAAAAATTCCAGAGATCACGACGACATATTGCACTGGTACTCGATGAACATGGAGGAACTGCTGGGGTTGTTACAATGGAGGATGTACTCGAGGAAGTATTTTGAGATATAAAAGATGAGAAAGATCGAGAAGAGATATATATGAAAAAGTGAAAAGATGGATCTATTGAGGCTATTGGCTCTGTACTCATTGATGATATTCTCGAAGAATATAATATGACTCCTGATATGATCAATCTTCCAGAAGAATATATGGGTGAGACTCTCTCATATGTACTCATGGCTGAAGAGGAGTGATTCCCGAATGTGGGAGATATAGTATCTTTTGGAGATACTACTAGACTCATACTCCAGGTGCTCTCAGTAGATGATAATGTTATAGAACGAGTGGAGTGTCGACATAAATAAAAAATCTCATCTCAATTGAGACGAGATTTTTTTACCTAGATTGCAATATTTATGCCTCTGAAGCCTCATTCTCTAAGGGTGTCACTACCTCAGCTGGTGGAAGTGTTGTGAGTGATATACGATATCCAAGAAGATCTCCTGCAATATTGATATTGGTGCCTCCTCGACCGAGAACTTTTGCTTTTTCTTCATCTTTCACGGTTGCTCTGATTGTAGTAGTCTCTTCATCGATTTCGATATCTTCGACGATACCTGGGACGAGTGCTCGACGTACCATCTCTTTTTGATTTGTCGTATAGTTGAGGATATCAATCTTCTCACCGAAGAGCTCATCTACTATAGTGCGGACTCGCATTCCTTTTGGTCCGATGAGACATCCTGCTGGATCGACATCTTCATCATCAGAGGCTACGATAATCTTGGTCTTGACCCCTGGCATACGAGCAATAGACACGATTTCGACAACCCCTTCTTCGAGCTCTGGAGTAGACATTTCAAATAGCTTCACAACGAGCTCTTTGTCCTTGCGAGAGAGAATCACACGAGGTCCTGTCACCGGGTCGATCTCACATCCACGGATGTAGAGATTCATACGTTGTCCTGGAATATATTTATCACTTGAGTTCTGTTCTGATCTTGGGAGGACTACCTGGTGCCCATTGTAGTCAAATACTACCCGATTCTTTTCGACTAGTTCAACTCGCATATTTACTATAGTGTCGACCTTATCTTTGAAGAGATGGTAGAGCTTTTCCTTCTCTGTTTCTCCAATCTTTTGTACGATAACTTGTTTGGCTGCTTGAGATGCAATACGACCGAATCCTTCACTATTCATGAATTCTTCACTCACGTCGATCTCGACGGTATCTCCGATGATGAATCCTGATTCTTCACCACCAACATCCTCATAGCTGATCTCGATATCCTCATCTTCGACTGTTTCGACAATCGTTTTTTCGACAGAGACATCGAGTTTGCCAGTGCTCATATCGAGCTTGACATTTACATTAGTATCCTTGCTCGCGTAGTCACGTTTATAGGCGGTTTTGATAGCATGTTCGATTATCTCGACGAGCTTTTCTTTACCGATTTTTTTCTCTGCGGCTATCTGCTCTATGGCAGCTTTTATTTTGGTTATATCGAACATATTGTTTCAGATATTATAGTATAAATTGAGTCAAAAAAAAGACTCGCCAATTTGGCAGGTCCTTTGTTTTTACTTACATTTATTATAAGGGAAAAATATAAAAAGCAAGTTACTTTTTATATTTCCTCCCTTGCAATTCTTCTGGAAAGTGTTCTTGCTCACTTTTTTTGTTTTCTAGATTGTGAGCGTATTCATATCCTGCTCAGTATCCAGCTTCTTTCATGAGTGGAGTTGGAGCATTGCGGAGATGGAGAGGAACTCAGAGATTGCCATATTCCCGGATATCCGCATGCATCTCTTGCATTGCTATGTAGACTGAGTTATTTTTTGGAGCACTTGCTAGATAGTAGGCAGCACTTAGAATCGGGAGTTCACATTCGGGCATTCACATTTTTTAGCAGATATCGTATATAGAATTGGTGAGTATGATAGCCTGTGGATCGTAGATATCTTCACTTGCAAAGTTCATCATACGACGAGCAATATAGCGAGGATCTTCGCCACCTGCGAGCATACGTCCGATCCAATATATTGCAGCATCTCAGTCACTATCACGGAGTGACTTGTGCATAGCAGATATGAGATTGTGATGCTCCTCTCCATTCTGGTCGTACATGAGAGATTTGCTCCCCGCTTCGAGGATATTTTCCCGAGTGAGTTCTCAGTATCACTGGAGTATACAAGCTGTTTCGAGGAGGTTGAGTGTATTGCGGAGATCTCCTCATCCGAGCTTGGCAATGAGTGTGATTATTTCTTTATTTTCAAATATAATCTTTGGATATCGTTCCTGAATTCGGTCCATATTTTTCTCTATGAACTCTATGACTTCTTCGATCGTGATAGGCTCTAGGATATAGGTTCTACATCTTGATAAGAGAGCATTGATCACAGTAAAACTCGGATTCTCTGTAGTAGCGCCGATGAGTGTGACAATTCACTTTTCAACCCAGGGAAGTAGGACGTCTTGTTGAGACTTGGTCCAGCGATGGATCTCATCGAGAAACAAGATAGTTTGTCGTCCTCATTTGAAGTTAGTTTGAGCTTTTGCGATTATTTTTATGACATCTTCTTTTTTCGTGAGAACAGCAGAGAGATGATAGAAATCTGCATCAAGGGAATTCGCAATCACACGAGCCAGTGAGGTCTTGCCACAGCCAGGTGGTCACCAGAATAGAATCGATGGAAGTCTACCTGCTTCGATGAATTTGCGTATTGCCCGCCCAATGCCGATGATATGAGATTGCCCAACGAGGTCATCTATTTTCTCGGGTCTGAGGAGTGATGCAAGTGGCGTGATGGAGTGTTCGAAAAGGGATTGCATAGAGTTGATTGTAGGGATTTTATAGAAAAAGAAAAGCCTCACTATCATGTGAGACTCTTGTTTTTTGTATGGTGCCCAGGAGGAGACTTGAACTCCTACACCTCGCGGCAACGGCTTCTAAGACCGTCATGTCTACCATTCCATCACCTGGGCAAATATGTCTGGATTTTATCAACTTTTTGTCATGTACCCCTCTCGAGTGTCGTCCCACTATTGTGGAGACTCGCTCTCGGGAGTATGGCTCCCTATCGGTCGCACATCTACTATTCCATTATCTGGGCAAAAAATCTATGGTGCTCGAGATGGGACTTGAACCCACACACCCATAGGGCATACGCATCTGAAACGTACGTGTCTACCATTCCACCACCCGAGCAAGTAGAGAGAGTATAGAAAAAAGAGAATAGAAAGCAAATTTCTTGTAGACAAATTGACCAAAAAACCTTTTTGACATTTATCCCCTTTTCCATATTATCTCCACGATTTCTGCAGTATTATTTTTTCATTTTTCATTTTATGGCGATTTCCAAGGATCTCAAAAATATCCGAAACTTCGGTATATGTGCCCATATCGATGCCGGTAAGACTACCACTTCTGAGCGTGTTCTGTTCTATACTGGTATCAATCACAAAATTGGTGAGGTACATGATGGAGGTGCGACTATGGACTGGATGGAGCAGGAGAAAGAGCGAGGTATCACGATCACCTCTGCTGCAACTACTACGACATGGAAGGGTGTACAACTCAACTTGATTGACACTCCGGGTCACGTGGACTTCACGATCGAGGTAGAGCGTTCTATGCGTGTTCTCGATGGAGCTGTTGCGGTATTTGATGCTTCTCAGGGTGTTGAGCCTCAATCTGAGACAGTATGGAAACAAGCTGACAAGTATGGAGTACCTCGTATCGCATTTGCGAATAAGATGGATAAGACAGGTGGTAATTTTATGATGACATACGAGTCTATCATCAAGCGACTTGCTGGTAACAAGGTGATCCCTATCCAGCTCCCAATCGGTCAGGAAAATGAGTTCTCAGGAATCATCAATCTCATCAATATGAAAGCGTATACATTTGATGGGAAGATGGGTGAGAAAGTCATAGAGATGGAGATCCCAGCGTCTCATCAAGCAGATGCAGATAAGTGGCATGCAGCTCTCGTTGAGAAGGCAGCCGAGCAGGATGATGAGCTCATGAACAAGTTCTTCGAGAACGGTACCCTCACAGAAGCTGAGATCATCCAGGGCCTCCGAAAGGGTGTCATCGCAGATATGGTCTATCCACTCATGTGTGGATCTGCCCTCATGAACAAGGGTGTACAACTCGTTCTCGATGCCGTGGTTGATCTGCTCCCATCTCCTCTTGATGTCAAGGGTGGTATGGCCACAGGAGTTGATCCTGATGATATCGATACAGTGATCTCTCTCAAACAAGATCCAAATGAAACTCTCGGTGCTATCGCATTCAAAATCATGACAGATCCATTTGTCGGTCGTATCACATTCGTACGTGTCTATGCTGGTACTCTCAAGTCAGGATCATATGTCCTCAATTCTGTATCAGGTGAAAAGGAACGTATCGGTCGTCTCCTCCAGATGCACGCCAATACTCGAACTGAGATTGATGAGATCCCAGCTGGTAATATCGGAGCAATCATCGGACTCAAGGATACGAAGACAGGAGATACACTCTGTGATATCAATCGTCCGATCCTCCTCGAGCGTATGGTATTCCCTGAGCCAGTTATCTCTATCTCTGTAGAACCAAAAACTAAAGCGGATCAGGAAAAAATGGGTATGGCACTCAATAAGCTCGCCGAAGAAGATCCATCATTCCGTGTGTCATCGAATCCTGAAACAGGACAGACAATCATGGCTGGTATGGGTGAGCTCCATCTCGAGATCCTCGTCGATCGTATGAAACGAGAATTCAAGGTAGAGGCTAATGTCGGTGCACCACAAGTTGCTTATCGTGAGACCATCACTGCTACAGTGACGGATGAGCGAGGGACACACAAGAAACAATCAGGAGGTCGTGGACAATTTGGTGATGTTGTTATCACATTTGAACCGATCACTCCTGAGATGCGAACGGCAGATCCTGAGGGACTTGCTGATGAGACAGTGTTTCTCAACAAGGTTGTCGGTGGTGTCATCCCTCGAGAGTTCATCCCAGGAGTCGAGAAGGGCCTCAAGACCGCATATACTCGTGGTATCATTGCTGGGTATCCTATCGTTGATGTGAAAGCTACTCTCACATTCGGTTCATACCATGATGTGGATTCCAATGAGCTCGCCTTCCGTATGGCTGCTATCAAGGCATTTCGTCAGGCAGCTCGCAAGGCAAAACCTGCTCTTCTCGAGCCGATAATGCTCGTCGAGGTCAATACTCCAGAGGAGTATATGGGTGATGTTCTCGGAAATCTCAATAGTAAGCGAGGACAGATTATCGAGATGACTGAGCGAGGTATGGCGAAGATCATCCGAGCTCATGTTCCTCTCTCTGAGATGTTCGGATACTCTACAGATCTCCGCTCATCATCTCAGGGTCGAGCTACTTATGCTATGGAGTTTGCTCACTATGCTCAGGTTCCGAACAATATCACTGAAAAAATCCGTGCAGAACGCGGAGTAAAATTCGAGGAAGATGATGAAGAGGCGTAGTCACATGCTTCCAGAAAAATCCACACTTGAAAGAGTGGGGATTTTTTTATAATTTGACATGGGGGGGGATCTGATTAAAATAAGAGCGTTTACTTTTTATTACCTTCCCTCTATGAGAAAAACGTTATTATGAATATTTTTATATCTTTTCGTATGCTCATACCAAATTCATACTTTCGCTTTTCAAACAGGTACACTTACCATCCAAGATGCACCCAATTTTCGAAACTATGAATGAGCAAATGTAAATTGACATAAAGTCACATATACAAAATATGCTCAATTTTGAGTATCATTTTTCGCTCCTTCATTTTCATGAATATCGCTCATGAGTGGGAGTCTTATTAAATTTTCGCCAGAAAACCCTATGAGGAATACTCCTTATTTTATTGCTCTCTACGATATACCTCCCATTCGAAAAAATATAATGAAAAACATTCAGACTCAGATTATAGAAACTGGTGTTGAAGTCTATGCTTCCTGAATTTATGCAGACCGTGAAGATGATAAGAATATCACTTGGGAAAATATAAAGTGAAAGTGAATCTGTAAACTTGAAAGATATAATAACAATCCAATTACAAGTAAAAAATGATACCTCTTTTTCAGAATTAAGGAGTCTCCTATGCATTTTGCACTTCAATGTTGAGATACTTCTTACTGACATAGTATGCCCCAGCAGTACTATATATATTCAAGAAAGACAGGAAGAGTACTATATGTGAATCTAACCCAAGACCCTTATATATTTGATCCAACAACTATAGAATTTTAGTATTGTTTCTTTTTTCTGTCCTAGAATAAGTTGTCATAACTTTTCTCAATAAAACGAGAAAAGAAAATCCCCTTTCATTTTTGAAAGGGGATTTTTAGTGCACTGAGATTAGTTGAGTTGTGCCTCGACCTCTCCTGCAATCTTGATAGATGGAGTTAGTGTCTTGGATCCGACTGCCCACTTCGCTGGACAAGCTGTCCCTGGGTGAGCAGCCATGAACTGGAGAGCCTCGATCTTGCGGATGAGCTCATCTGAGTTTCGACCGAGTGGACCAGATGTTACTTCGATACCTCGACAGTATCCCTCTGGATCGATGATAAATGTCCCACGACCTGCAATCCCTGATTCCTCATCGAGGATATTGTATGCAGCTGCGATCTCTGTGTTGTGATCTGCGAGCATCAGGTATGGGAATCATTTCATGAGACCCTCATGCTTGACCCAAGCTCTGTGAGAGAAGACCGTATCAGTAGAGGCTGCGAGTACTGTGACGCCGAGTTCGTCGAATTTGGCTTTTGCTCATGCCATATCCTTGAGTTCTGTTGGACAGACGAATGTGAAATCAGCAGGGTAGAAAAATAGTACCACCCATTTCCCATGGAGATCATGAGTAGAGACATGGGTTGTATCATCCTTGATTGGATCGTATGCTGGGAGGTCAAATCCTGGAGCGAGGGTATCGATTTTGACCTGTTCGTATGAGTACTCTTCGTGAGTATCGTGATCGTGTCAGCAAGACATAAGTGTGAATAATTAGTAATTAGAAATAATGAATATAAAATCCGTAAATGAGTATATCTATGTATAAGAGAAAATCAAGTTAAAATGAGATCTATTCTCATAATAATATCTATTCACCAAGAAGAGATCGAAGCATCCAAGCTCGTTTATCAATCTGTCTTTGAGATCCGACAATGATATCTTGAGTGACAGCATCACTGCTCGTTATTTCTATGAATTTCACCATCTCTGCTGATATATTCTCGTAGTCGTTGAGCATATTTTTTTGCATTTGTCGAGCAGTCATGGGGAGTGAATATTCTTCAAGATTACTTTCTTTTAAGATATCGCTGAGACTGGAAATTGGATTGTGTCTGAGGGCACGAATGCGCTCTGCAAAAATATCAATCTCGTCAGAAAGTTCACTATAGATATCACCGAAAAGCTCGTGATCATCTTCGAAGTGTGGTCCAACTACATTCCAGTGACAGAATCTCGCATTCTGTGCAGTGACTGTATATGCGGCAATAAGATGATTGAGTGATTGTATAGAGGTATTATTTTTCATAAATATATATGGATAATAGATAAGAGTTATATTATATCCTTTTTTTAGAGAAATCAAATTATTATGAGAATAGTTCTCATAATAATATACTTGCAATTATCTATTTTTCTCTATACTTATCATATGCAATTGCAGAGATATACAGCCCGTATCATCTCACATTAGAGAGAGGTTTTTATGACCCCTCTTTTTTATTTTTTAGCCCTGGCTCACTATGAAAATAATATTCGTCACATGAGGAGTGCTCTCGGGTATTGGAAAAGGCATAGCAGCTGCCTCGATCGGAGCACTTCTGACAGGAGCTAATAAACGAGTCTATTGTCAAAAATTCGACGGATATCTCAATGTTGATCCCGGTACGATGAATCCTACTCAACATGGAGAAGTATTTGTCACGGCTGATGGAGCTGAGACGGATCTCGATATTGGACATTATGAGAGGTTTCTCGATACGGATATGAACCGATTTTCTTCATTTACCTCGGGTCGTCTCTATGAGGAGCTCATTGCTCGTGAACGTCGTGGAGACTTTCTTGGCGGAACTGTCCAGATTGTTCCACATCTCACGGATCTTGTCCAGGAAAAAATCAGAGTATGATATGAAATAGCGAATGCGGATATCTCTATAATAGAGATAGGTGGTACAGTGGGGGATATGGAGAATGAATATCTCCTCGAATCTGCTCGTCAACTCCAGCATCGCCTTGGTCGTGATAGTGTATTATTCGTGCATGTAGTGCTCCTTCCATTTCTCTGAGCATCCAAAGAATTCAAATCTAAACCGATCCAACACTCTATACGTACTCTGATGGGATATGGGATTTCCCCTGATTTTCTCGTTGTCCGATCTGATGAGATAGTTCCCGAAGATATGCTCACTAAGATAGCATCGATATCAGGGCTTCAGCGTGATGATATAGTTACAGCTCCCACACTCGACTCTATATACAAGGTTCCGCTCTCATTCGCATCTCAGTGAGTGAGTACCAAGATTCTCACGAGAATCGGACTCGATGCTATAACACCAAATATGGAAAAATGGGAAGAACTCATAGATAATATCGACCAATCCATAGATATCCTCATGATTGGTATGGTCGGTAAGTATACAGATCTCGAAGATGCCTATTACTCAGTGAATGAGTGACTCAAGTGTGCCTGATTTGCTCACTCAAAAAAAATAAACCTCCAATTCATTGATGCTGAAGATATAGAAAAAAGGGGAACTGGAATTCTGGAATGACTCGATGCTATCTGTATACCGGGAGGATTCGGAACTCGTGGAACTGAGGGGATGATCGAGACCGCTCGATATGCGAGGGAGAATCGGGTCCCATATCTCGGAATCTGTCTCGGATCTCAGATCATGGCGATCGAGTATGCACGCAATGTGCTAGGTATAGTGGATGCATCGAGTGAAGAATTCACTCCAGAGTGATCCTACAATATCATCCATATCATGGATCATCAAAAATGACTCACTGCAAAATGATGAAATATGAGACTCGGGAGCTATGAATGTATTATCCGCCCTGGCTCACTTGCCGAGCAAGTATATGGATCGCTCTCTGTGACAGAGCGACATCGTCACCGTTTTGAGTTCAATCCAATATATCTAGAACAAATGGAACAAGCAGGATTCATAGTGTCAGCAACTTCGCCAGATGGTTCACTTGCCGAGATCGTCGAAGTGAGAGATCATCCCTATATGATAGCCACTCAAGCACATCCTGAGCTCATATCTCGTCCATTTCGACCTCATCCATTATTTATGTGATTGGTTGGAGCTATCATGGTCAACAAAAAATCTGCCTAGGCAGATTTTTTGTTTAGCCGCATATGTATTTCATAGCATACCTTTTCTCGTCTAGTCTCCTCTAGAGTTCTCAGATGTCTCAGGATCTCCGAGTTGAGTAGTAGTGTCTCAGCATGTTGGTGAGTGAGTCCACGAGAAGTGAGATAAAATAGTGACTCTCCACCGAGACGATGCATCCGACATGAGTGTCCTCACTCTATATCATCAGTGGCGATCTCCAGTCGTGGAACTCCGCGAACTCGAGCCCCAGTGCCGATGAGGATATTGGTCTGATCGACACGAGTTGATACTTGGCGATATGGCGATGAGACTCTGACTACACCTTCGACAGATATATGTGAGTCATCAGTTGCGAGAGCGAGGATATCGAGCGTAGATTTCGCATTATCGCCACATATCTCAGTGATGATCTCTATGTCTACCTCATCCATCGCCACACCAGTTCAGGTGAATATCGAATTTGCTGCGATGGCGATATGGCGATAGTATTTTGTTGTTGTAGAGTTTTTTGGAGTCACGAGGCAATAGTCGATACAGAGTCATTCGCCAATCACGATATCGACACGATCGACAACCCCGCTGTCATATATATAGCAGTTTTCATTTATGCGAATATTCGCACTTGTTATTTCGATGGTTTTCATAGGTGCACTATAGGAAAAATATACAAAAATGCAATTGGCTTTTTCGATGGTTTTCTATAAAATACATCCATGAATATAGTGATCCTCGAAATCGCGGTAGATAGAGCCAACGAGAAGTGAGTGTTCGTTGCTCGTGAGATGCTCTCGACCCTCCATGATACCCTCCACGACTCACATGCTGCCTGGTGGGATATTCTTCCTCATAGCCGTCCACAGTTTCGTTTTTTTGTGGTACATCAACAGAGTCGTATCAGATTTTTTCTCGAGACCTCAGCCAAGCATCGACAGTTTCTCGAGAGTCAACTCTATGCTCACTATAGTGATATCGAGATCACAGAGGCAGTGCTCCCATGGGAGAGAGATACCCAGATGTCTGTACAGGAGGCCCGACTCTCACATATATCAGGCGATACTATCAAGCTCTACGCGAATCTCAAGGATCGTACTGAGAAAGAGGGTATCGATCCACTCTCAGGAATCACTTCTGTTCTTGCGAAATCTACGAAGACTGAGACGGTATTTTTGCGTATTGATTTTTCTCCGCTCTCCGATCATGACTGGCGTGAGCATACTGAGAGATCGATCATCGAGATGCATATTCCTGATTTTGCTAAGGTGTTTCTCCTCTCGAATTGGTGGTGGATTCGATTACTTGCATTTCCATTTACTCTACTTGCTCATATTGCATCGTTTCTCACAGGTGGATCTCATTCTCAAGATGAGCATACTATGAGTGACAAAAAAGAAAAACGAGAATCGAGTGAGAGTAAATTCGATAGTTATGGCTACTCGACGCAGATCATCCTTGGCTCACTTGGACAGACAAGTGCGACGACCCGAGAGCTCGCATCGAGTCTCCATATATTCTCTCAGCCGAACGGTGCCAAACTCGTGACACAGAGACCATACCAGACTACCTATGCAAAAACCCTAGCCAACTACTCCAAATATCGGAGTATATTGTCTGTGACAGAGCTCGCTGGACTCGTACATATGCCTACAATCTATGTGAAAACACCTGGTGTCAACTGGGTTACCACTCGCAGGTTCGAGCCACCACACAATCTGCCTCATATCTGAGAACCCAATACTCCGATCGGACTGTCGAACTATCGTGGATCGACAGAGGAATTCGCCATCCAGCCGATCGATCGAGCTCGCCATACCTATATCATAGGGAAGACGGGTATGGGCAAATCAACACTTTTAGAGAATATGCTCTATTCTGATATCATATCAGGACGAGGTATTGCTCTCATCGATCCACATGGAGATCTCGCTGATACTATACTCGCCAATATACCAAAATCCCGAACTAACGATATTGTGTTATTCGACCCGTCAGATACGGAGTATCCGATCGCCTTCAATATGCTCGACAATCCCAATCCTGAGCTTCGTCCGATTGTTGCATCGGGATTGGTTTCTATTTTCAAAAAAATGTTCGCCGAGAGCTGGGGGCCTCGTCTCGAATATATTCTCCGCAATACTATCCTGACACTCCTCTTGATCCCCGACACTACTCTGATCTCGATCCCACTGATGCTGACGCATGAGTCGTATAGACGCAAGGTGGTGTCAAAAATCACTGATCCGATACTCATACAATTTTGGACACAAGAGTTCGAGAAGATGGCACCAGCCCAGATGTCTGAGGCAATCAATCCGATTCTCAACAAGGTTGGGCAATTTCTCTCATCACCGATCCTCCGCAATATCCTCGGTCAACCGAAGAATCCATTCTCACTGAGGTGGATCATGGACAATGGGAAGATATTTATCGTAAATCTCTCCAAGTGAAAAATCGGAGAAGATGCATCAGCTCTCCTCGGGGCGATGATGGTAACCAAGTTCCAGATCGAGGCGATGACACGAGCCGATACGCCTGAGGTGGATCGTAGAGATTTTTGACTCTATGTTGATGAGTTCCAGAACTTTGCTACTGACTCATTCGCGACAATCCTCTCTGAGGCTCGCAAATACAAGCTCTCACTCACGATGGCAAATCAGTATATCGCTCAGATGCCTGAGACGGTGCAGGGAGCCGTATTCGGGAATGTGGGATCTCTTATCTCATTTCAGGTCTGACACGATGACGCTATGAAATTCGCAGAGGTATTCGGTGGAGAAGATATCATCACACCACACGATCTGACCAATCTGAGAAAATACGATATCTATACCAAGCTCCTTATCGATGGTATGCCATCGCCAGTCTTCTCAGCAACGACCTATGCTCCACTCCATGAACGCATCGATACTCCGCCACAACAGTCTCGTGATGTTCTCCTGAAAGTATCTCGAGAAAAATATACCAAGAAACGAGACTATGTAGAGAAAAAGATATTCGAATATGCTGCCAAGATCTCGGGTGATGAAAAAAAATATCGCAAAGAAAAAGAGGAATATAAAGAAGAACTGAAAGTAAAAAAAGAGATCGAGAGAAAGCAAAAACCTACTGAATAATCTCTATTTAGTAACTCGCTACCAGATCCATCTTCATATTCCCATTGTAGAGTCCTGCTGCTTGCTCAGCACTGATTTTGCTCCCATATTTGATTCTGTATGTGTAGGTATTCTTGAGTCAGTTTGTATTGATACTTGCTCCCTGATTCGCGAGTGTACCGGTTGTACCAGTCGATATGATTGTTCCGAGAAATGCCGATCCATTCCACTGATCATATCCCCATCCGAGAGTCCCATTCCAGTAGTTGATGGTCTCTGCTGACTTGGTGAGAGTATTCGTAGCTATCATGCTCAGGTTGAATGCAGCACCTACAGTTCGTACTGTGATGATCATCTCTCCAGTACCGAATATCTGAGGTCCAGGTGAGAGTATACCAATATCGTAGGTATCAGACGAGATACTCCAGTCGATCGCATCGATATAATATACAATGCTCTGAGTCTGCATATTTCCGATTGTATCAGCTACTGATATATCGAATCTATATTTCCCAAATGGGAGCCCTGATATGGTGAGTCGTCCGGTTGATGTCGTGGCAGCACCTGAGAGGGTCATATAGCCTGGTGCTAGATCAGTCACTCCCCAGGCACTCACTCCATCCCAGGCATAGATCTTGCCGGTGAATGACGCTGTATTGATAGTAGATCCAGTATCACTATAGCTGACTGTGAGAGGGAAGTTGCCGATCGGGAAGAGTGCCCCAGATGATACAGATATAGTATTGATCACAGGAGGAGTAGTATCTGTAGGAACTGATTTTGCAAAAGTCATATATGACATATCGCCTACATCAATTGTGAATTCCCAGTTACCAGCGTTCAATGTTCCTGTATAGACACTCGCACCAGCAGCGAATGTACCATCAGCATCGATGAGCATCATGAGGGTTCCTGTGAATCCCACAGGTACCGATGCTAATGGATATGCGATCTTCGCATTCCCGATGTTTCCATTTTTCTCCTGGAATTGCCACTCACGAGTGATTCGCTGATATCCAGTTGGTGCATCAGTCGCGACCCATGATCCAGTCGCTGTGCCATCGTTGGACCAGAGGAGTGACTGGTAGTTCGTCCCGATCACACCGATAGTACCCACTATGATATCTCCAGCATTATTGACGGATTGGGATTTGACCTGAGAGAGGCTCGATGCATCATCTCGAGCGATACCGGTGATATCTTTTTTATAGAGTCCTGCGATCGCACTATTCCACGCAGTTCCAGTATTCGAGAGTGTGTAGTTCTGTGAGATCGACTGGTCGAGTGTGATACCATATTTGATAGCGAGGTATGTCTCGATCTTGTTCCTATTGGTCCCGATGATCTCTGTCGGATAGACGATCACCTCACCGACATTCGCGAGAGATGAGTTGGTAGTATTGCTACGACCGATACCACGATTGGCCCCGACGAAAGCTGTCGCCACAGCAGCGTTCGTAAGGGTCTGAAGTCCATCAGTACGGTTGGTCGCGGATCCACCTGTGGCACGAGAGGTGCTCGTGATACCTGGAGTCCCTACTCAGCGGAGATTTGCCCCATTGTATATATTGGTTGCTGGATAGAGTGCGAGGCGATCTGTAGTTGGAGTAGTACTCCAGTCGAGAGCATTAGCGACTGCAGTCTGTGGTCCCATCAGGAATGATCCACCAGCACCGATACTAGTTGCCGTAAAGATAGATGCGGCAGCAGTGGTGATCGAGAGATTACTATTGGTATTGAGAGAGGCATTATTGAAGTAGAGCGTCGGATTGAAGTTGATCGTATTGGTCGGGTCGTATGTGACGGTTCCGAGTCCAGTGACAGCATCTGCGGCAGCACCGAGTGATCCACTGTTGCTCCATGTCGTGATCGTACACCCCGCAGTATTACAGTTTTTGTTACCATCTGCCTTTGTCCAATAAGTCATACCCGTTACGCCACCTGGTGCATTCACGATTGTTGCTGTAGCGACTGAGTTCGTTGATGTCGCAGTATTATTTGTAGTATTGGAGTCTCCAGGATTGGATATCGATACACTGAAAGTCACTGTCGCAGGAGCTGCAGGGAGGGGTACTACTGGAATACGAAAGGTATCATCTGAGAGTGGAGCGAGAGTCATCGTCTTCGTACAGGTCACAGTAGATCCGACGGTCGCGCCACAGGACCAGCCATTGTCTACGAATGCACTCGTAGGTCCAGAGATATTGGTAGGGAGCGTTAGGACTACCGTATGCACTCCCGATGAGGTGAGATTCCCGGCATTTGTTATCGTGATCGGCATCTGAGAGAGATATCCTCGTACGAGTGGTCCCTCTGGTTGTGCAATACCTGGGATGAGATCGACGACATTGGCTGATACATAGGGGAGGAGTCTCCATTCGACTACTCCTGAGTAGGTTCCAGCACCAGTGCCAAAATCCCAATTGATACCATAGGCGAGATCCCCTGTTGCGACTGTAGTATTAGGAAAATTGACTCCTGTATTGATTTTCTGATAGAAGGTATTCCACATACCTGCCTCATAGCTGGTCCATGCAGGACCTGAGATATAGCGGTAGGCAGAGAGAACATTAGCAACATTATCATAGACTCCAACTGTCTGTCCTCCTGTCATCGTATAGTATCCTGCATCATTCGTATCTGCTCCTGCGACAGAACTATCATTCGCCATATAGAACTTCACATTCGCAGTATTGGTTGCAGGGACGATCACACGATATGACCACGTGAGATACTTGTTCGGAGCGGTATGAGACCAGTCGATGATGAGTGTATAAGTGAGTCCTCCGATGAGCGGTGTCGTCATCGTCGAAGTAGCTGTATAGGTATTACCACTCGTGGTACCAGTAGTAGTCTGTGTCGCCCATGCGGTCGCAGTTACTCCATCGACCCCATTCCCATAGGTAGTTCCACCGACTCGGAGCATCGCCCATGATCCAGGACTTGTGCCTGCACATCCTGTTGCTGGAGGATTACTATTATAGATCTGTAATTGATTATTATAGTATATCTGGACCTGCGCACAGTCACCTATGAGGATCCTGAGGTCATTGGATCCTGCTCCACCCCCGGTAGGATTCATTGTGAAAAGAGAAGCACCACAGGTATAGAAAGTAATTTTTCCATTTTTGACGAGAGCTTGTGAACCAGGTTTTGATGCTGATCCAGTGATACTACAGAGAGTATCACTCATAACAGACAGCCCACTGACATTGAATCCAGTATTACCAGCATGGAGTACTGCAAGGTCTACGACATTTCCGTCACTCATATTTGGAGTACGGATCGAGATAGTAACAGGAGATGAGAATACGAGATGAGTACCTGGGATACCGAATTCAAATACATCCGATGAACTGATATCTTGCACAGGAGCTCCTTTTTTAGATTTGCTTGATTTTGAGCGTTTTGCAGTATAGGCATTTGCCTTATTTTTATCGGTAGGAGTAGCAGGATGTATGCCTATACTTGTCGGATCTATTATTATTCCTGAGAGTGTTGATATGATAGTGCCAGTGGCTATATTTACAGCTATTGTCCCACGAGTTCCTTCGACTTTTTGCTCTACTCTCGCTCGGTGATCGAGTTTGATTTTTACTCATTTGGCTCAGTCGAGGAGTTGTGTATCTGATGAGATGAGGAAATCCCCGAATACAGTATCCATACCCAGTGATGAGAGTATATCTGTTGTAGAAGTATTATTTTCTACAGTATTATTTATTTCTTGTATGATATCACCATTTTTTTCCCTATATGCTTGATTTGCTTCGAGTAGACTTTGGATATCGAGTTTGAGTTCTGGTTTGATTTCTTTTGATATACTTTCCATTTTTGCACTCGCGATCTCTTGATCTATTGTTTCGATAGGGAGTGAGAGTGCATCGAGTGAGTTCACAGCAATATCCTCAGATGCGAGAGCAGCTACGCTCAAAGAAGTCGACTCCAGTATGATGAGTAGATTGAGGGTGAGAATCGAGATGTACCTGAGTACTGGCATACATTGAGTATAGCATATATCAATTCAAAATAGCAAAATCTACCATTAAATTATGGTAGATTTTGAATTGGCAATATATATATATTATGTTTAAATATCGAGTTTTGAAGGATCTCGCATAAAGAGTTGAGCCGTCTTGGTATATATTTTATGATCTCTCACGAGGTTCATAAGTGCTTCATCCATGAGTATCATACCATCTTGTTTCCCGAGTTCGAGTACACTATAGAGATTTTGCGTTTCTCATCTGATGATGAGATTGCGAACGGAGTCGTTGTTGAACATGAGTTCACGAGCTACGATCATACCGGTAGTATCACTCTTTGGGAGGAGAAGTTGCGAGATGATAGCTCGCATAGAGAGAGCAAATTGCATACGAATCTGGTTCTGTGATGCCGCAGGGAATGATTGTATGATACGATCGACGGTTTGGATAGTATCATTGGTATGGAGTGTTGAGAATACGAGATGTCCAGTTTCGGCGAGTGTGATAGCTGCCTCCATAGTCTCGAGGTCACGCATCTCACCGATGACGATGATATCGGGATCTTCACGCAGTATTGATCTGATACCTTCACCAAAGGTATAAAATTGCTTTCCGAGTTCTCGCTGATGAATGAGAGATTTACGATTTTGATAGACGAATTCTACAGGATCCTCAAGTGTAATGATATGTTTTGCACTATTTGCATTTATATAGTCAAGGAGTGTGGCCATGGTAGTAGATTTCCCAGAACCTGTTGGTCCAGTGATCAGAATTATTCACTTATCTGCAGTAACTGCTCTGAGAATAGATTGGGGAAGTGATATCTCAGATGGACTCGGAATAATAGAGGGGATCATACGCATGGCTATGGTGATTCCCTTGATAGTACGACTCATATTCACACGAAATCTAGCAATCCCCTGAGCATAAGATATATCGAGAGTCTTCTCATCGAAACGCCTTCCGAGGAGGAACTCACATATTTCCTCTATATCGAATCAGCTAATTACACCATACTTATCCACTGCTACGATATCTCCGATCTTATTTCGTATGTATGGTACGCATTCTCCAGTGATATGGAGGTCAGATATATTCATCTTGATTATCTCATCGATGAGAGAGATGAATTTAGTATTTTCCATTGCTCGTGAGTTGGGATAGTATTATTGTACCTTGATTTCTACCGATTGTGTTGATGTGAACACTATGTTATATCTGAGATTTTCAGTTTGAATTATTCACTTTTGGAGCATATCCACACCAGTATATTCCATACGATATCCGGTGTAGAGAGAGAGCATCTCTATGGCTTCTGCATCGGTGATCTCTCGAGCTATTTTCCAATTCATCTCATCAGTTGTCAGTATAGCGAGATCATCCGCATAGGCAAGATATGGACTATACCATGCTGTTGCTTTCACATTTTGGAATCCACTCTCAACCCCAGGTCCTGATGATATGAATTTCCCATCTTTGGTGAATTCTCCTGCCAGAGATATATCTTCTCCGAACATCGTCATGAGCATCATGATATACTCTTCGCGAGTTGTATAGATTTTTGCATCGAAATATGTACCATAAAATTGTTGGGCACATGTTTTAGCAATTGCCTTGAGTTCTAGGATATCAGTTTTTTCGAGACGCTCACCGAGTCCGTATGAGAGGTATGATTCATTCTGGAGACACTCACTATATGTAGTTGCATCTTTGAGTAGAAAATTTGAAACACCAGGAGATTGTGATATATATTCTTTATTATCTCCAAATGGAGTTCCTATATACATCCGTGGTGTTATAAATTGAGCAATCTCACCACTCCACTGGAATCCTGATAGCATAGCACTCCTGTGGATGAGTTCCCAAGGGGTATAGATATTTGGATTCTCGATAGGTACTGGAGCTGATTCGAGGTTCACACTACCCATGATACTCGCGTTTATCAGAGAGAGTTCACTATCGATATCACCACTTTGTGCATATGTTGTCTGTGATGCTATGAGTACACATAGAGTGATCATTGATATATATTTTTTCATAGAGAGAAATTAGTAACATGGGTACTCTATCATATTTCCTATCAAAAAAGCAAATTCTGATACTGTATTTCTATTTTACAAATCAGGTAATTTGCATATTCTATAGCTCATGAAGCTCATAATCGGTCTCGGTAATCCTGGTTCCCAATACTACCACACTCGACACAACGTGGGATATCGGATCGTGGAGAATATGTTCACAGATTGGCGAGAAGACCTCAAAATGAAATCACGTATCTCCAAAAATCCGATTTTTTCAACTAAAATAACTCAGATCATATGAGTAGCACCTCAGACATATATGAATCTGTCATGAGATGCTGTTCTAGCATTAGTATCTTTTTATAAACTCGATCCCAAAAAAGATATCCTCGTCATATCAGATGATATCGATATGGAGTTCGCCAAAGTCAGATACCGCTCTATGGGGAGCCACGGTGGACAAAATTGACTCCGCGATATCATAGCAAAGCTCGGAACTAGTGAATTCTCACGGATCAAAATCGGAGTATGACGAGATGACCAGTATGCAGTGAGTGACTGGGTATTATCCCGATTTACAGAATCTGAAAAAAAGATCATTGCTACAGAAGTAACAAAAAAAGTAGAAGAATATATTACCAATTGGTTATGCGACTAGATACCTATCTTGCTACATATCATAATGTGACTCGTAATAGAGCACAACAACTCATAGCTACTGATCTGATTCTCGTCAATCATCGAGTATGCAACAAGGCTTCTTTTCAGGTCGTGGATAGTACTATTGTGACGATCACTGCTGATCGGCGAGTAGAGTGGGTATCACGGAGTGCTGAGAAACTTGCGGGATTTCTCGAGGAGATCAATATGCAAAATATAATATGCAAAATATTAGACACTAATTGTCTTGATATTGGTTCTTCTACTGGCTGATTCACTCAGGTATTGCTCGGGTACGGAGCGACCCATATTGATGCAGTTGATGTCGGTACTGATCAGCTCCATCTATCACTGCGTTCAGATATGCGAGTGAGTTCCTATGAACAAACAGATATACGAGATTTGGCCAAAATGAAACATGATCCATACGATATCATCGTTTGCGATGCATCGTTTATATCACTTGTACTGATTTTCGATGCTATACTCCAACTGACTTCCCCCCATAGCATATTGATTCTTCTCTACAAACCTCAATTCGAGGTTGGACGAGAGTATCTGCGTAAAACAGGGATCCCAAAAGATATAAAAATAGTAGAAGAAAAAATGAAAGAATTCGAGATATTACTGGATTCCAAAAATATGCGAGTTCTCAAAAAAGCAAAATCTTCTCTTGTATGAGAAGCAGGGAATCAGGAATGGATATATATGGTACAGCAATACCCTCATACATAAGAATCTGAGAGTCATTTATGAGATTATGGATTTTTAGTATATCGCTCTCGCACACCCGATTACATCCGCGAGGAGTACTCGCTTGATTCGCTCGCGATCAATGATTGAAAATGTTCCAACAAAAAATACCATAGTTTTTTTTGAGAGCTCGTATGATCCGAGCTCGATATTGATATTCCCGAATTTCTGCTCATCGTGGTGGTAACGGAATATACAATTGATTACTCGGCGTATATTTTGTTCTTCGTCATTGATGCGAATTTTGATCTCATATCATCCGGCTATCACAGAGTCGATAAAAAATGATTTCGGAAGCTCTGTCTCGAAGTAAAGTTCGAGAACATCAATAGTTTTCTGGAGTTCAGCCCTGTAGTCACCGTTGAATCTAACAGTTGACCTCGCTCATTGCCTTTCAGGTTTTTTCCATTTGAGAGTATTTTCGATCATAGTATGAGAAAAATAAAAACAGTTCCGAATTTTTGGGACTGTTTTTTCTTGAGTTATTATAGTGGAGACACCAGTCGGATTTGAACCGACGATTTTAGAGCTTTGCAGGCTCTTGCAATTGACCACTCTGCCATGGTGTCACGAGACGGGTGCATTATAGAGATAGAGGAATGGAAAGCAAATCAAAAAATAAAAAATTTAAGAGAGATAATAGAGATCATATCTCTTACTTCACCAAAGTGAGATAATTTTAGAAATGCTTACTTTTTTATTTACAGGAAAATGTTTTTGCAAGGGCTATATAAGCGTCTGGTGACTTATCGAGTGCTATCGAAAAATGAATCAGATATACGCTTGTACCACATACCTTTGATGTTTGTATGAACTTGAGTCGTGGAGTCGATGGGTTATATTTAGCTTCGAATACGGATACTCGTGATGTATCTGTATCTGAGAAAATTATCGGGTCATCCTGGAGCTTGTTATATTCGAGATAGTTCTTTGCAGATTGTACACCAGATAGCTCAGCATACCGGCTTGATGTGATGATTCCATTGAGACTATCTCGCATGATAACGAGATTGTTCGAGAATCCATATCTCATATCAGGAGAGATGAGGGCGAGCTCAAGTGTACCAGATCGAGGACTTGGTCCTACTGTACCAGTGCTGGCTTTCCAGAGTGCTGGAGTTTGCATAGAAAATCCATTTCCAGATGATAGGATTGCGTTGTCTTGTATCTCGACTTGAGTACCCGGGAGAATCGAACAAGAACTCAGTAGCAATAGTGTGATGATGATACGGGAGATCATAGGGTGGATGCTAAATAATAGTGAGATGTGCTGCGAGAGTAATGAGGGCAAATATCACAGCAATTGCGAGTCATACCCACTTGATCCAAGACTGTTTTGGTGCGTATATGACAATAGCATATTCACAAAGAGAGTAGCTGAACCATGCTGTTGCAATCACAAGCACAGAGTAGAGATGGTAGGTTATGAGTGAGAGTATATCGAGTGAAAGTGGACCATAGTAATATCCACCTACTGTGAAGAGGAATGAGAGGTAATAGAGGCTCACTATTATCAGCCATACTCGCTTTGCTACGAGTAGAGAGAGATCATGATAATCTTTTGGACTCGCTTTCATTTTTTCGAGGATATCCTTGATTTTCGACATATTTTTTATATACTTTGGTTCAATTATATACAAAAATGTCACTCACACAAGCAGAAATTACTCATCTTGCGAAGCTCACAGCACTCAAATCTCAAGAATGACTTGAGATATCAAGTGTGCTCGATTCATTCACCTCACTTTCTCGTACGGATACTTCCCACATATCGACTATTTCTCGTAGTGGAAAAGGATCACTCGATCTGCGTTCTGATGTTATCATCGATGCTCATATTGCAGATGGTCTCTTGGCATGTTCTTCGCAAAAAAAAGCAGCACATCAGATAGTACTTGGAGGTATTATGGTTGGAGAATAATATGCTCTCCTCTTTTTCCCTCACATCTTGGCGTGGTATCAATAGTCTCATACTGAATCTGCGTCAGCGTACCTATATTATGGGTGCCAATGGTTCAGGTAAGACGCATATCCTCGATGCAATCCATATGCTCTCTGGTTCTCGACCACTTTACGGTGAAGCTATTCTCGATATTGGGAGTGAGTTTGAGGGGATTTTTGTTGAATCACAACTTCACAAGAACTATCGTATGGTGCGAGATGCGGATCGTGAGTATTATTCCATACAATGAGCCAAAACGACTCGTCCCAAGTATCTGACCGCTCTACCGTGGCGAACGGTCCATATCTCTCCGTTCGACATGAATCTATTATACTTTGCTCCAGCAATGCGTCGTGACTATATTGATCTGATTTTATCACGTACATATGCCCAGTTTCCTAGCATAAAAAAAGACTACGAGACAGTCATGAAACAGCGAAATGCTCTGCTCAAAAGTATTCGAGATGGTCTCTCTCAGCGAGAAGCACTTGATTATTGGGATACCAAGTTTGCTGAAATTGCTGAATCATATGGACTCTACCGTACTCAATATTGTAACTATGTATGTGAGATGATGCCATATTTTCCAGCATTTTTTGCTAAATATACTCCAGAGTTCCACTATGATAGTAGTATAGAAAGTGATAATCAGATAATAGATAGTACTATTGATTGAAAACAAAAAATAGAGAGAGATATTATTATCCAATATCTCAAAGAAAATAGAGAACGAGATATCCTTACAGGACATACACATATTGGACCGCATCGTGCAGATTTCGGATTTCGTCTTGTTCAAAATTTAGAAGAGGCTATTGCTGTTGAGTCTTATCTCTCTCGTGGTGAAATGAAGATGCTTCTTCTTTGACTCAAGATCATCGAGAGAGAATTCATTGCTACAAGGCTGAATCTCTCGGTTATTCTCCTTATTGATGATATATTTGCAGAACTTGATGAGACTAACTCTGATATTTTTATGAGTTCTCTTATGCAATATCAGGTTATTTTGACAAGTCAGAAACCCCTCCCAAATCACGAAAAATACCATGATTTCGCTTGCATAAATCTCGGGAATGACTAGAATACAGCATAAGTATCAAATCTTATCTATTATTCGCTATGTCAAAACTCATTTCTTCGATTGCACTTGTTGCAATTTTTTCAAGTATATTTTCTCCATTTTCCCTTTCTGCTGCTACGAGTGATACTGTGGCACTTGAAATTATAGCTAACACAACAAGTCGTGTTGGTGAGGCGATTGATATTACTGTTAGAGCTGTTGATAAGGATAAAAAAACGGTTACTTGATATCGAGGATCAGTAATATTTAATACTGATAATATTTGAGATACAGTACCAGCTCCTGGTAAAACGGTAGCATTTACAGCTGATGATAATGGTGAAAAAAAATTCTCTAAAGCACTCATATTCAAAAAATCAGGAAAACAAAAAATATATGTTTCAGATGTTTCAGATGATATTATGGGTGAAGCAACTATTATGGTTGACGCAGCTGTAGTTGCTCCCCCATCTCTTGATCAGAGTGTGACAATTATTACCCCAGAGAATGATACAAAGATAGCTGCAGATATGCTTATGGTGAGTGGAAAAACTCGTAAGAATAGCAAGATTACCCTTTTGCTCAACTGACAAGACGCATGAACCGTTGTATCTGATGATAGTGGTATATTCACCAAAAATCTCACATGACTCACGCAAGAAAATAACATTTTAGTGGCGAATTTGATTGACGGTACAAGTACTATTATAGCAAGTTCTCCAGAGATACGATTTGGCCGTATGCTTGCTGCTGCTGCTACCTATGGGGTTACTCTTTTACCAGCTACTACTCTTGAGGCGAGTTCTCCTTTGGAGATTATCGTTGATGCGACTCCAGGTCTTTCTGAGATCAGTGTTTCTCTCGATGGATCTATTCTCATAAGTACAGAAACAACTCCTGGTAAATATAGTATCAAGACCATAACACCACAAAAATCTGGAGTGTATGCTATAAAGATCAACCAAAAAGATTCTCTCGGCCAGTCCAAAAGTACAGATTCTCCTACTTCACTCACAGTTACTGAGAAACTCACAGCTCCTACAGTTCCTCCGACATTCAAAAATGTAAAGACTACAACAGTTGGTGATCGAATAACATTTGACTTTGCAGTTGATAATGCCCCTCTTGATCTTACGAGTTTCAAAATTGCATATGGTAAAAATGCAGATAGTCTATCACAAGAAGTAACTACTCTCCCAATAGACAAAATAGCCTCTAAAATGAACTCAGGAAGCTATATTTGGTATATTGATAGTCTTCCTACTGATACCTATACATTCAAAATATTTGGTCGTACTGCATCATGAACTCTTATATCTGCTCTTGTTTCTGAGCCGATTGTAGCTACTTTAGGTAAAGATTCATGTACTATTGGAAATGTATCAGGACTCAGTGTTGCAACTGATGCTTCGAAGAGCATCATATCATGGAGTGCACTTTCAGGAGCTATATCATACAATCTTTATAGAGTTTCAGCAGCTGGAGACTATTCTATATTCCAAAATACTAAGGATCCTACCTATACACTGTATCTCTCATCAGGAGCTGTTTTATATGAGAACTTTGTTGTGAAGGCTCTCTGTGATACTTCTACTGAGTCAAAAGAGTATTCATCAATGTCCCGTGTACAATCGGGTCCTGGTATGGTGGCAATTATCGTAATAATTTCTGCTATCTTTGGTGCCTTACTGATGCGAAGACGTTCTATTTAATCATTTTTGTTTGACAAGAGAGCCATTTTTTATACAATGCACCCACTTTTCCAGTACGCCACTATTTTAATCAGATATCCTCTCTATGCCTATCACTAGTTCAGCCAAAAAAGCTCTCAAGGTCAGTGAAAAAAAACGATCTCGTAATCGACATTTCTCAGCTCTCTTAAAAGAAAGTACAAAAGCATTCGTCGTTCTTCTTGGAGAAGAGAAAAAAGATATGAAAAAAATCAACGAAGCACTCTCGCTCGTATATTCTCGTATTGATACTCTCGAAAAAAAGAATGTTCTTCATAAGAACAATGCGGCTCGTAAAAAAAGTGCATATGCAAAAGCTATTAAATCTATAACAGCGTAAACTAAGTATGCAAAAAAGAGGATTCCCTCCGAAAAAAAATGATAAACGAATGAATGATACAATCATTGCTCGTGAGCTCATGGTAATAACTGCTACTGGTGAATCACTTGGTAAAATGACTCGTGATGCAGCTCTCTCTCTCTCCTGAGAACAAGATCTGGATCTCGTAGAAATTGGTATGCAAGATGGTATACCACTCGCTAAAATCATCGATTATGGTAAGATGGTATTCAAGCAGCAGAAACAGCAGTCACAAAATAAAAGTAATACAAAAAAAACAGAACTCAAGACAATGAAACTAACCTATAAGATAGGTGATCATGATCTTGATGTCAGACGTAATCAGGCAGAAAAATGGGCAAAAGATGGAAATCCAATGAAAATATTTCTTCAACTCCGTGGTAGAGAGAATCAATATGAAGATCTCGCAACTGCAAAGATCAATGAGTTCGTTGCATCTATGGAATGATTCTATCGTAAGGATGAAAAATCAAAAATCCTTAAACAAGGAAATACATTCAATCTCGTTCTCTACCCCAAAAAATAATATTTAACCCTTCGTCTCATGAAACTCAAGACTCACTCAGGAGCTAAAAAACGTGTTAAAATCACTGGAACTGGCAAATATATCGTTGCAAAAACTGCGAAACGACATCTACTTAAGGACAAGAGTAGTAAGGCGAAGGGTCGTGATGCATATGGACATGTTCTCCATGTAACGAATCAACTCGAAGCTCGACTCTCCCTCCCATATGGGAGATAGTTCTTATATCTAGTATCAATCTCCTAATTTCTCTCTTATGACTCGTGTAAAACGTGGTGTGATGACACACAAAAGACATAAAAATATTCTCGCTCTTGCTAAGGGGTTTCGCCGTATGAACGGTAATGTGTATTCTCGTGCAAAGAATGCTATCATGAAAGCAGGATCAAATGCATATATCTCTCGCAAACTCAAAAAGAGACAATTTCGTCAACTTTGGACAGTTCGCCTCAATAATGCAGCTCGTCTCAATGGTATGAACTATTCTACTCTCATACATTCTATGTATACGCGTCGTGTAGCCCTTAATCGCAAGGTACTCTCGAATATGGCCATAAGTCATCCAGAGGTATTCGCAAAGGTAGTCGAATTCGTGAAATAATATATTATAAAAAACTCTTTCAGTTAACTGAAAGAGTTTTTTTATTGAAGTATTCATTCCACTAGAACTTTTCCACTTTTACAATTGATAACTTGCAGAGTTCTTATATTCGGTCTTTCTATTCATTGAAGTTGATCACCCGATAAGCATTTACCAAATGCCGGTTCATATATTTCATTAATTGTATGCCATCTTTTATTTGATTGTAATTGAGAAAATTTTAGATTATCTTGATCAGAATATTGTTGAGAGAGAGTAAGAATTACAGCAACTATATATTTTCCAGTTTTTTTTATTTGATAACTTACTGGATGTATTATTTGTTCTACCTCCGGACTGAAATGTAGTAAATACGAGTTTTTCATTTAATTATTTTATATACTTATAAAAAATAGTCAAACTTTATTTGAATTTTCTTTGGTATTTCAGAGCCCTTCATATACAATCTTTTTACTATGAATATTATCAATACTCTTCTTGCACTCGATCTTTCACTCTTGCAGTGGGCTCGCACTCTCGTATCTCCAGAGTATACTCATGTTGTACAGATTTCCGGTGAGCTCATTGTCATATATGTAGCAATACTCCTTATCTGACTCTGGCTCTATGGAGTATACAAAAAAAATAATGAATATAAAAAAATAGCTCTTGCTATATTTATCACTATTATATCAGTATTTATCCTCTATGCTATGATCAACCTGGCTCTGCCAAAGTGGAGACCAGGTGCAACAGAGATGGCTGGTGCTATTGCACCACTCATCCCTCATCCTATTGATAATTCATTTCCATCTGGACATGCCCTATTTACTGGGGCATTACTTGCCGCTCTCTATCATTATTTCCCTCGGAATTGACTCATCATTCTTACATTGATTATAGGGTTTATCACTCTTTCAGCTCGAGTTATTGGTTGAGTCCACTATCCTGGAGATATTGTAGCAGGACTTATATTTTGATTTTTTGGATGATTCCTTTTGAAACCTATAGTTGATAGGGTTACTGCCATAACATCACCTATTATCCTCCATATTGCTACTTGGATACGATTATAGATACATTATAATTTTAATAGAGCCCCTTTTAGCCATTTGAGAGGGTATATTTATTTATTTTTTGGGATTTTATAGTATCCGAGCAAGTATTCAGCTATCTCTGAGAAAAGGGCTGACGATGTTGTCTCTGAGTAGATACCGGTGCGGGGTCGTTCGATGGATACCATGAGGACAAATCTTGGATTATATGCTGGTGCATATCAACCATAGGATGTTATCGTATGTCCGATGTCTTGCTTGAAATATATATTTTCGTACGTACCGCGATATGGAATTTGAGATGTACCTGTTTTTCCTGCTATGAGGTATCCAGGAACTCATCACCTTTTAGCAAAACCATATTTTACACTATCTACAAGCATAGCTGTTATAGTTTTTGATGTTTCTTCTTTGATCACTCGTCTTACAGGGGTTGGCACGCTGTCTATGATTTTACCATTTGGATAGGCAATCCGTTCTACAATATATGGTTGCATATAGACTCCACCGTTTGCGAGTACTGAATATGCAGCAGCCATCTGGAGAAGAGTAGCATTGATACCCTGTCCGAATGACATAGTGAAAAATTGGATACGAGACCATTTTTCATAGTTGCTAATTTGTGAGAAGACCTCACCATCTATCGTGATATTTGTTTTTTGTCCGAATCCAAAGTCACTTATGTATCTCGAAAAAAGTGATCTTCCGATCTTTTCGATTATATTGATCATACCAACATTGCATGACCAGTTCACTGCATTGGAATATGTATTATTTCCGAGACACTGGTGTGCGATATTTGATATTCGTTGCTTGATACCACCGCCGAGATCGAGTTCCACATAGCCACGATCATAATAACGATCATCTGGGTGTATTTCCCCAGTATCGAGACCAATAGCCACAGTGATTGCCTTGAATACTGATCCAGGCTCATAGAGTGATCATACGGTATCATTTTTATAGTTACCAACTCAGAAACCATTTTTGAACTTGTATTTTGTTACTGCGAAATTTGCTACCTCATCTTCCGTTGCACTTCGCATCTTGATGCGTTTGCCATCGATATTGGTCGAGAGTGTACCACCACTTCCAGAATCTACTACGAAGAGCGGATAGCCGAATAGATCGACCTGAGGATTTGGGTAGTTCACATAGAGGACACTCTCCATATCATAGACATTTGTATAGTTGTTTGGATCGTAATTTGGATAATTGACCATCGCGATAACTGCGCCACTGGTAGGATCCATAACAACAACACTACCACGATTTGCCCTGAATCGTATGACGGCACTCTCCAGTCGTTTTGATATTTCTTTTTGTATATTGCGATCTACTGTGAGCGTTACATCAATACCATTTTTGAGTATCATAGATCCAGATGAGGCATAGTCTCGTATAGGACGTCATTGTATATCTTTGGTGATATATTGTATAGGGCTCTCTCATTGGAGATCATCCTCGAAGTATCACTCGATCCCGTAGCGTCATTTGCCCTCACTATCTACAAATCCTGTAATTTGCCCGAGAGCTTGTCACTCAGGATAATATCTTACAAGATTGTCTTCGATTTTGAGAAATGGAAATACTGCATTTTCCCGAGTCCATATCTCACGAGCATAATCTTTGGTTGAGATATTATTTAGAGCAGTTTTTTCCGTATCAATTCGTTTTTTGATAATATCTCTACTGATAATGTTCATTTTCCGTAGGATCTCTAGATGACGCCTTTTTCGTACTATAAAAAGAGACTCGAGACTCTCGGATGGTATTGAGAGTATAGCAGATAGGCGACTCGCAAGGATACTTGAGTTTGTTACCTTAGTTGGATTAACATAGAGATTATTCACCACAAAAAATAGAGCTGGATCAGCAAGTGTAGTAATTTGTGTTATTGTGGATTCATCGAGAGCCTCTTTTATAAGTATACTTTCAATTGGAGTTGATATGCGAGTTTGTATATATGCTTCGATGCGTTCCTTGAGTTTTTCTTCGCTAAGTCATTTTTCTCAACTGAGATCACTTCTAGTATAGTTACCAATATTGAGTATACAGTCAGTCATCAGTCTTCACTCACACGAATCACGATATACTATATCTGATAAAAATGGGAGGAGTCGTATCATTGATCCTGATTGAGTTGGATCTATAGCGAGAGTACCAAGATTGGTCGATACCCCGAGTATGCCATGGAGAGATACGCCAGATGAGAGTATATTCCCACGTGATACTGGATTTTTGATAGTTGCTTTTTGTTGTTTTTCTGCTGCTTTTGCGAAATAAGTATAATCAAGCACTGTATATCAGAATGTTGTTGTCAGGATAATTATCATCCATAGTACAATACTATACCACAGTATAGCAATACGATCTAGATGCATAATATATCGAATAAGACGAGAGATGAGTATTTCTAGATTTTTTTTCATAGAGCGGATATATTTTCTACTAGATAGTTTCTAAAGTTTACTATACTTGTGAGAGTTGGTATACTCGTGAGTATGGTGATATTTTTATTTGGATTTTTTATTGCAAATATATGCAATATATCATTATATCTTATGCGAATAGGATAGTGCCAATAATCAGGACCGAGAGAGTCTTCCACATAAATGAGAGAACTATAGTGTGAGAGATTATAGTAGATAAGTCGTCGAGTTCAATAGATAATTGAGAATTTTTTGTTTGTGATATCGATCCATGCTTGAGCCTTTCTCACATCAGTCATATCACTTGATACAAAGAGAATATCTTCTCTATCTTTATTGTGTTGCCTATATGGCATCATAGCATAATCATCGGGAACTATCACCACGGTTGGTTGTCCCTGAGTATATGTGTCTATGAGTATTGGTGTCACGATACTATCTTGAACTATATGGATTTGCCCGATTCATTTTCATCCTACTACAAGATCATTCTCTTCTATTTGTTCATAATTCTTTTTCTCCAGGCGTGAAAGGATCGGTCGTGTTAGGAATATAGCAAGAACTCGATGTATTGGTATCATATATCGACTCGCTATCATTATAATCATATCAATCTGATATGATGCTAGTATTGTCTTATCTGTCATGATTCGACCCATTGACCTCATTCTGGTATATGCTTCACTGCACTCATCTATAGGACATTCCATAAATATCTCTGCTATGATTCCATTCTCTAGGTGAACTCCATACGGTATCTCAACGATCTGTCCTATGGATAGCTCGTTTATATCGATATCTCATGTCCTATAGAGGAGCGGAGTTATACCTATCGAGTGTTCGAAAGGAATGATAGATACAAAAAATGACACTAAGAAGAAAGATGAAAAAGTCTTTTGATTCTATCGAAAATAAGGAAAAAGTCGACAGAAAATATTCAAATAAAAAATCCACTTGAAAGTGGATTTTTTCATTTTTTCTAGAGTCCGAGGCTTTTTCTAACTTCCTCAGCTTTTATTACATCCTCATTTGCTTTTACCACGGCTCGATCTTCTTCTATATATATATCTTTGAGTTGCTCCCATTCATTCTGTGCTTTTGCAACGAGTCATTTGATAATCTCACCCTCAGTTGGCATCAATTTGCGGAACTCTACTCGTTCATCTTCGAATACTTTCACGAGCTCATCAATCTGGAATTGTGAGAGTGTAGGTATAGCATCGATAACCCGTTTTTTCTCAAATGTTGATAGTGAGAGGGAGTGTTCTAGGAGATCTATGAATGTCATTTCGATAAACCTCGTGAGTGGATGTATCATGAATTTTGCTACGAGTCCATCATTACTTGTCTTTGAACGTGGAGGTGATGAAGGATTGCTCCCCTGATCAGCAACTAGAGGATCGGTTATGGGAGTAGTAGAGTCAGACATAATATAGTATTTAAGAGAATTTCAGAATTCGCAAAGAGTTTTGATAACTATTATAGACGAGACGATCAGAAATACAAAAGATTTTTATACTCTAGAGTATACATTTCATTATGTTCGGAATTTTCTCTTCTCGACAAACTCGATGACCTCTTGCCAGAGTGTATCAGAGATATCTGCCGTATTCCAGACGGTTTCAACATCTTCATTGGCCTCGAAGTCCTCGAGCATCTTATATATCTGGAGTGCTTTATCCATATCTGCGATCTCTGTATAGTTCTTGGCCCTATATCCCAAATTAGCATTGAGTATATTGTATCATGCTCTCTCGATTTGTTTTTTTACATTTGTATAGTACTCACGACTCGTGAGTACTAATATAGTATCTCATACTCCCATATAGTCAGCTGCATCAGTCGATAGTATCATCGTCTCAAACACATCCATATTATCTGGTACTGCGATATATATTTCTCCTCCATAGTCGAATGCAAAATTCGATACTGATCCTGTTTCTCCGAGTGATCCGCCATATCCTGAGAATATATGTCGTATGCTCGGTGCTGTACGGTTGCGATTATCTGTTAGAGCTCGGACGATGACTGCAACACCCCCTGGAGCATATCACTCATAGTAGATTTCCTCTACTTTGCTTGAGTCTTTGTCGAGTCCAGATCACCTGCGAATAGCTCTCTCGATCACATCAGAGGTCACACCATCTCGTTTGGCTGAGTAGATTGCATCATGGAGTGATCCATTGATACTCGGATCAATTCATTTTTCAGCGGCTATTGTTATGAGCTTGGAGTGTATATTATAGATTTTAGCTTTGGCCTTGTCTCATTTTTCTTTGGTTGCAGCGACAGTAGGTCATCGTCACATAATGTTATAGTATTTAGAGTATAGGAAATCATTTTTCAGTATAGCAAAAAATAAAAAAGAGGCAAGATCCCTGAATATAAAAATCATCTCTGCTAAGAGATGATTTGCCTATTTAGCTTATTATTTAGATTCTCATTTTTTACACTCAATGAGTTGTTGTGTAAACATATTATACTTATCATCACGTACCCATTTTACATCAGTCTTTGCCTCAGGAGAATACCAATATGTGTCTAATTGTCTTCCATTGCCACCATTACCTGTCCTATACCAACCGTCATATATGATTTTGAAGGTTCGAAATTTCCCAGCAGGTGTGATGATCTCCTCTTCTCATACTACTGTGGCTTTTTGTGTTGTATTTACCATTACTCCATCTGCTCTTTTTATATCTTCTTTATATTCCCAGGTTGCTCAGACGGTGAGTGGCCATTTTCTCCAGGTTCCATTAGCTTCAGGTGTACCTATATAATCTTGTTCTACAGGCCTATTTTTATTTCCGTTAAAGAATTCTAATCAATCTTTTCATTGCACCGTTGTACGTATACGTTTTAATAACTCTACATTACCACCACGATTATCATTGCGTACGTATGTACAGCTCTCTCATAGTACAAAATCAGTCATTTTTGGCATTTCTATAGTTTGACCCTGAGCTCATGCTACCGATGATACTGCTATAGCTACACTACCTATAATCGCCTTATATTGAGGCATAGTAGGTGCATTCTTATAGTTCGTGTCTGTAGCATTTTCAGGAGATTTTGGATGAGAAGAATACATAATTATGTTATTAATAATCTATTTGTATATATTATAGCAAAAAATAAATAATATCAAGTTATTAAAAACTCTCAGTTTTTATGCTGAGAGTTTTTGATTTTTCATGGTGCAACCGACTGGACTTGAACCAGTGACCTCCTCCTTCGCAGGGAGGCGTTCTAATCCAACTGAACTACGGCTGCATATATTTTTGGATGAGTGGATTGTATCTATTTTTTGTAAAATGCAAGTCTAATTGCTCCGTGGCATCCCATAGAAATCAAATCCTTTGAGATCAGTCATTGATTTGGTGAAAAAGTTTTTCTTTTTTCCTTTTTTGAAAAATCATCTCTCATCAATTATTCCCAGTCCAATGAGTGTATCAGTATTTTTGCTGGGGAGTTTTTTCTTTGGAAATGCTTCCTTGTTCTGCATATATCGGGTTCTCTTTTTGTACGACATATTGAATCGTGACTGCTTGTTCTCATTTCCTGTATACGAAATAGCCGACTTCTTTTTCCCTTTTGAGAGTTTTCGAGCAGCAGCTTGTTTTTTGACGATGCTAGATTTGAGTCCATGTGAATTTGCCATTGTCTTGATTTCGGTGTATAGATGTATGGAATGGAGCGGGGAACCGGGTTCGAACCGGTACACCCAAGGGTTGAAGCCTTAGTACACTCACTCTTTTATGTTACCCCCGCTGATAAGGTAATAACTAATAGAAAAAGCCAATAGTTAGAGCAAAAGGAGTATATAAAAACCGACACAAAAGTCAAACTAGACTCATGACTTGATATTTAGCCTAAAATCCCTATATTCTACCCTATGCAACAGACTATCATCATCGATGAGATCCTCGCGGCCCTCGCGAGTGATACATCTATAACAACCAAAGACGCATTCCACAAGATCAAAAATAATACCCTTGCAAAGTATCGAGTATCCTCGGGTCCATCTCATATCGAGATGATCGAAAGATATGAGGAGTTATTATCTTTGTGAGAGATGCTCGATGATCTGCGTATTCGCAAGGTGTTACGAAAGCGAGCTGTCAGATCTCTGTCTGGAGTGTCCGTTATATCGCTCCTTACCAAGTTCTGGGGATGTCCTGGTAAGTGTGTCTACTGTCCTACCTATGAGTGACTCCCAAAGAGCTATATCAGTGATGAGCCAGCTGTACAACGAGCTGAGATGAATGAGTTCGATGCATTTCGCCAGATCCAGAACAGATTGCAGTCATTGCGTATGACGGGAAATGCTATATCAAAGTGCGATGTACGCATTATCTGAGGTACATGGAGCGTATATCCTCTTGCATATCAGGAGGATTTTGTCCGAGATATATACGATGCTCACACAGCTTTCGGGCATCAGTGTATATACAAAAAAGAATTCCGTGAAGTGTCTACACTTTTTACTTCGGCCTCTACTATTGTAGATCCTGATTGGGTACCATCTCTCACATTGGCTGAGGCAAAAATACGCAATGAAATCGCTCAGAGTCGAGTCATTGGTATGGCGATTGAGACTCGACCTGACTGGATTACTCCAGAGGAGATCATCCGCCTTCGCAGTTATGGAGTGACTCGGGTGGAGATCGGGTATCAGACAACACATGATCCGATCAATGAGCTCAACAAAAGAGGACATGGAAATAGAGAATCTATAGCTGCAACAAAAATGCTCAAGGATGCAGGATTCAAGGTGGTTGTTCATATGATGCCAGGACTCCTCGGGGCAACTCCAGAACTAGATATATCGAGTATGGCTGAGATATTTGCCAATCCTGACTATCGTCCTGATGAGATCAAAATCTATCCTATGGTCGTGACTCCCAATTCAGAACTCACGAGTATCTGGGAGAGATGAGAATTCGTCCCATATGAGGATGATATACTCATCCCACTCATGGCTGAGCTCCAGGGAATGATTCCTGAATATGTGAGACTCAATCGTATGTACCGTGATATCCCCGCTCATGAGATCCTCGCAGGATCCAAGCTCGCAAATCTGCGTCAGGTCACTGAGATTACTATGCGGGCTCGTGGTATCACTCGTCATGATATCTCTGCTCGTGAGATACGAGCTCGTGCCAATGATCCCCACCATGCCGTTCTCGATGTATCGATGTATGAGGCGAGCGATGGGCATGAATACTTTATCCAGATGATTGATCCAGTTGATAGGACACTTTTTGGGGTATGTCGTCTCAGGGTTCCATCTCAGATATTCTCACTTGAGCCACACTATATACCATCACTCGATGGTGCCGTTATTATCCGTGAGCTCCATGTATTTGGTGATCAAATACCGGTAGGAGTAAAAAGTATTACCGATCAAAATACACCCAAAAATAGCTCTGTAGCAGGGCAACATATATGAATGGGAAAGAAAATGCTCCAAAAATGTGAAGAGATAATCAAACAAAAATATCCAACTGTCAAAAAAATAGCTGTCATATCCTGAGTAGGTGCAAGAGAGTACTACTATAGTCGAGGATACGAGCTACAGAGTGAGTATATGGTGAAGAATATTGACAGATAATATATATAATTCAGGAGTGTGTATTATTCCTCTAGTCAAACATCAAGAGATATATATGTATACATATCTCGGATGATATGTCTCTAGTATATCTCTTGATTTCGTTTCGTATATTGATAAAATAATTCTGCTTTATTTCTTTTTCATTCATTTTTTATGAAACTTTCTCCTAAGGGTTTTACCCTCGTCGAGCTCATGATCGTTATCGCGATCATCGGTATTCTTGCTGC
>JAYVUT010000003.1:0-119161 GCA_043787675.1 Candidatus Altimarinota bacterium | reverse complement strand
TTGTTCCATCAGCTGGCAATACGTTGCTAGTAGCAGATTATTCTCAGGTTGAGATTCGTGTACTCGCATTTCTCTCACAGGACCCGAGTCTCATAGATGCATTCCAGAATGGAGAAGATATCCATATGCGGACGGCTCGATTTTTGTTCTGAGAAACTATAGAGATCACGAGTCATATGAGGCGGATTGCAAAGACTGTCAATTTTGGAGTGATATATGGGATTACATGATTTGGTCTCGCGAAGACGCTCAACTGTAGTGTAGTTGAGGCTCAGCAATATGTCGATGCGTTCTATACCCGATATCCTGGAGTGCGCATATACTATGATAGGCTACTTGAATCTGCTCGAGCAAACTGATATGTGGAGACCTATCATGGTCGTCGTCGCTATATCCCAGGTGTCAATGATGGGAACAAAACTATGAGATCTATAGCAGAACGAGAGGCAATGAATATGCCAGTACAGGGGACAGCGGCTGATATGATCAAAATCGCGATGGTCGAGCTCGACCGGCGTATCACACAACAAGGACTCATAGGGAAGATGATTCTCCAGGTACATGATGAGCTCGTATTCGATATTCCAACTCATGAGAGAGAGAAATTTGAGTTGATGGTACGAGAGGTGATGGAGTGAGTATTGCATAGTAGCTGAGAATTTCTCCCTATCACAGTCGATATATCTATATGAGGGAATTGGTCAGAGGCAAAGTAGAAAATCATCTTGCAAATAGGGGCTCAGTCTATATACTAGAGATATGTTTGCCTTTCCACTCATCAATTTCGCATTTTTGATTATTCTCTATCATATCCATCGTCGTATTTTCTGGGTTACCGCTCTCATAGAGGCTATACTCTATACTGGTGGGATTTTCTGGATTTATGATACATTTGGCTCTATATACAATCAGTCACTCTATATGCTTGCTCTCACTGGAGCTGGTTTTATCCTTGTTTTTATAGCGTTTTTTGTAGCTATATTTGCCAATCATCATAGACAGGAGCCATAGGATAGTGAGGAGACTAGATATGACAAAAAAGAGCCAAATATCTCAATACTATCTACATATGAACAGGTTTCAGACACTCTTTTTCTCATCATATATTGCTCCGGAAGAGTCGATACAACATATATTTCATCGACATTTTTTCGTGATTATTGAGGATATTATTCTATGGATATTTTTTGCACTATTTATTCCAGGATTCCTCTACTATCTCAATTTTGCACATATTCAGGATATCATCAATCTCTGGCATATCTACGCCTATCTTTTTGTGATATATTTTGTTCTTATATACAAGATATTTGATTGGTATACGGATGTCTGGATTTTGACTGATGAGACATTGATTGATTTGAGATGGCAGTTTTTCACCTCCAATCTGGTTATCATACCATTCGAGAAGATCGAAGGTATGGAGGTCAGGACCTACTCATGGATATACTCGGTCCTCGGAATCTCTGATATAGTGGTCAAACTCCTCGGTAACGAATCCCTCATCCTCCGCAATGCGAGCCAACCCACTGAGGTCATCCATGCACTCCAAGAGGCAGTGAAGCCACACAAAAAATGACACGATAATACAGATAAGGAGCCATTCGATATACTCATCGATACACTATCTGATGTAGTCAAATGACACCTCGTCACGGGAGGCAAGCAATATATCACGAGAGACTATATCGAAAAACTCGACGAGACACTCCACTCGGGGAGTCCGATCGATCTGAGAACCAAGAGTGAGAAGATCGTCATCGAAAACTGGAAAACCAAATACGAGAAAAAAGAAGATGGCGAACACTCAGAATGACACAACGATCCACACTAATTTATTTTTATTTCTTTCCTCTTTTCATCTATGACACACGAAATCATCATTCACGCTCCAGAGTTTATCAATGAAGCACCATACATCCAAGCTGAAATTGCGTCCAATCTCTCAGGAAAACTCGATGTCTATATCCGTCGAACTGCCAAGGAGTGAGACAAAATCAGAGCAGAACTCACACTCACTCGTGATAAACTCGGAAGTAGTGGTAAAATCGAGATATCATTTCCAGGTCATGCATATCGATCATCTCGAGAGAATTATGCCAAGCTCGATGATCTCATCAATCACTTGTGTATCCATATCAAGGAACAGATGGGGAAGTAGAGAGTGAGTTTTTTAGTTTTTAATTTGCGAAATTCATGTCCATATTGTTCGGTATCCTCCTCACTCTCGTAGTACTCCTGATCGTTGTGATGATCCATGAGATCGGACACTTCGTCACGGCTCGTCTCACTGGGATGCAGGTAGAGGAATTCGGTATCGGTATACCTCCTCGAGCCCGATCTCTCTATACAGATAAAAAAGGAACAGAGTATACACTCAACTATTTACCGATTGGAGGGTTTGTTCGGATTCTCGGAGAAGATCCACGAGATACTACAACCACATACCCGAAATGATCATTTATCACCAAGCCATGGATATCTCGCGTGATAGTACTTGCGGCCGGAGTAACTATGAATTTTTTTCTTGCATTTGTCATATTCACTGGATTGTTCCTCTATGGAGTGACCCCAATGACCATCATTCCACTCGAGTGATACAAGTCCCAGATACTGCCTGGAGCTCATGAGGCCATAGAGAGTGGCTATCTCTCTCATACTGGACTCATGGTGACGGGGCTCAGTGGGAGTATTGCATCAACTGCTGGAATTGGATCAGGAGAACTCGTCGTATCTATAGATACCATAGTACCACAGACAGCTCAAGATATGATCGATATCATCGAGCGAGGACAGAGAGTCGATCTCATACTCGAGTGAGGCAAGCAGGTACATATGATACCACAAAATGGAAAAGTCGGTATGCAGATCGGATATCGCCATCTCCATATCAATACAAACAAACAGATCCAATATAGCTGATTCGAGGCTATTCGTATGGGGGCTCATGAGACAGTTGCAACGACTCGTATTACTCTCGCATTTCTCTCTCGTATGATAGTTGGACTCGTGGCTCCACATAGCGAGATAGAGCATACTGAGGCAAAAAATATGCTCGCAGGACCTATTGGTCTCGGATCTACATTTGTCTCTATAGTTGAGAATGGTTTTCCAATAATGACTATCCTTGTGATGATTGCTCTTCTCTCTATCAATCTCTGAGTTGTCAATATCCTCCCATTTCCAGCACTCGATGGCGGACGTATAGTTACAACAACACTATACTCTATATTCTCGTATATTCCGCATGGCAAGCAGTATTTTGCTCGGATCGAATGAGGTATCCATGCTATTGGATTTTTGATTCTTCTCTCGAGTATGCTCTACGTCTCTTGACTCGATATTGCCCGTTTTTTCTAATTATTTTTTATGCAATTCTTTTGATTTTTTGCGGTCATATTCGGACTCATCATTATAGCGTTTCCAGAGTTCCTTGCTTATTTGATTGGTTTCTTTTTTCTCATACTCGGTATCAATATTCTCCTTGCATCTACGATGTTACGTCGAGGATCACATGAGAATAATAAATCATGGAAGATCTGAGACTATGAGATACTCAAGAATAAAAAATAGAATAATGATTTCTCATTTCTTTCTCTCACTTCTTGCTTTTTGGATAGCATTTCTCCCAGTATATCTGTGGGGATATGGAGTATCATACCTTCTCGATACTCCGTGGAATCGGAGACGGTTTTTTCTTGGGATGATGATTTGATGATTATCCATATGTATTGTTTGGATATTCTCATATCTTGGTACTCGTAGTCCCTATGGACTCGTAGCTCTGAGTATATTTTTTATTATCCTGATCGCGAGTCTCTTTATCCTGATACGATCAGGATCGGTCTATGCGAGAGCACTATTACAAAAATTCGCAACTATAAATATGCTGAGTATATTCATACTACTCACGGCAACAATCACGCTATCTACTTTTCTTCCAGGATGAGCACTCTTGGCTCTCAGTATAGCTCCTCTTCTTATTTCTTCTCTTATCGAAGAGTCATCGAAACATCTTATGAGTATCTGACTTATGAGTCAGAATTTTGCATTCTCTAGACGAGATATCATCATATTTACACTATTTGTAGTTCTTGGATTCGTATTTATCGAAAACTTACTCTATCTAGCCGTATCATATACGAGTCTCTCGACTTGGATTTTTAGGTCATTTTTCTCACTCTTGGCCCACCTCCTCGCGAGCGTCATATGTGCCTATGCATGGTGGAGGGCCCTCTCGTATGAGCCATATTCTCTTCGCTATATATCCATATTTGTTATTTGATTCATCATAGCAACTCTCACGCATCTTTGTTATAATCTGATTCTCGCAGAGGGGAGTATGATAGGATTATTCGTATATATGATTATATGATATATCGTAGTGACGCAAGGTATTTTGAATACAAACACTATAGAAATTTCTGAGAAACTTCGAACTTCCTCATTATAAAAATTATAGGTTTGTAACTGTGATTTTTCGTTCTCCATTTTCCATCAAGACGATGGTGATTTTTTTATTTGGAATAACATTATCTCCCAGTATCTCTGGCCACTCAATGAGCATGATACTGTTTGGGTCCTCTGCTATCTCTGCACCTCCGATGGATATCCAAGTAGAGTAATCATCGAGTCGATAGAGATCACAATGATAGATATTTGCTCAGTACTGCTGATAATAGGTATAAGTTGGCGAGCGTACTATGAGATCTGCTGTATTCATATATTTCCTGAGAATATGTCGAATATAGGTACTCTTCCCAGCTCCGAGATCTCCAGAGAAGAATATACGATCACCATTTGCGAGATCAAAAAATATATCGTCAAGTTCTTTTTCGTTTCTTATGATATATTCGGTTATGGTTTTTTGCATTTTTTCTATAGATATGGTATGCTCATACTGTATCTATAATTCTATCATATGCAAGAGACTCCTACTCCTAGTATCCGAGAACCGAGCCAATTTGCTTGGTTTGCTTCGCTTTCATTTCTCACACTCACAATAGTATCTTGTCTAGCATTCTGGTGATACCAATTCGTTACTGCTTCTCGAGTAGTCACTCTCACTACAGAGACTCAGGCACTCGAAGCCGACATTACTACATCTACCAAGGACAGAGATATTATCATTGCAGATATTCTCGCATCTACTCAGATCAGACCCTCTATCGATCTCAAGGCTCTTGTGAGATCTTTTCGTGTAGCAGCCACTCAGGCTGGAGTCAGATTCCAGTGATTCTCAGTGCATGATGATGTGATATCATCATTGCTCATTGCGAGTCGTGATGTGACGAGTATGACAGATCCTGTCGAGACTATTATTGCCATGATGCGTGCAGATACCACTACAGCGTGACTCTCACTCCAGCCTATTCGATCACTCCAAGGATCTAGTACCGAACGTACTACTGGGATATCGCTCCGTATTTTATCTACTAACTCCGCTACTCATGCAAACAAATAATACTCTTTCACAAAAAAATAGAGTCTATGCACCTATAATAATAGGAGTATCACTCCTTGTTATAATATTTGGACTCTATCCACTCTATACGGAGTTTGTCGATATGAGTACAAAAATCGGGACTATGGAGAAAATAAAAGCTGAGAAAATCACGAAAATAGATGCCATCAAAAAGATGCAAGCTCTATTCGCCTCAACAGGATCGAGTGATATCAAGGCTCAAGTCGATAGATACAAGAACAAATTCAACCCAAGTGATATTATGGAGACGGTCATGGTGAATAACTATACCAAAAACTCTCTCCTCACACCAGCATCTATCAATATAGCGAATATCAATATAGATGCAGGTCACAAGTTACCAAGTGGACTCTCTCTTGGTACTGTTGGAATCACGCTCTCAGCTGATACACCCGATCAGATTATCGACTATATCACATATCTGACAACAGAGTCGCGTCTTGCATTTACTATTGATAGTATCACTCTTCCTCTTGATACAGCGAATATTGCTCCTACAACAACAGGAATCTCTCTCTCCATTACACTCGGAGTATACTATTACGAATAAAAAATAAATTTATGCTCCCATTTCTCACTCCATCTGTATCACTTGCCGATAAGATATTATTCTATGAGTCTATTTCTAATCTGCTTGAGGGTGGTATTACACTCCTTGCGAGCTTCAAGTGACTCCTTTCTCGCACGAGTCCATGAGCTCTACATGATATAATTGAGAATACGATATTTTTTATTGAGAGTGGAGATAGTCTCAATATTGCTATGAGAAAGTTCCCAGATTTCTATACTCAAAAAGAAATTGCAATAGTCGAGAGCGGAGAGCAGACGGGTATGTTGAAAGATGCATTTATATCAATTGCATCAGAACTCCGTATGCAAGAGGATCTCAGACGAAAGGTCATCGGAGCACTCACATATCCTCTGGTTATCATGTTTTTTCTCATACTGGCACTCACGGTCGTGATGACTTATGTGGTTCCACAGATTATGCCGATTATTGCTGAGATGACAACAGAGATATCATTCTCGACACGGTCACTCATATGGGTGAGTAATTTTCTCAGACATAATATGATATTTATCATCATTGTAGTTGTTGCTCTTGTTCTTATTTTTCGTTGATATACAATGACAGATATGGGTAAATCATGGCTTGATCGAACTCGACTCTATGCTCCGATTACTGGTACTATTTACAAAAATTATCTCATAGTACAGGTGATGTCGACATTTCATCTCCTTTCATCCTCTGGAGTCTCTATTGTCAAGACTCTCCGTCTCACTGGTGCATCAGCTGGTAACTCGTGTATAGCAAATATGTATTCATACATTGCAGACGAAGTATCAAAATGAAAAAAAATAAGTGAGGCTATGCTCGAAGTAGATAAGGAAAGATATGTATTCTCATCTGACATTGTCCAGATGATCGAGAGTGCAGAAAAGACGTCTACTATACACCAGATCAGCAAAAAAATAGCTGATCAATATCGTCGAGAAGTAGATGCATCACTGGCTGTGATGGTGAAGTTAATTGAGCCAATTGCACTTCTTATGGCCTGAGTATTTGTTATGTGGTTCGCGATTGCTATATTCTCTTCGATCATGCAGGTAGTTGGAGTAGCAGGGAACTAATTATACTATGAATTTCAAGAATATTACATCAGGATTCACTCTCATTGAAATGATGATAGTTATATCTATTATAGTCATTCTCCTCGGTATTGCGATGTTCCCATATCGCTACTATATGGAGCGGGGATATACAGAGAGAGCAGCTGATGGTATAGCACAGGAGTGGGTACTCGCACATAGGGCAATCAGATGAGGACTCCAATTTGCCCCACCATATCCCAAGCATGCTCGTCTATTTTTTATATTCCAAACTGGATCTCATACTATAGAGAGCTATCTCCTATCGGGTTCTACAGATACTACTTTTACCTTGCCTGATATCTCTATGAGTGCTATGCTGAATATAGCAAATACAGATATTATCAAATATAAAACTCTCTCTCTTGATGACTCAGTAGAGATTCTTGGTTTTACAGGCTCTCTCTCTGGAAGTGGTGAGCGAGTTGGATATATGATATCACCTCCATATGGTGATGGTATATTTTTTACTCAGGCTCAGTCAGGATCTCTCGATGATGCCAGGATTATCGTCGGATATAGAGGAGCTGATACGATCACAGGGAGAGCTCGGGAGATACTACTGAGAACCTACCTTCACTAAGTAGTATTTTGATTTCTCTCTTTTTCGACTATACTGATATATATGATCCTGCGTAATTCTACATCCTGATTCACACTCATCGAACTCATCGTCGGTATGACGATATTCTCTATTGGTCTCACAGGGATATTCGCACTATTACAGACGACGATGAGGAGTGTGAGATACTCACAGGATGAGATCATTGTTTCAGGAATCCTCCGTGAACAACTTGACCTCGTGAACAATATTCGAGATACCAATGTCCGCAATTATATACCATGGGACTCAGTACTAGTATCTCGAGCGAATTGATCTAGGGACTCTACTATCTTCACAGGTGGAGTATATACCATTGAGAATAGTTTTAGTTCTACAGGGATCACTTTTGACATATGAGCCAATGATGGTACTATAACTAATAGTCCAATCAAGCTCCAAAAAATTGATACTGTATCTGGATTTATGACTGATAGTGATAAATGGAATAGAACACAACTCATATTCGATGAGGTATGACGATATACACATACTGGATCAGTTATAGGAACTCCTACCAATTTTGCCTCGTATATCATCGTATCACCACTCGGATATAGTGGAGCATTCGCAGGAGCATTCACAGAGATCAAAAAAGATCAGAAAAATCAATGATGGATCATCGATGCTCGTGTTATTGTCAGATACAATGGCGGGTATCGTGAATATGATGCCAAGAGCATGATCACTGATTGGCAAAAATAAAAATACTCCTCTCCTATGCAATTCTCTGCTAACTCCTCATCCTGATTCACGCTCGTCGAGCTCATGATTGCTATGACTATTTTTGGTATGATGAGTGTTATGGTTATGACGATCTACTTCTCCACAACCAATACGACGAGAAAACTCAATGCAGAACGTGAACTTGCCGAGAGTGCTCGTGAGATCATTGAGCGGATATCCGAGGATGTACGAGAATATTGATTCTCAGGTGCAGCAACATCATTTGATGTCAACTATGACCCGTGGAGATCATATGACTATAGTGGCTCAGGGAGTGAGTATCTCAATCTCGGTAATGGACAATACGTATATGGCAAAAAAAATACGAATGGAATCAGTCCGTGTATTGATACACTTTCCGAACAAACAAAAACAGATCCGAGGATTCACTGCGGACTCTATCTCATCAATTATGATGATAATGGATCACGAGGATACAATCTCGTTGATAGTTTTACCCCTGATGAGAATCGCAAACGAGTGAAGATATCTCATCTCAGATTCTATATATCAGGTGATGGAGAGGGTACAGCTCATAAAGTATTGCTCTCTATGGATATTGCTCTCATTCCCCGTAATGGAATATCTGCATCTCTCGCATCGAATACGATACTCCATATCCAGACCACGATCAGTGAACGAGGCTGGAGAAAATAAAAATCTATGAAAATAAAAATAATGAACTCATCGGGATTCTCTATCCTCATAGCAATTGGTACTATATGAGTACTTTTGATTCTTGTTACATCTCTTGCGATCAGCTATATCCGGGAATCTCGGCTCTCGAGATATTCCTATGATGAGATTATTGTTTCTGCTGCAGCAGAGTGACAGTTCGAATATGCGATGCTCAAAATCAAAAATCATAGAGATGGATTTCAAGATACGACATTCTCAGGAGAACTCGATGGGAATATACTCAATTTATCGACACTGAGATCTGCTCGATTGCGGAGTGAATACCAGATATCGGCTGCGAGTACTGATACAAATTTTACACTCTCGGGTGGTCAGCACCTCATTATACCACTTTTTGCAGATTCTGGATCACTGTTGCCAGTATCGATAGGGTCCAAAGATCCAATTCTATCTGATATTCGCCATACATCATGACTCAAAGTGGATGGTATATCGGGACTCTCATGGTCTATAACTGCTATGAGTGGATCTCAGAGTGTGTCTCTATGAGGCGTGGGAAATATAGATACCACGACCAATGGATCAATACGAGTGAAAGTGAGTCAATGTTATAACAAAATAGATGGGAGTATAAAATTGTGTTCTAATTTTGTTGATTGAGATGAAGAAATTCTCTATTCGTATGACAATATAGGAAGTATATCTGATTTTTTACGAAGTGATGGTACTATAGAATTCGGTATTGCTCCTAATAGAGTCAAAATGAAAATCACAGACCCATATTTTATGCTCTATAATTCGGATAATGTTCCTAGAAATATCTTATTTACTTCTACTACGCCCTTCACACTTCCAACTTTGATAGTTCGCTCAATAGCTACTCAGTGAGATAGTTCTCAGATATTTCAGTTTGTTGATGACAAGGGTAAGTACTATGATGCACTCAAATACGGAGTATATAATACAGGACCATAGAGATTATATAGAGATTTCAAAATCGATTTTTGAGAAAACAGGTTCAAAATTTGACCTAAGATAACTATTTGTGTTATACTACTTTAGTATTTCATATTATATTATCTATGTTCTCTCTCCAACTCAGATACTTCCTCTATGGAACTATCATTTCAGCCTCACTCATATCACTCTCTGTTCAGGCATGAACCAATGATGGAGTTTTTGGTGATTATTTTACTCGTATTATCGGTGGTTGTCCTACCAATACTGTTATTACAGGATTTGACTCAACAGCCTCTGCTTCGTATGGTACACGCCAATGTAGCTCTCTCCAATCAATTCTCGGTGCCATATTTGGATCGAGTGTTGCACCAGACTGACAGGCGATGATCTGATTCAATCCAGATGGCACTCCCAAATATGGAGATGTGAATTGGAAAAAGGTAAGTTCAGATATCTCTTATGTAGCAGGTAGTGTTGGTATTGGTACTAATGCTCCAACTGCAAAACTGGAAGTTAGCTGAACTACAAAAACAAATATATTACAACTTTGAAATAAGGTTCTCAGACCAGGTACCGATTGATGGATACGTATTTGAGATTCTGTAGGGGATTACAATGGGCAAGGGCTCGCTGCAGGTAATCTCTGGACCAACTGAACTCTGTATTCTGCAGGTGATGTTCACTCTGACACAAGTCTCACGACACCATGATTCTCAGTGAGCTATGATAGTTGGGGTTTGAAGCCCAATTTTCCATCTGGGTGGTCTATGGTAACACAGTGATATGGATGACTCAATAGTAATCCTCAGGATTCTAACGGCTCTATTCATGTCAATGATATCTTTCTTAGGTCTATAGGAAAGTGGATGAGTCAGATTGGACAATGAAGTGCAATAAATCAAATAAGTTTGTGGACATGTACTGAAAATCATCAATGTGATGATTGACAAATAATAGATTGAGCATGGGCATCATATTGATGTGATGGACAAATTTCATCACAATCTACGTGCATCAATGTTTGGTGGAATAGTTGAGGGAGAGGGTGTAGAAATGCTTGTACACAAATTCAGTAATACGTTTCCGATAAAAAAATATATATGTTATTCTCTCAATCCAAGTTCGTATACTCTATTCTCATACTATTTATTATCAGTAGTATAGGGATAGTATCTGCTGCTTTTTTCTCATTCTCAGGAACTGCAGGAGTATCTCATACTCTTGGTCAGTTCTTCTCAGATAGTACCACAGGCAATGCCGGTATCGTATCATTTCAGGGTGGTGGAACTGCCGGTATAGATGGAGATAGGATAACGGGTACATTCTATACTCAGACTATTGGACTTGTGACATTTAACACTGATGCACATATAGTGGCACCATCCAGTGGACGACCGAGTGATCTCTGGTCAGTTATTGGTACAGCTACTTCCAATGCTGGAGTGATCGATCTGACAGGAGTCCAATATAGCCCTGTAACAAGATCACTCATCGGATATGGGATGAACTATGGAATTGGAAGAGTGCCATTCGGGATAGCGAGTACTACTATAGATCCAGTGACCGGACTCCCAGTAGTACCGCCAGGATCTGTGACGAGTATAGATATATCTCGATGATTTGAGTGACGGGTCAAGGTACTTGGCAATATTTGAGGCCAGACGTCTTTTGATACGTTCTATGCTCTCGGTGCCAGGTTCAATGCCTCACTCATGAATGATACCCTCAACCGAATACGCAAAAATGTATCTCTCTTATCAAGAAATCTCTCAGATACACTTTCAAATACTTCATTTGACTGATCTACGAGCAATACTCTTTGAAATAAGTTGTTTTTTATCAATAAAACAAATATAGAAAAAACTATAGTCTACAGTAATATAAGTACTACATTCCCATCGAGTAGTGTAGACTCCCTCATCATCATATGAGGTGATCTCATCATCGATAGGGATATTCTCGATACTACTTGATCACTTCCCAAAGGGATCATCATACTCAAAAATGAAGACTGAATAGGTGGTAATATAATAGTACAAAATACTGTAAAAAAAATAGAAAGCTCTATATTCACACAGTGAAGTCTCTATAGTGGGAATACCAAAACTGATCTCTATAATGATACAATTCAGGAGATCACAACCCTCTGAGAGAATCAGCTCTATATCCATGGGTCCCTCCTCTCTCGCAATACTATCGGAGGATCATTCACAACTCCAACAGCTACCTGTGTTTATTGAGAACAGAATTGTACGAATGAGCTCTCTATTCGCTATGATCTCAACTACTTTCGAGGATCTCCTGCTATACGGGATACGACAACACGAGCATTTCGAGATACTACACTTGATACCTATTCATGTATAATAGAAACTGATACACGTTTTGCTAGTAATCCTCCTCCAGGATTCTAGAGTTATTATTTTCTGTCAAAAAATCCCAAATACAATATTTGGGATTTTTTCTTAGTATTCTTCGATATATTCTCGTTCCCCAGATTTTGCCCTTTCGAGCTCATAGAACTTTTGTTGAGATTTCTCGAATTTCAGATCTACTTGTCCAGTTGGGCCATTTCGGTTTTTTCGGATCATCACATTGGTCACACCTGGAGTTTCCGAGAACTCATTATAGTAGTCATCTCGGTAGAGCATCGCTATTATATCTGCATCTTGTTCGATAGATCCTGACTCACGGAGATCTGACATGACAGGCTTTTTATCTGGTCTTGCCTCGACTCCACGAGAGAGTTGCGAGAGAGCAACAACTGGTACATCGAGCTCACGAGCTAGCGACTTGAGTCCGCGAGATATATCAGATACCTCTTGTACTCTATTCATAGAGTTACCTGATGACATGAGTTGGAGATAATCAATTATGATGAGATCGAGTCCTGATTCCATTTTGAGGCGACGAGCCTTTGACTTGATGGAGAGGAGTCCCTCACCAGCTGGTGAATCATCGAGATATATTTTAGATCTCGAGAGTTTTTCGAGAGCATCCCCCATACGAGAGAACTCATCTTCAGAGAGTTTTCACTTCTGCAGTTTCCAGCTATCTACAGCCATAGCAGCAGCGATGAGACGATCAGTGAGTTGCTCCTTCGACATTTCCAGTGAGAATATAGCTACATTACGTCACTTGGCTGCTACATTCTGAGCAAAGTTAAGTGCCATAGCAGTTTTTCCCATACTCGGTCTGGCTGCGAGTATGATGAGATCCCCACGCTTGAATCCGCCCAATTTTGCATCAAAACTCGGGTACCCAGTAGATATGGTATGACGATCGACGAGCTCAGGATCTGCATGGATTGCTGCGAATTCCTCGTATCTGGCATTGAGAATATCGCGTATTGGTACGAGCTTGTTCTGGATAAATGTCTGAGTGACACCAAAAAGTGATTTCTCTGACTTCTCCAGTAGTTCAGTAGTTTCAGTAGCCTCATCATATCCATTCATGATGATCTCATTACCGGCTCGTATCAGCTTGCGTAGTATGGATTTGTTCTTCACAATCTGAGCATATTGGAATATATTGGCACTCGTGAAAACAGCTTCCATGAGTCCAGCGAGGAAGAGGTTTCCTCCGATAGATTCGAGTTTTTTTTGATCATCGATGACCTCACGTACCGTGATCGAGTCGATCGGACGGTTACGAGCATAGAGATCTAGTATCGCATCATAGACGATAGAGTTCGCAGGATCATAAAAGTCATCTCTCGTCAGGAGATTGGCAACATGGATGATACCATCTTTATCGATGAGGAGAGATCCGAGGACTCATCGTTCCGCGTCAATACTATGTGGAGGAGTGGTGAGATTAGACACGATTTTTGATTGAGAGTTATATAGTTACGATTCCTTGACTTCAAAATTACCTGCAAGCTCCTCTTCCAGAAGGAGCTTCTGAAGAGTTTCTGTAGTTTCACTCGAGTATGGGGTGAGATTTTTAAGCGTCTTATAGCTTTCTATAGCTTCTTTTCTGAGTCAGAGTTGTACTTGGATGGTAGCGAGGAGCGATATGATTTCTGGATTTTTTGGCCAATGTAGTACATATTGTTTGGCATACTGGAGTGTTGCCTCTTTATCATCGAGTGTATTCGAGATATGTGTCAACATATAGAGAGTTGTCTCGGTATTACCAGTTGATGCGAGAATTTTTTTATAGATCTCGCTCGCGATCAGATACTTTTTCTCTATGATGAGGACATTTGCTAGCTTCTCGAGTATTTCGATATCGTCAGGATGGAGGTCTGCCATATCTTTATATACATACTCAGCACTCGGATATTGCCCATCTCATTCATAGATTTGCCCGAGGAGGAGATTGAGATCTCTGTGATGTTTATCTAGTGAGAGTCCCTCGACTATGAGTATTTGAGCTTCTGTGGTCATTCCACGAGCAATGAGCGTACGTACACTTGATACGAGTCATGCGAGTTTTTCTACTGTAGATGTATTCACTATATTTTCCTCATTTATTATTGAGGATGCTTTTATATTTGTGTTTTGCTCGTATTGTATATTTGCTCATGAGTTACTGTCTTCATCTATACCCAGAGTTTCTGTTGGAGCATGATCTTGCTTTATTACTTTATGTCTTATATCAGAGATACGGACGTGACTGGTAGTGAGTGCATTTCTAACTCGACCAAACCAGATATAGAGGTCAGATCACCATATACCTATCAGTATGACGATAAGTGCTATGAGTACGAGTATTTCTATAGCGTTATTCTGTGTGAGAAAAAAGAATTCCATAATTCAATAAAAACTTATAACTGAGAGTGCCAGAACCAATATATTATTCCCAAAAATACGAGTACATAATAGAGGAAAACCCTTTTTTTGCAAATAATACCCAAAAAACTTGCAAAATACAAATTTTCTATATAATCCACCCATTCGTTATGTGAGTCATAACTCATATAAATGGAGTTCTAAATCCTAAAGTCTAAATAATATGTCAGATGTCGCACTCGTAAAAGCTATCCAACAGAGCACTATAGCAGAACCAAAAGATACTGTAGTCGTCTATGAGACGGGTATGGAGGTAGAAGTACATCAGATAATCAGAGATGGTGAAAAAGAACGTACACAAAAATTTCGTGGACTCATCATATCTATGAGAGGTTCGACATCATTCGATCGTGTTCTCACAATCCGATCTGATGTTGATGGTATAGGTATAGAGCGACTTATCCCAGTCAATGCTCCTACTATAACAAAGATCGATATACTTCGTAAATTCAAAGTTCGTCGCAAAAATATCAAGTTTATTCGTGAGCTCACTGGTAAAGCAGCTCGCCTCAAAGAAATCAAATAATTTATTTTTTAAAAATCTCTCTCTACGTATTCGGAGAGAGATTTTTTTATTGTTTTTTCATGAAAACATATGAGATTATTTCTCGTATAGAAAATGTGCAAAACTATTTTTTGTACCTTGAAAATATTCACTCAATATTCATATATCATTTGGTACTTTTACTTGTGTATATCCACAGGACACTACCTCGTGTTACTGATCCAGGATTGTATACAGTAGGTGTTGTCAAGAGGGTTTTTTCTTTTGACTTTGGAGTTTTTATGGATAAAAAGGATACATGATTTTTAGTTTTTCTCATCTTACTGCGTCGGTCGAGATCATGTCGAGAGAGATTCGTAAGCAAGATTTTCTCACCTATTTCAAGCGGTTTTCTTTGATGGCAAGTACTGAAACGAGCGTGACCATAGGAGTACTCTCATCATTTCATCAGGACAATCTCTCAAAAAAATTCTATACTGAGGTCAAATCAGCAATTACGAGAGTCGTTCCTACGATTGAGGTAATAGATTTTATTGTTGATGATAGTATTGAGATGAGAGCTCTCGATGAGATCATAGATTGCCGTGATATGCAGCGAGCCTCTGAGAAGCGTACGAAGAATGAATCAGTTCATGGAGTCGAGATTGTTGAGGGTGTCAATAGTCGTCTTGTATCCGAAAGATATCAGCTCGATAATTTTATCGTAGGACCTGGTACACAACTTGCTCATGCTGCTTGTGATGCAGTTGCTCGCCGTCCTGGATCTGCATACAATCCACTCTACATATATGGTAATGTTGGTCTCGGCAAAACGCATCTCCTCCAGGGTATTGCCAACACGATTCGTAGTAAACAAAAAGATCTCCGAGTTGTCTATACTACAGCAGATAAGTTCCTCACTGACTATGTTGCAAGCATCAAAAGTCGATCAGTAGATAAACTCCGTGAAAGGTATCGCCAGATCGATGTTCTCGTGCTCGATGATGTCCAGTTCTTGGCTGGTAAAAAACAAACTCAGGAAGAGCTCTATAATATATTCAATATTCTCTACGAGGGAGGGAAACAGATAATCCTCTCAGGAGATCGTCCACCTCGTGAGCTCACTGAGCTTGAGGCAAGGCTCCAAAGCCGATTCGAGTGGGGTATCACGGTCGACGTCAGTGAACCTGATTACGAGACTCGTCTTGCGATCATAGGCGAAAAAGCTCGTAATCGAGAATTCCTCCTCCCACAGAATGTAGCTGAGTTCATTGCTGAAAATGTCACTACCAATGTTCGAGAGATCGAATGAATACTCAATCAGATTATCGCAGAATATGACCTACGAGGTACACCACCTACTATAGAGAATATAGCAATGCGTCTCTCGAAGCTATCGATCAGATCACTCACTCCATCGATGACAACATCGAAGAGTATACGATCTACTCACTGTAGTTATGAAGATCTTATACAGGCTGTGTCATGACATTTCGGTATCGAGATACGAGCTCTCCTTTCAGAAGATCGCAAAAAAGAAAATATGATCCCACGACAGGTTGCTATGTATCTTCTCAAAAATAAGCTCCACTATACCTATGAGCGTATCGGGAATATATTCTCTGGTCGCAATCATACGGCAGTGATGTACAGTGTCAAAAAACTCGAAGAGGTAATGAAAAAGAATCAACAAGTTGTGTATGAGCTCAATGTCATAAGAGACAAGCTAGGAATATAGTTGACATATTTATTAAAATATCTAAAATACATAAAATAATTCCGTGTTTTAGATATAATGAAAAAATGTCCATTCCATTCTTCTTTGAGACCAAGTATAAAATCTCTTGGTGATATATTTGAAAGAGAAATTCTCAAAACATCAGAAGATAATTCAGTTGCGATAAAATCTTATGAAGATTTTGGTGATCTTATATCAGAAATATTCCCACCATCTTTTTTTGATTCAGATATTGACGCACGAGATTTTTTGGGTATCTACCCAATACACTCCAAGTCTCTATTTCAAAAAAGGGGAGAAAGTCATATTAAAAATTATTTTAAAATAGAAAAACAACGAGGTACGGAGTTCTCTCCAAAAAAATGAACAAAACTCTATCCGTGATCACCAGAGGAAGCACTCATACTATGATGGTGACATGCGTGCTATATTATGGTAGTATTTTTGAATCAAATTCTTCGAAAAAAATATACGACTCATGAGTATGATGAATTTGGTAAAGAGGCCTATAAAATACTTACAATTTTAGCAAGGCAACATCTTAGTATAGAAACTGGTTTTGCACTCAATATTGATAATATTCTCTCGAGATGAGTGGAACGTACATCTACGATATATGATGATATTGATAAAATCAATTTTGTATGACTTCCTGCATTAGGATGTCCAGCTTTATTTTTTTGAGATAAGCGAGTTGGTAAAATGTTATTTGATTGGATAGCGAGACATATGATCATGGCGTATTGAGCTAAATCATGAATTAAAATTCTTTCTGAAAAAATAAAACTTTCTTTTGCAGAAATTCTGATTAAGATCGGATAATATCCAATATAAAATTATGCTCTCAATAGTATCTACCCCAATAGGGAATCTGGAAGATATAACTCTTCGGGCCATTAGAATTCTGAGAGAAGCTGATTATATCGCCTGTGAAGATACCCGTATGACTGGACAGCTACTCCAGCACTATGATATCGAGAATGGTTGACGTCTCCTCTCATTTCATTCACATTCTGGTTTCTCAAAAGTCGAAAAAATCATAGACTTATTGCAAGAGGGGAAACATATTGCTCTCGTATCTGACGCTGGAACTCCTGGGATATCTGATCCTGGATTCATACTCATCAAAAAAGCGATCGAAGTGGGTATCATTGTGACTCCAATTCCATGAGCCTCTGCAGTTCTCTCAGCAATAGTCTCTTCAGGTTTTGATTGTCATCAGTACCTCTATCTCGGATTTCTCCCAGTTAAAAAGGGGAGACAAACTCTGCTAAAATCCCTGCAAAATAAAGAACATACAGTCGTACTCTACGAATCAGTGCACCGTATCGAGCGTACACTCGCCGAGTTTGAGACCTATTTTGGATCTGATACTCAGATTGTCGTCGGCCGTGAGATCACGAAAAAATTCGAAGAATTCAAGCGAGGAACGATACATGAAGTTATTGAATATTTCAAGTGAGAAGGTAAGGTAAAAGGGGAATTTGTTATAGTATTTTAGATATTTTTCAAAAATATAATTGTTATATTTATTATCTTGGTATCATTATAACAATCGATAGTCAATGAGGAATATTGTTTGAGATATCGAGTGATCCATCGTGAATTCGGACAATATGGTCTATTATAGAGAGGCCTATTCCCATACTCATGTGAGTATCTCGAGTACGTGACTTATCTACACGGTAGAATTTTTCTTTCACGAGTGATATTTCTTCAATAGGTATTCAGGCTCCATTATCTGAGAACTCTATTCAGATGTTAGTTGCTTCTCTAGAGTAACGACACTCAAGTATTGTATTATTGCCCGCATATTTGATAAAATTAGAAAATATATTATGGAGAATTTGTACGAACATATTTCTATCCATACGTATATATACATCGGTTTCTCCATATATGTGTACTTTCTGTTGTAGTTTGTCGAACTGAGGCTTATACTCATATATGAGTTCTTCAATCTGTGACCTGATATCAAATCTCTCAACTTGGATATCATCACTCACGTGATGTGTGAGACTTTCATATTCCATGATTTGTTCAGTGATACTCGTGAGTCTCGTGAGTTCAGTTTGGAGAAGTGGTATAGTCTTTGTATCGAGTGTCATCATCCCATCTTCGATAGCCTCGAGATAGCATCTCACTGCAGTTATCGGAGTACGGATTTCATGGGAGATGTCTGAGAGAAAATTTGAGCGAATATTTTCTTGAACTCTCAGTGATTTATAGAGACTATTGATCGTCGTAACAAGCGGAGAGAACTCATCATCTCGTAGATAGCGTATTGTCTGAAATTTTGAACTATCGATATAGGATCTCAGTCTATGAGTGATGAGATTTACTGGTGTAAAAATATGACGTATCCAAAGATAGTAGAGACTCGTGACAAATAAAAGAAATATAATATTAGTCATAAGGAGTCGAGTCAAGAGTCAGAGTATGAGATTCCACTCTGGAGTATCTCTATCCCATCATGTCGGATTCGTGATAATAGCTGTGATATTTGCGAATGGGCTCGTTTGTGACAGAGGTGTGGATACCTTGAGAGTGTATGCTCACTCTGACTCACCCTGACTCTGAGATCCTGTTTGGATATAGAGCTCAGGGTTTTCGCTGATATTTTTGAGTGATGTTGATATAGTCGAGAGTTCACTCACTACGGCCTTATATTCATCTTGCTTCTTAGTTGAGAGCGTACTGACATCGAGCACTGCTCTGAGCTTTTCAGGTGATAGAGTTCATTTTTGTTCGTTTGACTGTATCTCCTGGGTATATGCCACAAAAAGAGTTCCCATGAAGTACTGGAATGCTATAATATTGACAACTGTAGTAGCAATGATAGCGAAACCGGTGATGAGTGGTATCTGATATGAGAGACGCAATTGAGTTAAAAATTATATATTATATATATAAGTATAGCCTTTTTTGACTATCATCCAAATTTTTCTCTGTGAATTGTTTGTGGAGGCTTTGTCTTGCTTTCTGAGCTTTTTTTTATATATTATATTGAGTATTTTGATCCATTTTTCCTATGACTGTTCGTACTCGTCTCGCTCCATCTCCAACTGGATATCTGCATATAGGTAACCTGCGTACCGCTCTGTATGCGTATCTCTGGGCGAAACATAATGAATGACAATTCATAGTCCGGATCGAAGATACTGATCGTACTCGTCTCGTCGAGGATGCTGTAGATAAAATCATAGCAACCCTCACACTCGTTGGTATGCGACCAGATGAGGGGCCACATCATGATGGTGGCTATGGTCCATATACTCAGAGTGAACGACTCCATGAATATGCACCACGACTTCATAGACTCTGCGAAGAGGGAAGTGCATATTATTGTTTCTGTACTCCTGAGAGACTCGATCGCTTACATGCGGAACAAATAGAGCTGCATCTCGCTCCTGGTTATGACGGACATTGTCGCCATATTCCACTCGAAGATGCCCATACTCGTATTGCTAGTGGAGATAAATACACTATTCGACTCAAGGTACCAAAGAATGAAACTCTCATATTCAATGATATGATCCGTGGACGTATCGAGTTTGATACGAATCAGACAGATGATACTATTCTCCTCAAATCTGATGGTATCTATCCGACCTATCACGGAGCTGTTGTCATAGATGATCATCTGATGGCAATCTCTCATGTTATGAGAGGTGAGGAATGGATAAGCTCTATGCCGACCCAGATACTCACAGCACGAGCTCTCGGTATCACTCTTCCAGAATATGCTCATCTCCCTCTTGTACTTGGGAATGATAGCAAAAAACTCTCGAAACGAACAGGTGATGCATTTGTCTGTGACTATCTCGCAAAGTGATATCTCGTCGAAGCACTCCTCAATTTTCTCGCACTCCTCGGTTGGCATCCAGGTCATGATAATGAGATTATGACTATAGATGAGATGATCTCTCTATTTGAAATACATAATATACACAAATCAGGTGCCGTACTCGATCCTATAAAGCTCGACTGGATGAATGGAGAATATATCAAAAGAATGGAAATATGAGAACTCCATACTCGTTTGGTATCATATCTCGAAGAGTATGAGTCATGATTCTATATAGCTATTTTCAGTCAAAAAGACTATAACTATAATAGACGTATTATAGCAGAACTCCAACCTCGTATGAAGCGATTCGAAGAATTTGTTTCACTCACGAGTTGTCTCTATGGGGAATCAGCTATCCGTAGCGATCTCCTTATCAATCCCAAGATGAAAATCGAAAACAAAGAGCAAGGACTCGATGCACTTCGATTTATTCTCCCACTCATCGAATCTGCTGATTATAGTTCACTGGATTCACTCAAAGCTCCCATTCTCGAAGCCATTGCAATCGCAGGAAAAAAAAATGGACAGATACTCTGGCCATTGCGAGTAGCTCTTTCAGGTGAAGAGTTCTCACCAGGATCATTTGAACTTGCGTATATTCTCGGTCGTGACGAGTCAATTCGCAGAATTGAGAAAAATATTATCTAAATTTATTCCCTAGATTAACCCCCTATGCCATACATATTTCTCAAAAACATCCTCGAATCCGTAATTGCAAATTATATATGTCCCGATTGTCAGAGTCGCACTACTGCAGAGCAGATTACCATAAGTGGTATGAGTTCTCGTTGAATTGATCTCCATCTTGTATGTGGGATCTGTGGACTTCATTCACATCTAGCAGCAGAGGTAGGTACTATGACATCAGATTTACTTTCGAGTGAATGATGACAACAATTTTTCAGTGAATTCATCAAAAACGGAGGTACTATCGGAGCGACTACCAAAAATAAAAAAAATATACGTACTACAGGGATCAATGCCGCAGATATAGAAAAAATTGGTGAAGATATTGCTAATGCAAAAACTATAGAAGATTTGATAGGAGAGTAAAAAACCAGAAAATGATAATATAAAATTTTTTCTATATTTTTTATCTTTTCTAATTTTATATATACTAAATGTACTAAATTCTAAATTATGTTTTCTCGTCTTATCTGATTCATTGTACTCACCGCATTCTCGTATATACTCTGCGTATTTGCTATACCTAGTATTGCAGATCAGTACGGAGATCCAATTATCAATGCAAAAATCCGCAATATTAAAAATCTATCTCTACAGTTCGCATCCGGATGAGATTCTGCAGGTTCCCTCATAGATAAGATAAAAAATACAGCAACTCCATATATCGATGATACAAAAAAAGCAGTCGAAGATATCAATTCTACGGTAAACAACAAGGTGAATCAAGTGGGAGAGGCTGCAAATGCAGTACAAAGTGCCTATAGTGGAGTCATAGACGCCAAAAATAAAATCGAGAAACTGACAGGAAGTGGAAAATAAAAGTCTACATCAACCATAATTTTTTAGTACCTATGACTTCATTTTCTCAACACTCTGTTTCTAGTCGTCTTGATAGAAGGCATCAGAATTTTCGTTCTTTCCGCTTATTTTTCTTATTTATTGGTGTTACTTTTTTTATTCTACTATATTTAGTATGGAGCGTTGGTTCTATGAATATTCCAGCTGGCAAGTACACAGTCGAAAAATGATATACTATATCAACTCTCAATGATAAACTTTGATTTGATATTGCATCGTGGAGATATGGGCTCTGGGTGAGATTTTTTGTTCCGAGTATTTCTATCCAGGCTGGTACATATGAGACACTTGTTTCTACAACGGTTTCTGACTTTCTGACAAAGACAATGAGAGTCCCCGTCTATACTGATCAGACTATCACGATTCTCCCATGATGGAGCTCATATGATATCGATGCATATCTCGCGAGCAAATGAATCGGTTCGGTTGGAGATTTTTTAGAGACTATTCGTCTCAACTTTTCGTCATATCAGAGTGAATTTCCTTGGCTTGCAGGAACAGTCAATCTAGAATGATATCTCTACCCCGATACATATCGTCTCCGTCAGGATGCTACTACAGATGATGTTATTCATGTGATGCTGAGAGAGTTTGATCGCAAGATTTGAGCTGAATATAAGGCTCTCGATCCGAAAAAAGCATATCAAACCCTCATACTTGCTTCTATCGTTGAGAGAGAGGAGCGAATTGATGATAATAAACCAATTATTGCAGGTATTCTCTCGAAAAGAGTTGTTGAGAAAATAGCCATGTGAGCAGATGCAACTATATGTTATGGATATGCCAAAACTCAGAAACAATGTACTCCTAGCTTTATCAGTAGTGTTATCCAGGACAAAAATCCGTATAATACACGTAGTAAACAAGGGTATCCGCCAACGCCCATATCAAATATGTCTCTCTCTACCTGGAATGCATCACTCCATCCTGAGATATCCCCATATTATTACTATCTCCATGGGACTGATGGTATTATACACTATGGACGAACAAATGATGAGCATATCTTAAATAAACAAAAATATTTACAATAAAATTTTAATCTGACTTAAAGTATATGCGTATATTTTTCTCAAATCATAACTCAGTAATATGCTCACTGTAATAAATAAGTTGCTCCTCCCACTCGAAAATAGTATCCAAAAATATAGAAAATATATCTGATATGCTATTATATTTCTGTCCATATGTTCGTGGGGATATCTCGCTATGCAGGGTGGAACAAAAGAATCTGGAAGTGCTGCGATGCTTATTCTTTGGATACTCCTATGGCTCCCTATATTTGCCCGAGTGATCTGACTTTCGCTTGCCCGTATACTCATGTCACTACGCAAGGAACTCGGTATTCTCATGGGTACGCTCGCAGTCGTACATGCAATATCGTATATACATATAGATCCATCTATGCTCACGACGCGAGGTTTTTGGATTACAGGAAATCTTCCTTCAGCATATGCATTTGGTTATGTAGCCTATATCCTCACAATTCCTCTTCTTTTGACATCGAATCTCTGGGCCATGAAAAAGCTCGGAAAACACTGGAAAACTCTCCATAGAACGGTATATATTATTATCATATTGGCTGTACTTCATGTTGCACTTTTGCGGGGTATTCTTCACTTTGACTACAGTGCTCTCGCTATATTGATTCTATACTTTGTTGCAAAAATATGCGAATGGAAGTGAGTTTCTCTCATACCTAAAAAAATATACAATAAATGACAAAAGTGGATCTGTGTCCCCTGTGGTATGGTGTACGATCCTATATTCGGAGATACTGATAGTGGCATCATAGCTGGGACAGAGTTTACTGATATACCAGCCGACTGGAAGTGCCCTGTTTGTGGAGTATCGAAGTCAGATTTTGTCCCGATGGATGCCGATCATGAGCAAGTATCTCATGACGCAAGCATCATATCCACAAAGCTCCTCAATCCTACAACACTCGAACTCATCATAGAAACTATGGAAATACTAGAGAGTAAACCTGGACAGTTTGTGACTTTTCTCTGGACGGACATATCATGACCATTTAGTCGACAATACTCAATAGCAAGAGTTCAAGGAAATAGTTTCACTTTCCTTATAAAGATCCGAAAAAATAGTCGAGGATGAGCAATACTTTCTGGACTCAATACGGGGGCATTTGTGCAGATTGCTTGAGTATTTGGAAACTTCCATACTATGGATACTCCTGTGCCAAAAGTATTCGTTGCTACAGGTACAGGTCTCGCACCGATATATAACATGATATGTGTACTTCCTGATTCTGTAGTCAGGTCACTTTATTTCTCTGTATCGACAGAAGCAGAACTCTTCTATTTAGATAAACTTCGTGAGATATCACACCTTGATCTCCATGTGCATGTGACACGTGAGGTCGTCGCTGGATGCGAGAATGGTCGCCTCGATATCGACCAGATAGTTGCGAGTCCTGATACTGAGTGGTACTTTTGTGGGGCACCAGATATGGTGATTGCGGGCAAAGAGAAACTGATTGCTAGATGATTCACGAAGATATATAGCGAGGAGTTTTAGGACTTTTTATAGTCCAATTTTTTTTATGAGTTCTCATTTCTCATGGAGTACTGCGATACTATCATATCCACCGAGACACTCATCTCAGAGAAATATTTGTGGGACGGTTCGCATTCGTGATTTTGCCACTATTTCCATGAGGAGTTCCTGATTATCTGTGATATCTACTTCCTCGTATGCAGCACCGATAGAAGTGAGGAGATTTTTTGCTTTTACGCAGTATGGACAATAGTCCTTGGTGTAGAGAGTTATCATAGCAGATTTCTTATTTTTTTAGTATCATCCTTTTCGGGAATTCTTTTTCGAGAGCAATCATACCTCATATGAGGTTATAGGCGGATATATTTTTACCTGCAAGCCAGCTACATGCTTGACCAGATCTCCCGCCGGATCGACATATACATATGATTTTTTTGCTCATATTGATATCGATATCACGCAATGGGAGTATCGGTAATGGAATCAGTTTCATATGAGCATCTAGGTGGATAGTATCCCATTCATCTGTATTGCGTACATCGATGATCTCGATCATATTTGGAGTTGTATCGATGAGCAATATGAGTTCCTGAGGTGTGAGAGTGAACATTTTTCTATTCTTATCAAAAGTGAGCAAATTGCAAGTTGTTTTCTATATTTTATTTGGAAAAATACCACTATGAGTATACTATACGAGTATATTTTTATAAAAAACAAACACAGTGAAACTCTTCAATATTACCGATATATTCAATAATATCATCACGATGAGCCCTGAGACGCTCGAAGCGTTCCACGATGAACTCAGAGATAATTACAAGACCCTTGCTAAAGATGGAGATATCGACAATCTTCGAGTATTGCGAAATAGACTCCAGACTATTCTAGATGCTAATATTGCCAAGCTCTCGAAGAGAGAGCATCGCAAACTCGAAAAACTCGCTAAACTTCTCATAGAGATAGATGAAACTATCGAAGCAGTCGATCTCGCAACTCGTGAGGAAATCATACTCATCGATGTGATAAAAAAATACCATAAAAAACATCAAGCGATCGATCTACTTCCAGTAGATAAGAAAAAAACTCATGTTCTCAATGCAGTACGAAAAGATGAGATCTCATATGAAGAAGAGATGCTCCGCCTCCAGATTGAACTCGTGAAGCTCCAGAGCTATATACAATCCACTGGTAAAAAGTGTCTCATCATATTCGAAGGACGAGATGCAGCAGGGAAGTGAGGTAATATCAAGAGATTCACTGAGTCGCTCAATCCAAGATATTCTAAAGTGGTAGCTCTTATGAAGCCAACTGAGGTTGAGCATGGACAGTGGTATTTCCAGCGGTATATCTCACATCTTCCGAATGCATGAGAAATGATATTCTTCGACAGGTCATGGTATAATCGAGCCGGAGTAGAACCAGTTATGTGATTTGTTGGGAAACGTGACTATGAGAAGTTCATGGATGATGTTGTTGTTCTCGAGAAGATGCTCACAAGAGCAGGAACCAAGATTATCAAGTTCTATTTCTCAGTATCCAAAGGAGAACAAGCCGCCAGATTCAATGAGCGACGTACTAATCCACTCAAACAGTACAAACTCTCTCCAATAGATCAGTTCTCGCAGAAGCTCTGGGATCGATACACTCTCGCTGAGTATCTCAATTTCTCACAAACTCATACTGAGTATGCACCATGGACAATAGTGAAGAGTGATAATAAGGAAATGTCACGTATCAATGCAATCAAATATCTCCTATCACAGTTCGATTATCCAGAAAAGTGTGATGCTAAATATCTCCGTATTGATGATGATATGGTATTTTCTGGACGAGAAAAAGTGAAGATGTTAGCAAAAGAAATCGATGAAACAAAGAGTTTATTCGAGTAAAAAGATCCTAATTAGATTGATTTTATAGAATTTAGTATACTGCATCCTGCCATATATCCACTCGCCCAGCATATCTGGAGACTAAAACCTCCTGTATATCCATCGACATTGAGTACCTCTCCTGCAAAGTAGAGGTTTTTTTGTATTTTTGACTCCATAGTTTCTGAATTTATCTCGTCAGTTGAGACCCCTCCTGCAGTTACGAATTCATCTCCAGGGCGACGATCTGTGAGAGTTATTGGGATACCCTCTCAGAGGAGCCGAGCGATTTTTTCTCTATCTATTCGGGCAATAGATACAGGATATGTCGTTTCTATATTCGGACAATATTCTCGGATAAGTCACTCAATGAATCTACGAGGGAGGTGATCTGTGAGAATATTTGTGATGAATTTTTTCGGATGACTCGCAAACTCGAGTTTTAAAAAAGTATCCCACTCAAGTACTCACATATCAGCCCTAGGAGAGATTTGTATAGTTTTTGAGTGATTTATATCTATAGTTTCCCAAGCGACCTGGGATGAATACATGAATGCGAGAGGTCCAGAGAGCCCAAAATGAGTCAATAGTAGTGATCCAGAAAGTGTACCTATTTTTGCCATAGGAAGTACAAGTCCCGATAGCTCATGAGTCCACTTCTCTTTTGTGAGAAAACTCGATAGCGATGGTCAGAGCTGTGTGACAGTATGTCCGAGTGATCTGGCAAAAGCGTAGCCATCACCCGTAGATCCCGTATGACTATATGCGTTTCATCCTGTAGTTATGAGGATGAAATCAGATTCATACATTCATTTTGCTGTAGTAATTTGATATTTCTGCTGTATATATATAACTGATACTACTCCTTCTCCATAGTGGAGGGTTATCCTATTGCGGTATTTCGCAAATATTTTTTCAAATACTTCTACCACTTCTGTTCCATCATCAGAAATAGGAAATACTCTGTTATCAGACTCACATTTCATCGGAACTCCATGTGATTCAAACCATTCTCGACATTTTCATGGTCAGAATTTCCCGAATGCTTTTTTGATAAAATCAGCCCCACGAGTATATTTTGAGAGGAGTATTTTTTTGTCCTCTATACCTGTTGTTACGTTACATCTACCACCTCCTGATATGATTACTTTCTTTCATGGAGTTGTATTCTTTTCGAATACTTGTATATGGAATTCAGATCAGTCGTATGCCTGTTCGAGTATTGTTGCTGCTGCCATGAGTCCCGCAGCTCAGGCTCAGATGATTGTGATAGTTTGCATAAGATTGATTATACAAAGACGGTGAAAAATACAAAAAATAATTACTATGACTTGCAAGATACTGTATTTATATATAATCTTCCTATGCAAGAAGATAGTTGGGACACTATAGGTACACATATTTTGATTCAAATAGATACAGATATAAACTGTAATACTCTATTTGCGTCTATTCGTGAACGACTCAATACATTTGAGTTGAGATACTCTAGATTCATAGAGTGAAATTGGCTCGATAGACTCAATACTACGAGACATGCCATCCTCGATGAAGATGCGATTATGATGCTATCATTTGCACTCGAGACCGCGTGATCTACAGATGGATATTTTGATCCTACGATCACAGGACGACTCTCGTCACTGGGGTATGGACGAAGTGACCATATTGGACATTCGATAGGATGGCAATATATAGAAAAAAATGATACCACCGTAATACTCCATAGTGATATTATTCTCGAATTTGGTGGTTTATGAAAATGATATCTCCTCGATGTTATCAAACGAATTATAGATACTCAGTTGCCTCCTAACATAAGATATATGATAGATTTTGGTGGAGATATATATGCCAGAGGTTGCTGGGAGGTATGACTCGAGAATCCGAATAATCTCGAAGAAGTTATTGGGACAATCATACTCGATGATATATTTTTTGCTTGTTCATCAGGAAGCAAACGAAAATGGGAAAAACACCATCATCTCATCGATCCTAAAACATGAGAATCTGCAAATGAGATAATAGCTAGCTATATCGAGGCGGAATCAGGAATGATCGCAGATTCTTATGCAACAGCAATTGCTGTCATGCCATTTCTGAGGGCTGCTGAGTTCCTTTCCCAATCCGATATATTTGAAGGAGTGATCCTAGCAAGTGATTGACGATTTTTCCAATCAAAGGGGAGTCATGTGATACTCTTTACCGAATAAAAACTCTCCTGAATATTCTCAGGAGAGTTTTTGTATCTTTGATGGCAGCCCCACTTGGAATCGAACCAAGATAAACGGCTTTGGAGACCGCTACACTAACCATTATGCTATGGAGCTAGGAACTGAACTAGCAAGTAGTTCAGTTACTGTTACTGAGACAATCACGAACTAGTATACGAAATAACTCAAGATATTTATCATAGCTGATATCTCGATTATACATCTGTGATTCGAGTTTCTTGAACTCTACTTCGAACGTATTAGATAGCATATCGATAAAATGATACAATAGAATCTTTCCCGATTGCATCACCTACTTTCTGATCTGGATTAACGACGAATGGTTGTGTAAGGAGAGCATTTTCTTCACGGAACTTTGTCATTTTGCCGTCGATAATTTTTTCGAGTATTTCTTTTGGTTTACTAGCATTCTTCGGATCTTGTTCCATGAGTGCGAGTTGGATTTCTTTTTCTTTTGCTACGTCAGCATCAGATATATCTGATGGAGAGATAACTTGAGGAGCCGATGCAACAACATGCATAGCAACTTGTTTGAGAGTATCAGTATTAGTACCAGTTTTAGCAACTACCACTGATCCATTTTTGAAGTTAGAGTGTACATATGATGCGATGACCTCTCATTCGATACGAGTAAGGGTACGGATCTGCATATTTTCACCAACTTTGAGCGTATACTCACTTGCCTTGAGTTCCTCTGCTTTACTGATAGCTGCTTCATCAGTTGTCTCACCCTTTCGGATAGTGATGAAGTGATCGAGCATTCCTTCGAAAGTCTCATTGCGAGCAACGAAGTCAGTCTCACATGAAACTACAGCAACATATACTGCATTTCCATCGGCAACTATTTTGATACGGCCTTCAGAGGTTTCATTGCCTGATCGTTTAGCGGCTTTTGAGAGACCCTTTTTACGAAGAAGGTCGATGGCTGTATCCATATTTCCTTCAGCTTCTACGAGTGCATTTTTGCAGTCCGACATGCCAACTCCAGTTCGCTCACGGAGCTCTTTGATCATCTGAGCTGTTACCATATAGTTATTAAGTTTAGTATATAAATAAGAAATTATTTTTTTGAGAAAAAATTATTAAGACCAACTCTATTAATAAATAGATTTGTTTTATCAAGCAGTGGTTCTGATATAGTTGACCTCTCTCATAGGTAAGCCTTATACCCAAATATCAGATCAAGTATAACTATAATAAGACTAATCATCCAAAATAGAGTTTCTCCTACGAGAGGAATAACACTCAATATTTTGCCTATAACGAGTACAAGGAATAATCCAAATGATTGTTTTGAATGAAACATAGTAAACTCTGTTTTTGTTCCAAGAATCATTGGAAAAAAGAAGAATACATATGACAGAGCTCCTGCGAGTTTTTCTTGGCTTGCTATAGTATTGGCAGTAGTCATTATTGTAACTATATTAAAAATATATTAGAGGGCTGGTGCTATTACATCCTTTTTGGCTATTGGTGTTCGTGGAGTAGATGACTTTGGGGCAATAGTTTCGACTCGTGCCATAGGCTTTTTATCTTCAACTTTTTTAGTTTTGATTGCTGATTTGACTTCACCGAGCATCCATGCAATAGCCTTGATAGAATTTACATTGCAAGGAACAAAATATGTCGACTTATCAATATCACCCGTAGAACCAAGAAGAGCAATAGATGTCACTCCTATGACTTTTGCCTCTGCGAGAGCGAGATCTTCGTAGTGTCCATCTACAACAACAATCACATCTGGAGTTCGTTTCATATCCTTGACTCCTACGTATGCCTCTTTGAGTTTTGTGAGTTCATTGAGTTTTATTGCTTTTTCTTTTTTAGTGAGATTTTCGAGCATACCATTTGCGAGAGATGTTTCGAGTTCATTGTAGTATGCGATTCGTTTCTTGATCGTTGTATAGTTGGTGAGGAGACCTGGCACCCACTTCGTGTTGACATAAAAATGTCCAGTAGAAGTAGCAATAGCCTCGACGAGATCTTTTGATTGTACCTTAGTTCCAACAAAAAGAATAGATTTTCCTTTTGAAGAGAGATCCTCGAGAACTGCTTTCACTTCTTCGAGCTTTTCAGCTGTTTTGTAGAGATTGAATACATGTACCCCATTTTGGATACCATATATATAATCACGCATCTTCGGAGACCAGTATTCACGCTTGTGTCCGATGTGGACAGCGTTGTCGAGCATACTCTGTATGAGTGTAGCGGTAGCCATAATATAGAAAAAATAAAAAAATAATCCTTACCGAGATTTTTGTCAGATACGAGACTCGCCATAACGAGAGGAAGTATCCTTGTATAACCAAAAATCCCAATACTTCACACATTTTCCGAGTGAAATATTGGGATGAGTATAGGGATAGACGAGTAGAAAGCAAATAAAAAGTTGAAAAATCTATAAATAATAATATATATCATATCTTGCTAAAAAACTGATATGATTTTATCAGAAAATAAGTATATTTTATAGATTCTCTAGAGAGAATTGTTGATGAAAGCTTGCATTCATAAACATTTGCAAAGATTTGGCTTTTTCTATAGTTTCAGGTGAATGATCGTATCAAATAACTCATATGTTATCATCTAGTAATTGATCAGATGCAAAGATATCGTAGATTTCTGAAGAATTCATATTTTAATTATTTTGAAGTAATATTTTTTATATTAAATATATAATATTACTTGTCAAATTTATTTATGTACTTTCTCTGTCATTTTGACCGTTTTTGACTATAGTACACAATATCATCAAACCAATATATGACTAATCCTGCAGATAAATACGAGATCGTCATGGGTCTCGAAACCCACGTCCGAATCAAGTCCAACACTAAGATGTTCTGTGCATGTCAGAATGCACTCGAGCTCGCTCCAGAAGCCAATATCAATGTGTGTCCAGTTTGTATGGGATTCCCTGGTATGCTCCCCACTGTATCATTTGGAGTTACCGATCTTGCGGTCAGGGCATCTCATGCACTCAGGTCTGCAGTTCAGGAGACGAGTATTTTTGATCGCAAGAGTTATTTCTACCCAGATCTTCCAATGGGGTATCAGATCACACAACTCTATCAACCTATAGCTATAGGTGGAGAAGTAAAGACTATTATCAACTGAGAGGTACGTGTGTTTCGTATCCATCATATGCATATCGAGAATGATGCTGGTAAGCTCGTTCATGCTGGTAGTAAGACACTAGTAGACTATAATCGAGCCGGATCTCCACTCATGGAGATTGTAACGGAACCAGACTTTCGCTCCAAGGCTGATGTCCTCGGATATCTAGAAGAACTCCAGAAATTGATGAGATGGTGCGGTGCATCTGATGCTGATATGGAGAAGGGGCAACTCAGATGTGACGTCAATATCTCAATACGGATCAAGTGAGAGACAACACTACGCAATCGTGTAGAACTCAAAAATGTAAACGGATTCGCCTCTATCGGTCGATCGATCGATGTAGAATTTGCTCGTCAAGTAGAGATATATGAAGCAGGAGGACAACTTGACCAAGAGACTCGTGGATGGAGTGATGAGAAGGGATTCTCGACTCCGATGCGTAGTAAGGAAGATGCTATGGACTACCGGTACTTCCCAGATCCTGACCTACCACCACTTATTCTCACTCCTGAATTCATCACAGAGAGAGAGATCGCAGAACTCCCTATGGATCGTCGCCTCAAGTATCTAGACGAATACAAACTCATCGAAGATGATGCACGTATCCTCTCAGGAGATATAGAGACGAGCAATTTTTATGATGAACTCGTGGCTATAACAGGAGATCCTCGTAAATCTTGCTCATATATAACAACGATCCTATTTGCTCTTTTTGAGGCACATACAACTCGACTGAGACTATCCGATATAAAATCAGAAACTAAAGAGATAGCACGAGTCATCCAACTCGTGAATGCAGATGAACTCTCATCAACGAATAGTAAAATTGTCATAGAAAAACTCGTATTCGAATGAGGACAAGCAGATACCTGGATTGACTCATTATCACTCCGCCAGACAAATGATATATGAGCTCTCGAGGCTATCGCTGACGCTGTTATCTCAGATTCTCAGACACAACTCGCTGAATATAAGGCTGGTAAAGTCAATCTCTTCGGATTTTTTGTATGACAGTGTATGAAAAAATCGGCGGGACAAGGAAATCCAAAAATCTTCACTGAAATACTGAATAAAAAACTCTCTAATTAAGAGAGTTTTTTATAAAATACAATATATTTGTAAATAATCAAATATTGTGTTAATATATGTATATGAAAAAGATACTATCACTTTATATCATCTCGATATTGATATCACTATCATCTATAGTATGAGCAACAGGATTGCAACCGAGTCTGACTACACAGATGGCAAAACAAGAGACTATCAATAAGAAAAATACTATTACAAATCGACTTGCTGAGCAAGCGAAGAAAAGAAAAGAAGCAAAAGATAGGATACTCACTCTACAATACCAGAGACTCGCTATCAAAAATGGGGCAAAGTCTATCGCAATTATCACACAATCATCAGCGACTCCCATACTCACTATCACAAGACCTCCAGTTATTGCCCCTATACAACACCCAACACAATCTCCAGTGATCAGTCAGGGTGCAAATGTGCCAACTCCTACAAATGTAGATATGTCTCGTATTCGTTCTACTTGGCTCGGATGGTACAATAGCGTCAGACAATGAGAATGACTCGGATCATACAGTTATGACAATCGACTGGATGTGACAGCATATGACTGGAATGTAGAGTTCACAAAAGAAAAATGACAGAACCACCATACACGCAATCCATGAGATGGATACTACAATTTTGCGGTTATCGATCAATGGTTCATCGATCGAGGTATCAATCCCAAGATCATCAACAGGACCAAACATACTGAGAATGTATGATATGGATACTACTCTTGTAACTCAAGTGATTGTACTGATACATTGATTCGATCTATCCGTTCTACTTTTGACTTTTTCATGAGTGAAAAAGGGAAGTCATATGATGCGCACTATCGTAGCATAGTACAACCATACTTCACCAAAATATGACTATCCGTGATAGTAGTTCCTGGAGAGCAAAGATACTACCTTGTCGTACACTATATCACAGAATAATTATGTTATACCTCACTCATCTTCAGTGAGTCGGATAGTTGTGAGCATATTGCGGACAGCCATCTGCTCTGGAGTACCTGATTCATTTTTGCTCATCTTACCATCTATGATACCACAGATGATGAGTGCTGGAACGAGATCACCACTCGTCACTGTATATGCAGCATCGAGTGAATCCTCAATATAGACGTCTGCCTCGTAGGTCATCATGAGATCTGTATTGAGTTCTGGATTATTTGGAGTTTTATCAACTACAATACCGCCGATAGAGAGTCAGTAGTCCTCTACATAATAGTCTTTTTGTTCATTGTATATCTCGAGGAATCTCGCATGTTCTATTCATACGATCTCATCTTCTCTATCAGTTTCTTTTTTTTCACTATATGGAATAAACACATTCGGAAGTATCACATCTCAGATCTCGTGCAAGAGATCAATAGATCGACCAATATAGGGAAGATAGATACGATCAGGATCCCAGTTATCGAGAATCGTTGGGAGTGTGATATCGATATCGAATTCTTTTGAGAATATGAGGATCCAGTCTCATTTTTGATATACGATAAAATCAGGAGAAGCCTCAGTAGGATTGCGACCAAGTGATAGACTCGCTACACAGGTATCTCGTATGATGGGGTTTTTGGTAAAAATCAGGCGGAGCATAAGATTTGCTTTTTAGGAATGTGAGGATACTATACAAAAAGACTCGAAAAGCAAAAAAATGGATATTATTACAGTTACATTCGGTGGACTTGTTTGATTTGTTATCGGAGTTTTTATCATGCGTATCCTATCACTATACGAGCATAAGTGAGTACGCAAGCAAGCCACCCAGTGATCACGCAGTGCGATCTTCGGGGAAGTATATGAGAAAATACTCCCAGCCCTTCCGAACTTCCCATATGCTCCAAAAGATATGGTATTTGTCGGCAAATGATGTGACTATATCATATTCGACTGACTCTCTGAGTGATCGCTGCGAGAGATAGTATTTCTCGAACTCAAGAGTGGAAATGCCGTTCTCAATAAAAATGAAAAAGCAATCCAATATATGGTAGATCACAAACGAGTGAGATTCTCTGAGTATCGTATCGATAGCGTGCGAAACAAGGAATAAATTTTTATGAAAAAATTTGCGTTTTTTGCAATAAAAAGATAATATAGATAAAAAGTAACATATAAAAATATATGAAAGGTTTTCTAAGAGCTCATAAAAGTGACGAATTAATAAATAGTTCTTTAACAAAATTATTCTGAGTAGAGTGGGAAAATAATAAGGAATTAGAATGAGTATTAGCTATTATTTATGAGAGAAAATGTACTCCTGCTCATAGAATATTCCTGATACAAAGTTCAGGATTTTCTCCTACTTATCGGGCACTTTTAAGTAATATTAATTCAGGAATAACTTTTGGTAAATTTCAGTATAGTTCAACGAATGTAGACTATCTAGAAGTACTGGATGTAATCAACTCGGCAAGAAAAGCATCAGGTAATGAGCCCATACAAAGTGAAAAATCAAATTGAAAAAATATACAAAAAAGAGTATCAGAAACGCTCGCGATAATAGATTCATAGTATGTTATTTTTCATTTTTAATTCCTCATTTTTTATATAAAAAATGTTATACTCTTTTCATATAAAAAAATAATATACATATGACAACCGAAACAGCCCATAATTCTCAAAATAGTATATCTGAACAAATCAGATGAATTATTATAACTCTATTCACTATAACAGATATCCCAATAGATACACCATCTCTAATAACAAATTCTGTCAAATTTTCAAAAGAAATAATATTACAGCTCATGTTGTATGGGACTCGTGATCAGTGGAAATGGTACGCGAATCAAGATAAATACTGTGGTGATAAGAAAATCGATACTCTGATAGAGGTAATCTATATATATATCCGTAAACCTGAATATAATATCGATGATGAGTTGAGTCCTGATCTATCTGTATTGTATAGATATATTATAGGTAGGATACCTAAACTTGATGAATCAAGTGTTGTAGTAAAACAGACTGAACAAAAGGTCTGAAATCTAGTATAATATATTTTATTTATCATATTTATCTAATGTATCTTCTCTCCACTTCATCACTCGCTGGATATGGACTCCATCGCATATTCTCACTCGCCAAGCAGTCTGGGTTCGATGGCATCGATATATCTGTAGACTTTGATCTCTACGATAGCTATGATGCGAGCTATATCGACTCGCTCATCACGAGTACTGATCTGCCAGTTGTGAGTATCACGGCTCCTGCACGCAAACTCAACAAGAAACAATGTGACCAGATACTCACTCTCTCGAGTGAACTCGGAGTACAAATCGTGAATCTCCATCCACCACACCGACTCGATCGTGAGCGTGACTGGTTCGGGGAATATCTCCAAGTAGTTGCCAAAAAATATCCGAATATCACTATCAATATCATCAATGCTCCACCAAAAACTTGGCTCTTCGTCATATCCGAATACGGTGATGCCAGACCTGAAACAATCAAAAAAGTAACAGCACATACAGCACTCTCGATCGAGAATGTAGATCCAGGTAGCGGAGTAGATCTCATGAAAACGCTCGTACTCCTCGGATCTACTATGGGATTGGTATATCTATCGGACAAGGATGATGAACAGGTATGACTTTTTCCTGGTGAGGGAACGATGCCACTCGAGTCACTCCTCATCAAGCTTAGAGATATCGGCTATACTGGACACTTCACTTTGACAGTAGATCCCAAGGCACTCCTTGCTGGAACTCCGGATTCTACAGTTATTGGTTGTATGCTCAGATCTCGTGATTTCCTATCGAAATATTTCTCATAAAAAAATCCCTCTCATATATTACTTGAGAGGGATTTTTTATATCTATTTGACGAATATTTTTTTGGCCCTGAGCTTGGCTTCGATAGTTCATTCTATTTCGAGACGGTCTCTGAGAAATATATTACCTTTCTGTGCTAGAATCGAGAGGACGAGCTTGTCATCATATTCGAGACGACCTGAGAAGTCATCGAGCGTCATGATAGCATATTTTACTTTTTTTCCATAGAACGTCTTTTCGAGAAAGTTGTTGAACTCGATTTTATCGAGTTCTCCTATGATAAATATATCGACGATATTATTGGTTGTTTCATTACGAAAATTCAATACCGCATCAGAAATAGTCACGAGATCGAGAGTTTTGCGTCATTTAAAGAACTCTTTCACCGGCTTCATCACATCATACGTCTTGAGAAACATCTCTACGAGATCTGTATAGATAGAACAATTATGATTCATCTGGTAGTATTTTTTTTTGTTTTGTTCGTAGGACTTGAGTATCCCAAGGGCCTCTAGATTCATCAGTTCACGTCTCACTGCATTGATCTGCTCATCCACATCACGACAGAGTTCACGAATAAAAAATCCAGTACTGGATCTGGCGATCACATCTTCGATGACAAGTTTTTCGAGGAGTTTGACTCGCGAACGCGAGCCGAATAGTTTGACGAGATCCAAGGACAGATAGGACAAGGAGTATATTGAGTTCTGAGTATATCGGAAAGAAAAAGAAATGCAAGAAAAAATAGCCAAGAGTCCAATAGGGAAGCGACTTATGGGAATCCTCATATTTTTGTTCGACTTTTATTCTATTTTTCCTATACTCGGAAGATGCTCAATCCACAACAACAGATCGCCGTAGATACTATAGACTGACCACTCCTGATCAATGCTGGGGCTGGATCAGGTAAAACCCATACTATCACAGAACGAGTCGTGTCAATGATCCATGAGAGACGTATTGATCCGAGATCTATTTTTTGTGTCACCTTCACCAACAAAGCAGCCAAAGAGATGCGATGACGTATAGCCACAAAACTCTGACTCAATCCTGATGGACTCAATCCATTTCGTGAACATCGTTTGCCTATGGTTGGGACATTTCACTCGACAGCGTCATTTTTTCTGCGTATGTTTATCGATCGCTTGGGTTATGGCAAGGACTTTGTCATATATGACTCGGACGACTGCCTGAGAGTTGTGAAAGATATCATGAAAAAACAAAATATCGATGATAAAGAATTCAATCCACGAGGAGTCCATGGGATGATCTCACAGACCAAATGAAAGGGAATGACTCCGAGTGATTTTTCAGCTACAGTAGATTCGTATTATGCTTCTGTTGTACTGGAGGTTTACAAGGAGTATGCAGGCCGACTCAAGGCGGATAATGCACTCGATTTTGATGATCTCCTCCTCCTATTTCGTCAGGTGCTCGACCTCCCCGATGTGCTCGAGTATTTTCACAATCGATTTGCCTACTTCATGGTGGATGAGTATCAGGATACCAATCTATTGCAATATGAGATTGTACGGATACTCGCATCAAAGACTCGTAACCTCTGTGTCGTCGGTGATGATTGGCAGGGAATCTACAGTTGGCGTGGAGCTGATATCGAGAATATACTCTCGTTCAAAAAAGATTATCCGAATGCAATGGTTATCAATCTCGAAGAGAACTATCGCTCTACTCAGATCATCATCGATGCGGCCAATGCCGTGATCAAAAATAATACGAATCAGATGAAGAAAACACTCTTCACCTCTAATCCTGTAGGAGATAAGATCACTCTACTCGAGTGAATCGATGAAAAACATGAAGCGGATCTCATCACCAATGTGATACGAGACAGTGAGGCTGAGAGCTATTCTGACTTCGCTATCCTATACCGTACCAATGGGCAATCTCGTCTTCTCGAAGAATCCCTCATCCGCAAAAATATCCCCTATCGCGTATTTGGCGGGGTCAAGTTTTACGAACGTAAAGAGATAAAAGATATTCTTGCATATATTCGCATTATATTTAATCCACTGGATTCGATGAGTCTGAAACGGATTATCAATGTTCCAAGTCGCAAAATTGGTGAGAAGTCTCTCGAGAATTTCGTAGATATACTCGAGAGAGAACATATCTCGATAGCTGAGATGGTAGAAAATGAGTTCCTCCTGAGTGCGATCACAGGGATCGGTGCAAAATGAATACAGGGTTTCTCTGTACTCTACAAGTGACTCCGTGAACTCTCGAAAACAGCCTCTGTAGCCGAACTCATGGAAAATATCATCAAACGAACTGGATATGAATCCTATCTCAAGTGAGAATATAGTGAGGAAGAATTCGACGGAAAAATGGAGAATCTCGATGAGTTCCTCAATATGGCATCTCGCTATGATGGACTCATATATCCTGAGAATATAGCGAGTTTTCTCGAGGATATTGCCCTGATCACAGATCAAGATAGAGATCAGGAGGATACGCAAAAAGCTGATACTGGATATGTGTCCCTAATGACAATACATCTCTCGAAGTGACTCGAGTATCCGACTATTTTTATCGCCTGAGCAGAAGAGGGTATATTCCCACACTCACGATCTCTGGTAGACTCGAGTCAACTCGAGGAAGAGCGTCGACTCATGTATGTCGCTATCACTCGAGCAAAGACAGAGCTCTATATCTCTCGGGCTCATGAGAGGTATACATTTGGGAACTATTCAGCAAATCCAAAGAGTAGATTCATCAAAGAAATCCCTCTAGAATACCTCGAAGTAGAATCAAATCGTGGCTCTGCTCAGAGTATATTCGGCAGTGGATCTAGTGGATTCTCGAGTTTTGGTAATATGTTCCACAACTCAGAGAGTTCGGATAATACCGCATCTGCGAATAGAAGTGTATCGAGTTCTATCAATGGATATCCAAAAGCTGCTATAAAACCAAAAAACTCAGCTTCGAGTTTTGCTACAGGAAACAAAGTAAAGCATGCTCAGTATTGAGTAGGAACCATTGTGACAATAGATGGAGCGATAGCGAGTATAGCATTCTCAGGACTCGGTATCAAAAAAATGAATATAGAAATAGCTCCAATAGAAAAAGTATAGCACTATTCAACTCTGACTCTCACTCGGCCATATTCGAGCTCTCGACGCATACGTCAATCATCATCTATAGATATCATCGTGAGTCATACAGTTACCTCCATACTATACTCCGCATAGACAGACTCCCCATAGCAATATCAGGAGTATAGAACTCAACTCTATCATCACTCAAACTCGCACCAAGCAGAGGAAAGAGTGGGAGGAGATGATCATATGTTGGGTGAGCGAGACGGGATATATCTCACCATGATCTGAATTCGAGTATGCTCTCCCATAGTGGCGAGTTTTTTCATGCGATCAGTCCATCAGCAATTCGACTATCGAACTTGATTGCCCACGGATAAATATGATCACCTGACCAGTCTATGGCTCCCAGATTGTGTACAATATTGCCACTTCACATGATCAGTATTCACTGTTCGCGAAGTATCGCAAGAGACTCACCGAGCTCTACGAGCTGTCTCGGTGATGCACGATAATCGAGACTCATCGTGATGACAGGGATATCGGCAGCAGGGAATAGATGGATGAGCGTGGACCAGACTCCATGGTCAAATCCGCGAGTCAGATCTGGGATGATTTTGATATTTTTTGTATCGAAAATATCTATGATCTCCTCTGCAATCTCACGACTCCCAGGAGCATCATATCTCACCCTATAGAGCTCAGGAGGGAATCCTCCCATATCATAGATCATCTCAGGTTTTTCACTCATAGAGATCCGTATTTCTCACTCGGTGATCCAATGAGCCGATAACATCAAGATCGCTCTCGGTTTCGGTAGAGTCTTTCCGATATTTCTCCAGCTTTGTGTATATTGGTTCGATTCTATTGCATTCATAGGGCTCCCATGTCCTATGAATAGTATTGGCATTTTTGACATAGTTTTTATCTTAGAGATCGAGACTTCCCATTTTCCCAGCATTGAGATCAGTAAAGGCCTGCATGATCTCGGCCTGAGTATTCATCACGAATGGTCCATAGTGAGCAATTGGCTCATCGAGAGGCTTCCCTGCCATGATGAGAACTTTTGCAACATTGTTCGATGATATCGATATATCTGATCCTGATCTTGCGAAATGAGCTATATCACCGTTTTGGAGTTTTTTTTGAGCTACGATGATCTCTCACTCTGTCACGAGGAGTATCGTTGTGTAGTCTTCAGGTATGTCTATATCAAGTTGTCACTCAGAGTCGAATCTGATATCATAGAGTTCTACAGGAGAAAAAGTCTCCGCTATTCATACTGTATCTCAAAATGTTCCTGCGATCACTCTGACTCGTCCTCCCTCAAAGCCAACTTCTGGGATAGAATCCCTATTGAGTGCCTGATATCTCGGTGTTGTCATCTTGTATTTTCGGGGAAGATTGACCCAGAGTTGTACGGCATGTTGTATACCACCCATACGAGAGAAGTCAGCTGTCATGAACTCGTTATGAAGGAGTCCAGATCCTGCTGTCATCCACTGTACCTCATCCGCTCCGATAACACCACCATTGCGTGCTGTATCCTGATGTTCGACCTCGCCAGAGTAGACGATCGTCACTGTTTCGAATCCTCTATGTGGGTGGAATCCGACTCCAGGACGGTGCTCTCACTGAGGAACGATCTGCCATGGAGCATTGTAGTCGAGCATGAGAAAAGGACTCATATCGTTCGACATCTCTCTGCCATAACCAGGGATATATTGCACTACGCGAAATCCATCTCCGACCATATGTGAATCTCGAGGATGTTCAACTTTGACGATATTTTTTTGCATAGACTCATTCTATACAAATGAAATAAGAAATCAACTTTATTTTATAAAGTATAGTAAAATAACAGTAATATATACATGAAATTATGGTTTTCAAAAATAAAATTGACAGGGGGTGGGGATTTCTATATGATCCCTCTCACTTTCGAAAGTACATCTCATCAAATATACGGAATTCTCATAGGATCCTCGTATGCTTAATGAAGATGTTTTTTATCCAACCATATTTCCTAGGAAACCCATGAAATCAATACAAAAACATATCATCGCTATCTCAGCATTAGTTACGCTCACTCTCGGAGCTCTATATCTGATAGTAAGTCAAACTCATACATCCAAATCAGATGGAGTAAAATTAGCCACTATATCCCAATCAGGTATAGAAACAGATACTATTAAGCGACTCGAAACAGTCGCGAACTCAGGAACACAGTGGGGAATGTCTCCTTTTGGGAGTGGGAAACCACTCACAGAAGAAACAGTACCAAAAATCAAGTTCCAAAAACCAAATAGAGAATGGAAAACCAGAACATTGAATATCAATGGAAAGTGGATTACATACGAGTTTGGGAAAGGTCAGCCAGAGGGTGCCAAGCCACTGAGCGAAGAGGAGAAAGAGGCGTATAAGAAGTGTTACTACAATACTGTAGTTCATGATATAGATTGTCCTCCCAGTTCTCGTATGGGAGTAAGGGAGGGTTATTTAACGGCAGATATAGAGCGAGAGCTTTTATCTCTTATCACTGACCCAAACTGGGAAAAAGTACTCACAAATTGTGAACAACAATTTCGTAAGTATGAGGACATATCCAGTACGAGTGATACTACTTCTCATGGATTTGTTACATATGAAACCATGCTCAATGGCAAGGCACTCGATCCAGAAAACTTGATAGGAATAGATGAAAGTACTGGAAGAAAACATCTCGTATTGCCTATGCAGGAATGGCTCAGAAGACCTCTTCTAGCTGGTGCGTCCGGAGACTTCGTGAATATACATATACTAGATAACTGCATCACTCAAAATGGAGGACGCGAACTCGCCCGTAAGATGGATACTCTCTATCAAAAGCAATTTTATCCAGATTGAAACTATCCAGCTCGCATTACGGATAAGACACAATATGTGCCATTGTATTAAAAATACTTTGGCAGAACCAAATCCTACATGAGAGCATATTTTCGAAAATGTTCTCATAGGATCATCCCGAGTCATTTTGACTCATTTTCTTTAACTATACTATAGGAGTGTTTGCTATGCAAGCCAAAAATGATTTTACTAAGCGTGATTTTCTGAAAGCAGGTATTGCTCTCGCATCTACCATTGCACTTCCTGAGATTGCACAAGCAGCACCAGTCACACGATGGCTGACGGGTGTTATGCCTCACTATTATGAGTTTAATACTCTTGAGAATCCTAATCATTATGGATGGTGTGGACACACAGCACTCAAGATTGCTATGCAATATGTCTCTGGTCAGAATAAAACCCTGAATCAGATTCATAACATTTTCTATCTTAATTCAGCGGCTTATAGAGCTAATCGCGTGAGCTCTGGATTTCAGTGGTGTGCTGCTCTGCAGGATCTCATGTGGGCTGCTCGTCTCTCGCAAAATGGTGGCTATGGGCGGACTGCTATTGTCGCGAGCACACCGACAATCTCTACTGCAATAAATTTCTTCACGCAAGTGAAGGATGCTATCAATAATAATTGGCCAGTGATCGTGTCATCAGATTGGGGATATGGTGCTGTTGGACACTTCTGGGTAGTATGTGGGTATACGGACTTTGGTACATTGACCAATAGTGCATTTTACTTGCGTGATGTAGCAATAGCATCCCCATCACAACCAAACGCTGATCAAAATGCTGATGTTACGCAGTTTTACAATCTCTCAGCGAAACAAATCCTCATCATCAAATAATACTACTACACATAAATCATACCATCACCTTACTCCCCGTGATAGTGATAGTATGAATACTCCTCATGCAATATGAGGAGATGAAAACACAAATTCTGTTTTCTTTTACCACTCCTTCGGGAGTGGTTTTTTATATAGAAAGCCATATGCATATACAGATCCATATAATCCCAATAATTGGTATCCATATCCTGAATTCTCGTTTCCCAGTCTTGTGATACATCGGCCACTGCATACCCAGCCAGATACCAAAAACTCCTCCAAAGATGGCAAGTATCCAGAGGGTTTTTTCACTAATTCTCCACCACTGATAGATAGACTTGAGCTTGTCGATGATCATCGTCAGATAGGAGAAGAGACTCGCTATGGAGATATAGATGAGGAGGTATTCTGCCATTATATTTTATTATGGTATTGATTTCGTAGTATGGAACTCTTGTATTTCTCTACCTCATATCCTCCGATTCTCACAATTTCTATATCTGGAAACAGTTCTTTGATTTTTGACTCAGGTACCCTCTGATCATAGCCAAATGCAAGAAGATCAGGACTATATTCGCGAATTGGAGCAAATATATCTGATTCATGACCGAGGATCACACTCACGCCCGGGAATGTTCGCTCTACGATATCTCGTCTGAGGAGCTCATCGTGCACAGGATCTCGTCACTTACCAGCAAATACTCGGTGATCTCTTGCTATCACAACTGTCATCATATCTGCGAGCTTGGCTGCCTCTCCGAGATAGAACTCATGTCCAGGGTGGAATATATCAAAAGTCCCAAAACACATCACTCGCGAAAAGTGATTTTTTAGTGATTTTTTTGAGCGATTTTTCGCATCTATAGGAGACTGCTCGGCAGATGACATAAGAGTGATAGAAGTCAAATAGAGAAAAAGTATGACACTGAACACAAAAGGTGTCCAATTTATAAAAAAGTTTTGACAAGATATAGTGCAATGAGTAGATTGTATCACACAATATCTTGTATATCTATGTGATACGTCGTTTCATTTTCATCTCTCGTCTAATCGACCAATAGTATATGGAAACAACCCGAGTTTCCAAGTAGTTTTTCGGTCGTTTTTTATTTTTCGTTTTACTCATATTCTATGGCTCTCTCGACTATCCGCCGCCGCAATGGTGAACTTGCTCCATTTGACCGAACTCGTATCGAAGAGGCGATCCTCGCTGCTGCTACAGCAGTAGGTGAAGCTGACAAGTCATTTGTTCCTGTTGTTACTGACTTCATTGTCAAAGACCTCGATCATGTCTATAGCGAGGTATTCACCAATCGCATCCCATCTGTCGAGGATGTCCAGGATATCGTGGAACGCAATCTGATGAAATTCAACAAGTTCGAAGTCGCCAAACAATACATCATCTATCGAGCTACTCGCCAGGATGAACGAGTTGAAGCACACGAGAAGCTGGTCAAAAAATTCGAGAAAAACGGATTCAAGGTATTCAAAACAAATGGTGGAAAAGAGGATTTTGACTTCGAGAAGATAGAGAAAATGTTCAAAATGGCAGTAAAAGGATATGAGGATCATTGTCAGTTCGATGATCTCATGGAAGCATTCAAAAAAAATATCGTCGAAGATATGAAAACCTCGGATATCGCAAAACTCCTCGTGAAAACCTGTATCGATCTCGTGAGTGTAGAAAATATCCACTGGGAACATATAGCAGGACGACTCGCACTCTTTGATCTCTATAAAAAAGCCTGAAAAAATCGTGGAATATCTCAAAAAGAGATCTATACGGGTGACTCATATGTCGCATTTTTCGAAAAATATATCGAAGAGGGTCTCTACTACAAGGACTTCATGAAGCACTATAGTCAGGATGATATCCGCAAGGCAGGGGAGATGCTCGCCAAAAAAGGAAAGATCACTGATATGAGCTATGGATATACCACTGTCCTCTCACTCGCCAAACGCTATCTCCTCAATCCAAACAAATTCGTCCGTGAGCTCCCACAGGAACTCTATATGTCAGTCGCTCTATTCTATGCTATTCCTGAAAAAGCTGAAAATCGTCTCGCATTCGCATTCCAGGTATACGAGTACTGTAGTGAACAGAAGATATCTCTCGCGACTCCAGCGCTCATCAATCCTCGTACAAACTGGCACCAACTCACGAGTTGTTTCAAGCTCAATATCGGTGATGATCTCAGATCTATCTATCATGGGATCGAGGATATCGCTCAGATATCCAAATACGGAGGAGGAGTAGGGGTGTATCTCGGACACATACGAGCTCAAGGAGCGGCTATCCGTGGTATCAAGTGAGCGGCAGGAGGAGTCAATCCATGGGTCAAGGTTATCAACGATACTGCAGTAGCCGTCAATCAACTCGGAGCTCGTCTCGGTGCTGTCTCTGTGACCCTCGATATCTGGCACCGTGATATCTATGACTTTCTCGAACTCCAGACAGAGTCTGGTGATATTAGGGCCAAGGCATTTGATGTATTTCCAGCTGTTTCTATTCCAGATCTCTTCATGCGACGAGTAGAGGAAGACGGTGAGTGGTCACTCTTTGACCCATACGAAGTACAGAAAAAATATGGAAAATGTCTCGAAGACCAATTCGAAAAAGAATTCGAAGACTTCTATGCAGTCCTCGAGGCAGACGATACACTAGATATGAAAAAAACGATTAAAGCGAAAGATCTCTTTAAGACTTTTCTCAAGACTACTGTCGAAACGGGTATGCCATATGTGTTCTATCGTGATACGGTCAATCGTCTCAATCCGAACAAACACGCAGGCAAGATATACTCGACTCAACTCTGTACGGAGATCTGTCAGAACTCGTCTCCTGCGTCATTCATCGAGGAGGTCATCGAAGATGGCAAGATCGTCATCCGCTACGAGCCAGGTGAGGTCGTGACCTGTAACATCTCATCGATCAATGTCGCCAAAGTCTATGAGGAGAAAGATATAGAGGTGGCACTCTCTGTGCTCTCTCGAATACTAGACAATATCATCTCTCTATCCAAGTTCCCGATCAAGGCGGCTGAGATGACAGCAGGCAAGTACAGAGCGATCGGTATCGGATACCTCGGTCTCGCTGAGTATCTCGCTACTCGATCTATGGCATATGACTCGATAGAGGCCCGTGAACATGTCGACTCACTATTTGAGAAGTATACCTACTACACCTACAAGGCATCTATCGATATCGCTCGTGAGCGTGGAGCCTACCCGCTATTTCCTGGATCAGAACACTCAAAAGGGATCATCCTCGGCAAAGATGCAACTATGCTCACAGCTGAGACCAAGAACTCTCATCTCGACTGGAAGTCACTCCTCGATGATATGATCGCAACTGGTTGCAGATTCGGATATCACTCTGCTCCAGCACCCAACACATCGACAGCAGGTATCGTCGGGACGACGGCAGCACTCCTACCTATCTACAAGAAGTACTTCGTCGAAACCAATCTTGCCTCTCCAACAATCCGTATCGCTCCGAAGCTCTCGGCTGAGAACTTTTGGTTCTATAAGGAGTATGTGACCATGGATATGAATGATGTCATCGATATGATCTCAGTCGTATACAAGTGGATCGATCAGTCTATCTCGTTCGAGTGGATGGTAGATCCAGCCAAGGTATCTCCACGAGAGCTCTATGGATACTATATCAAGTCATGGAAGCAGGGGATCAAGACGGTCTACTATGTGAGATCACTCTCGAGTGAAGTGAGCTGAGAAAATTGTGTGAGTTGTAGTGGGTAGATGAAAAAATTAGGCTCTGAGAATTTTCTTGGAGTCTTCTTATATTTAGATAGTAAACTATAAAATATGGATTATAAGAAAGTAGAGAATTCCTATGTTGATAGCATCAGCCAATATGATTTGAATGAAATTTTAAAAAATAGTAAACATTGAGAGTTAAATTTTGTATCTTTACAAAGTCAAGTTAATGAAATGGCAAAGGTAATATATGAACTTGAATTGCAAGATTATAGAACTATTTTACCTAGATGAGTTGTAAATGAGGTAGATAGTTTTAGATCAAACTTAATACAATATATAAATCTTATTAAGGATTTTACAATAACACAACAAAATGCTTCCGAAGTAAGAAATAGTTATATAAATCAGATTCAAAGTTTTTATAACAGTGGTTTTTATAGAACAGAAGAGATATTAAATAATTTAAAGGTAAAGCAATTACTCTCTCATTGAGAGAGTAAGAAAACATTAGAAGAAAAAAATATTTTATCTGAAGAAATAAAAGAAGTAAAAAAATTAAAGACTGATTAAAGAATTTAAAAGCTGCAAATAATGCGGGGGAATGACAGGCTAAAGAAATAGCATCTCAATATTTCCAACAAGCAATTGATACTAGTGAAATAAAGAAATGGGGAAAAAATAGAATGCATTTTTGGGCATGAATGATTATATGGTTTATATTGATTGTGATTATATATATCTTCATGGAAAGGGAGGTAGATATATGGTGAGTAGGAAAGATAACAAATGAGCTAAGTAATAAAATAGAATTATGAGTAGTATGAACTATAGGTTTTGTATTTTTATATTTTGGATTTAGCTTTGCAACAAATAATTATTATATAGAGAAATCTTTAATTATAGAAAATGGACATAGAAAAAATATTATTGATACATATCCTCTATTAACAAATGCTGATCCAAATGAAGAAAATAAAAGCCTAATTCGACTGGAAGCAGTAAGATCAATATTTGCTCCAATTTGACAGAAAATTGAATGAAAAGGCACCGAAATAACTACTCCACTATTAGAAATAGTGAAAGGACTACTGTCTAAAATCTAGAAATAAAATAATCCACCCTCACTCGGTGGATTATTTATTTATGAAATTAGTTCTCTATTCTCCTGAGTGCCACTCTACCCAGAGAATATATGAGATAGAGTGTGATCAGTGTGATAGAGAGGTACGAGATGATATCTACGAGGTATTCGAATGTATCCTGGAATATATACCCGAGTATCAGGAGCTCAGAAACATACAGGATCTCACCTATGATCACAATCCGAAAAAATGTAACAAAATCAAAATTCTGAATTCCAACAATATAGTTGAGATACGGACCAGGTGTCACCACAAGAAATCGAGTGAGAAATATAGCGAGTTTTCCCTCCTTTTTGAAGTATGCAAATGTTGATTTTAGGATTTTTTCTATACTTTCTCTTTTTGCCTGTTTTTGCACCCAACTCGTGTGAAACAATTTCTTTCAGATAGTATATCCGAGAATATCTCAGATAACTACTGATATGAGTCCGATCACAAAAAGGAGTCAAAGTCACGATATACTACTCGCGAGTGATCCAGCAAATAACAAGAAAAATATACTCCCACTCGGTATCCCGAGTTGCCCGAAAAGAGGAATAAATAGGAGTACTAGATAGATGTGTTCTTCGAAAAAAGACAGTATATTAATTTCCATGGTTCTTTATATCATTGAGTTTTTGGATGAGTTCAGTGCAATCTATATTCGCATTGGTACAGTAGTTTGATACTGGTTTTTTCATATCAAAGAATCCAGCCTCTTTTCAGAGTACTTTCTTGATATCGATATGATATTCTCGTTTGATCTGATGGAATGTCATCCAAGATTGTACTTGTTGCTGATTGAGTGGCTGACGAAAATATTGATTATATTCATCGAAATGTTTTACTTTTTTGGTAAAATTGAATACCAAAAAAATGAATACAAGAACAAGCAAAACGAGCCCAATACGAATAGCGAGAAGTTGTTTTTTGTTCATATACAAAATATAGATATATTTATTATATCGTTTTAGTTTAAATTCACTAAAAATTATTTGTTTTCATCAAGTATTGATTATAATACTTATATATTAGGATATTTTTTAATCTCAATCCATGAAGCTCGCAACCCTCGGCTACATCAAAAAAGACTGAAAAACACTGATGCTCCATCGAACAAAAAAAGCCAACGATATCCACGAGTGAAAATGGAACGGAGTATGAGGCAAGTTCGAATCAGGTGAGACTCCAGAGGAGTGTATGATCCGAGAGATCCATGAGGAGACAGGACTCATAGCTCAGAGTCCAGTACTCAGAGGTATCATCACAGCCCCACTTTTTGCCAAGTGAGATGACTGGTATATATTTGTCTATGAGATTCACGACTTCTCAGGAGAGCTGATCGAGTGTGATGAGTGAGATATCGAGTGGATCGAGGATGATAGAGTATCATCACTCAATCTCTGGGAATGAGATCGCCACTTTATCCGATGGATGCGAGAGGGGAGATTTTTCTCAGGCAAGTTTGTCTACGAGGATGGTGAGCTCATATCATATGATGGAGTATTTCATGATAGTATAGGCTAACCATATCACTCGATATACCTCTTCACGTCTCACAAAATGGGAGATTTTTTAGTTGGATTTTGCCCAGTTCTCTATATACTCATTTGGTATTCTCACCCACTCTATGACTCTCCATCTCCATCATCGCAAGCTGATCAATATAGCTATCATATTCTTGTTATCTTGGATAGTAGGTACCTTTGCAGTACACTACTTCGAACAGGGACATCCGATTGGAGAAGACTATTTCAATGCGTTCTATTTTACCGTCATCACCACTGCGACGATTGGATTCGGTGATCTGGTTCCCTATACTATCGGTGGCAAGATTGTCACTATGCTCTATGCGATATTTTATGTTCCACTATTTCTCTATACGATGAATATATTATTTCAGTCTCGTTTTGACCGGATACGCATCCAAGACGAGAAGATCGAACGAGAGATGCATGATGTAGAATCTGATATCAATGCTATACTCGACGGTGACTCATCAGCAAAAACAAAAAAATCAAAAACGTATATAGCTAAAAAATAAATATTATGGCAAAGAAATTTATCAAGAAATCTCTCGGACAAATATACTCTGGACTCACCCTCGGACAAAAACTCGAAGTCGAAATTGCGATAGTAGTAATCATACTCATAGGAGGGATGTTTTTCTATCATAACGTCGAGTGATGGAGATATCTCGACGCTATATACTTTTGTTCGACGACACTTGCGGCAGTCGGATATGGTGATTTTCTTCCGAAGACAGATATCGGCAAGATATTCACTATATTCTATCAGTTTATTGGGATTCCATTTTTTGTATACACAACGAGCCTCTTCATCAATCGCAGATAGAATAAAATAAAGCAAAAATCTCTTGCAATTCTCAAAAAAAAGATACTATATATAGTGTAATTAGTAACCAATAATATACCATATGTCGGATACTTCTCAGTTAAAAATCAACAAAAATCCTATATTCAATCCCTCAGGGAACGATGATCTCTCAGCTCGCACTATCATCAAGGGTTCTACAACTGGACTATTTAACCTCAATGCCGTAAAATATCCATGGGCAAAGTCACTCTACCAAGTTATGGTGGGCAACTTTTGGCTCCCAGAAAAAGTATCTGGACTCAAAGATGATCAGCGAGATTTCACGAGCGTACTGAGTGTCGATGAGCAGCGAGCCTACAAGGGAATTCTCTCATTTCTCATATTCCTCGACTCTATCCAGACGGTCAATCTCCCGAACTTCTCCAACTATATCACGAGTCCAGAGATCAATCTCCTCCTCTCCATACAGGCCTACCAAGAGGCAATCCACTCTCAGTCATATGCGACGATCCTCGAATCTGTGATCGCTCCTGAGGATCGTGAGGGGATACACTATTTCTGGCGAGACAATGCTATACTCCTCAAACGCAATCAGCATATCGGACAGATCTATCAGAATTTTGTAGACTCACCAACTGATGAGACATTTTTCCGGGGACTCGTTGCCAACTTTCTCCTTGAGGGACTCTACTTCTACAACTGATTCGCATTTTTCGATACACTCGTGGATCATATGAAGATGCCAGCAACAGGTCGTATGATCGCCTATATCCGTCGTGATGAGCTCACACATGTTACTCTATTCTCGAATATATTGCGTGAGATCAAGCGAGAGTTCCCATCGATATACTCAGAGACTATCATCGAAGAGATGACTCGCACAGCGGTAGATCAGGAGATCGAGTGGGCTCAACATATCCTCGGCAATCGTATCCCTGGTATCAATGGTGAGAGTACAAGTGAGTATACTCGTTGGCTCGCCAATCAGCGACTCTCGATGCTCGGTATGGCTCCGATATACACCGATGCCATCAAAAATCCATACAAACATCTCGATAGACTCCAGGATCCCAATGCTGATAAAGGTAACTTCTTCGAAACTACAGTTATCAACTATACACAGAGTTCGAATATGGCGGGAAGCTGGGATTTTTAAATATACAAAAAATGCTCATATCAAATCGCCTCATCACCTGGTCGAGTTTCATCTGTTGCAAGTATCTATAACGGGTTGTTTTGATTTTTTCATACACCCGTTTTTCGGGTGTTTTTTTATATTCTATTTTTTATCATATGCTCCATACTATATCTGACAATCGGCCATATCGGGTTGCTCTGAAAACCAGGAACAAACTCAGAACACTCCAGGCATCTCGTACAACGGGTGATATGCGTCCCGATAAAAGTATCAGGGAGATCATACTCACTATCACCTGGTTCATAGCAGAGCAACTCTCTGGTGAGAGATTGCCGAGATAATACGATAACCCTATACAATATGCACCATACATATGCAGATACTTTATCTAGATTTTTTCACTCTGAGACAATCGATGACTACTCCCTGGACAATATCCGAATGGCGTGTACATACTTCTGAAATCCGCAAGATACAGTCAAATATATGCATATTGCTGGAACCAATGGGAAAGGAAGTGTCTCAAAGATGATATTCCAGATACTCAAAAAATCAGGAAAAAAAGTATGAGTCTATACAAGTCCACACAATATTGATATCAGAGAACGATTTGAGACTGAGAAGTGACTGATATCCGAATCTGATTTTGTCATATATATCACTCAGATCATGGAGTATGATGGAGTACTCTCATACTATGAGCGTTGTACACTACTTGCTCTGCTCTATTTTCGAGATATTGGCTGTGAATACGCTATCATGGAAGTAGGGATGTGAGGTCGCCTCGATGCAACCAATATCATCACTCCACTCATATCGATCATCACGAGTATATCATATGATCATATGGAGTTCCTCGGCAATACTCTAGAGGAGATCGCTACAGAAAAGTGAGGCATCATCAAGTCCAGAACCCCTGTCATACTCTATGGACAAAATACAACTCTCGAGAGTATAGCGAATGATCGACAATCTCGAATACTGTATCCAAAGGAGAGATCCGTGATAACCAATCTCCTCGGAAGTCATCAGATATCCAATGCCCGTATTGCCTATGAGGCTGGTATATTTTTGTGAACTCCATATGCAATCATCGAAAAGGCTCTCCTCGAGGTCGATCATCCAGGGAGGCTCCAATATCTCAGGACCAATATCCTCATCGATGGAGCTCACAATATAGCAGGGATGGTGGAACTCAAAAAATATCTCAAGTGAGAAAAATGAAAATGGGATAATATCATATATGCGTTCAATCTCAAATCAGGAAAATCAGCTCATCTCGTACTCGATATATTCCCAGAGATAGAATCCTGGAATATCATCAAATCAAAAGGATTCTGTGTATGTGATGCAATACTCCTCTCAGATGAGGTAGAGAAACTCTGAAAAAATAGTACCATATTGACTACTGACGATATTTTTGTTGAAGCAAAAAGATATCCGAATAATCTTTTCGTAGTATTCGGTAGTCTCTATATGATGGGAGAGTTCTTGAGCAAATAAAAATTTCTCTGAGATAACTCAGAGAAATTTGGACTATACATCGAGATTGGTAACCGTCTTGGCTCGTGACTGGATGAAGTGTTTGCGAGGAGGGACATCCTCACCCATGAGTATACGGAATACCTCATCAGCTCGCTCAGCATCCTCGACTGTCACACGGAACATCTTGCGTTGTACTGGATCCATCGTTGTCTCCCAGAGTTGCTCAGGATTCATCTCTCCGAGACCCTTGTACCGCTGAACTCACTCTGTCGTGATACCCTCATCTATGATAGTTTTGAGTTTTTGTTCCTCATTGTATACGTACCAGGCTTGTTTGCCCTTGGTGAGCTTGTAGAGAGGAGGATTGGCTATGAATATATGACCATTGTCCACTAGAGGACGGAAGTATCTGAAGAAAAAAGTCAAAAGAAGTGTACGGATATGGGCTCCATCGACATCCGCATCAGTCATGATAACGATACGGTGATAGCGAAGACGTGAGTAGTCAAATGACTCTCCGATAGAGGTACCGAGACCGATGATGAGATTCTTGATCTCAGCATTGCCAAATATTTTGTCTAAACGAGCTTGCTCAGTATTGAGAATCTTACCACGCAGTGGGAGGATCGCCTGAAACACTCTATCTCGACCCTGTTTGGCTGATCCACCTGCGGAATCACCCTCGACAATATAGAGTTCACATTTTGATGCATCTTTTGAACTACAATCAGCCAGCTTGCCTGGGAGTCCAGTACCCTCAAGGGCTCACTTGCGGATGATCGTATCACGAGCAGAGCGAGCTGCAGCACGAGCACGAGCGGCGAGGAGACACTTTTCGATGATCTGCTTGGCTGCTCGAGGATTCTCCGCGAGAAAATCATAGAATCCCTCACCCATGGCCCTATCTGCTATTCATTTTACTTCTGCATTTCCGAGTTTTCACTTGGTTTGTCACTCGAATTGAGGCTCAGGTACCTTGACAGAGATTATCACAGTGAGTCCCTCGACGACATCTTCATTCGTGAGGTTGGTATCTTTTTCCTTGAGGATATCTTGCTCACGAGCGTACTTGTTGATGGTACGAGTGAGTGCCATCTTGAATCCGACTACATGCGTACCGCCCTCTGGAGTGATGACATTATTGACGAATGATATGAGCTTCTCATTGTAGTCATCTTTTTTGTATTGGAGAGCGATCTCAACTTGTACCTGATCGACTTGCTTGTCAGCATAGAATACCTCATCTGTGACAGGATCAGTAGATCGGTTGAGATAGTGGACATATGACTCAATACCTCACTCAAAAAAGAATCTATAGGCACTATCCTCGAACTCATTCATGAGAGTTATCGTGATTCCTTTTGTCAGATAGGCCTGCTGACGCAGTCGTATACGGATAGTATCATAGTCGAATATAGTAGTCGTGAACATCGATGCATCAGGCCAGAATCTGACGATCGTACCGTGTTTTTTGGTTTTTGCTCCTGTAGGCACTACGACCCCATCAGGAACACCAATCTGGTATGATTGTGTGTAGATCTGACCATCCTTGTGTACCCAGACTTGCATCTTGGTAGAGAGAGCATTGACCACTGATGCACCGACACCATGGAGACCACCCGATACCTTGTATCCTGACTCATCTCACCCGAATTTGCCTCCTGCATGCAGTACTGTCATCACGGTTTCGAGTGCTGACTTGCCAGTCTTGGGATGGAGATCGACTGGGATACCACGACCATCATCCTCAACTGACACTGATCCGTCAGTATGCATAGTAACAGTGATATGGCTCGCATGACCCGCCATAGCCTCATCTATAGAATTGTCGACGATCTCCCATACGAGATGATGGAGTCCTCGCTCATCAGTCGATCCGATGTACATACCAGGACGTTTGCGAACTGGCTCGAGACCTTCGAGAACTTGGATATTGGAACTATCGTAGGTAGTTGCTGACATAGTGAGATGGGATTATTTCGGGAGTTATGATATGAAAAAAGACCAATAAGTAAAGCGTAACTTTTTGGTCTTTTTATTTTTTATTCCCTAGAGCTTCATCGCATGGATGAGAGCATCAGCATTGGATATTGTATTATTACGTTCCTCCTCCATCATACTCGCGAGATAGGATCTCAGATCGATGGGAGATATCTCGTCTGAGAGAGGAATATCTATAATAGGGGAGAGCTTGCGTACTGGATAGAGCCGGATAAATGCTGGAATATTGTCTCGTGATACCATCGCAAATCGAGAGAACTGACTATAGTCATAAAATGATGCCCCAACCTGTATACCTCTCTCGGTCACGGTCACCTGGAGTACTGGAGTCGAGTTATTCTCCATGAGGAGATATACTCCGGCAAACAAAAATGCGACAACAGACATCAGATAGAGTCCCTCGACGATACCATAGACGACGAGCATCAGGATGACAACGATAGCAACGAGGTACCATGATGCTGAGTGATCTCTGCGAGATGCGAATGACCAAGTGAACATAGATGCAATAATGGGGAATTAGCTAATACTCGAGAGGAGATCTACTGCTCGTGTGACGAGGAACCATGCAGCAATAGCAATGACGAATCCGACGAGTGCTCATTGCATTCATTTTTTTGCCTTATCGACTCCAGAGCTATCTCCCGTGATACCAGAGTTGATCTGCATCTGCACAGCATGATAGATGAGGGAGAATATGGCTACAGTACCAGCTATAGCCAGGAGTGTCTGTATGACAGATACGATAATCTGGGGAATAGTATTCATATCTACATTACCAGATCGGAGATCAGTATCAGTGATACTATTATTGGCTCATAGTATCCCGGCAGTCTCATCAGCATATAGTTCGACAGAGGATAGAATTGTTACAAAAAACAATACAAGCAAAAATAATAATTTTCTCATAATCAAACAATAATAAAATACATAAAAAGTATATCCAATAGTCGCAAAAAATACAAACTTTTCGTCTTGTATTGATTTATATACTCATTTTCATATACTGGATATCAGTTTTTAGTCTCTTTTTGTCATCATCTCTATGAAAACCCCGCTCAACTGGATCTCACTCTATACACCACTCGCATCGCTACTAAGCAAAAATAATACCACCGAACTCGCACATAAGTACTCGATCCATACCGCTGAGATCGATGGTATCGAGTCTCATTTTCTCGACAAGGTTGTCGTAGGTCGAGTCATATCATGCTCAAAACACCCTGATAGCACCAAGCTCTCTATCGTACGAGTCTATCTCGGTGAGTATGGGGAGGAGACTATACTCACAGGAGCTGCGAATATAGTCGAGGCTACCTATGTACCAGTGGCGATGGTCGGTGCTGTATTGGGAGGAGACTTCGTTATCGGAGAACGCAAGATGGCAGGGATGATGAGTCGTGGGATGATCTGTGGAGCTGATGAGATCGGACTCGCTATGGAGTCAGATGGTGGGATCATGATACTCGAGAAGATATGGGATGCGGGTATCCTCGAATCAATGATTGGGAAGTCCATTTTTGACCTGACATTGCCATTCCCAGGGATATCTGGAGAGATATATAACTATACTCTACGAGATACAACATTCGAGATCGATAACAAGTTCATCACCAACCGTCCCGATTTATTCGGCGTATATGGGAATGCGAGAGAGTGGGGAGCTATATTTGATCTGCCATTCACCCAGTATGATACTACTACAAAAATAGAAGCAAAAACTCTCCAACTCAAAATAGAAACAGATCGTTGTCTCGCCTACAACACAATAAAGATGGAGAATATTTCAGTGAGTCAATCTCCTTTTGGTATATCACTGATGATGGAACGGGCTGGTCTGACGCCAAAAATGGATCTCGTAGATATCACCAATCTGATACTCACCGAGTTCGGTCAGCCGATGCATGTATTCGATGCGGAAAAAGTAGCTGGAATCATCACAGTACGTCTTGCGAAATTTGGCGAGAAGATGTTGGCCCTCAATGGAATCGAATATGAGCTCACCACTGAAGATATGGTGATAGCGGATGATAACTGACCAATAGCACTCGCAGGAGTCATCGGTGGTATGGACTCGGCAGTATCACTCGCAACGAGAAATGTCATCTGGGAATCTGCGACTTTCGATGCTGTATCTGTCCGACTCTCAGCTCAGCGACATGGAGTGCGTACTGACGCATCATCACGGTATGAGAAGTCACTCGACCCACTCCTTGCGTCTGCTGCGGTACCTCGTATATATGAGTATCTCACATTCCTGAACAAAAATATCAATATAACAGCAATTGGATCATATCTCAATGAGTCAAAAGTGAATCATATAATACTCAATGTAACATATGAGTTCATCAATACGAAAGCAGGTACCTCAATATCTCCTGAAAAAGTAATAAAAATACTAAAAAGTCTCGGATTCGATCTGATCAGTCAAACAACTCGTGATCTCACTATAGCGGTCCCATCTTGGCGAGCATCCAAAGATATATCAATACAAGAAGATATAGCAGAAGAGGTAATCCGAATATACGGGTATGAAAATATAGTTCCTACACCTCTCGGGTCCAACTCAGGAATCAGTACAAGAAATATAAATAGGCAACTCAGAGATATCTCACTCAACTACTGGAAAGGACAAAACTGGAACGAAGTATATAATTACAGCTTCACCAATGTATCCCTCGATAGTGCTATCGGGTACGATGATATGAGTGATTCTGTTGCGATACAGAATGCGTTCAATATAGACTATACCCATATGCGAAGATCTCTCTCTGTACGATTATTTGATAATATTGCAAAAAATCGCAACATATCAAATACACTCAGATTCTATGAGATCGGACGAGTCTATAGCAAAAATCTCACCCATACGAGTGTCGTGATAGATCTCTTATCAGATATCGATACCAAACCATATGGAGAGCTCCCGATGATAGCAGGCGTGAGTACTATTGATACGATCGAGTCACTCCGTAGATCACTGGAGTCATATCTCATAGAGACACTCTGATATGTTCCACCTCTTCATCAGTCCAATAGTCTCCCATTTCTCCATCCGGGGGTATCTGGAGAATATCGGGCATGAGAGAATATATTCATACGATTCGGTCGAGTACATCCTGCCACTGCTGAGGCATTTGATATATCACCAGAGACACTCTATTGGGAAGCTGATATTTGACTTCTCTTATCTCATTTTGCAGACAAAGAAACTCATATAGCTCCGATCTCTAGATTCCAGTCGATACCTCGAGAACTCAGCTTCGTGATGGATGAGAGAGTCCACACTGGACCTATATCTATCCTGATTGAGTCATATCATCCATGGATATCGACAGTCACCGTCGAATCTATATATAGAGATGAGTCACGCCTCGGGAAAGATCGCAAGAGTGTCAATTTTGTATTCTCACTCACGAGTCATGAACACACTATCTCTGATGACGAGGCTCTCGTGATACAAACCGATATCATAGAAAAAATGAAATCTGTAGGATGTGAAATCAGATCATAATAATACTCTAAATTCTTCTATTGAATACTACTACCCATACATCTCTGGACTATACAAGATCAGATCAACTCACCAATGAGATCATAGATGCTATGGTAGGATATTTCTGAGAAGATACGAGATCACGGGTACAAAAGACGATATGGGATACTTATGTATTTGCTCGTGAGGCTCACGCTACGCAGATCCGCAAGAGTGGAGAACCCTATATCGAGCATCCTCTCCAAGCTGCGAAGTTGCTCCTGAAACTGAGTCCCGATCTAGTAACAGTACAATCATGTATCCTCCATGATGTGATCGAAGATACACCTCAGACAGAGGCGGATATAGAGAGACTATTTGGACGGCAAGTTGCTGAGATATGTCAGTGACTATCCAAGCTCTCGACTATCAGATACAGAGGAGAGGAACGGACTATCGAGTCTCTCCGCAAGATGCTCCTCGCTATGGTGAGCGATCTGAGAGTCATCATGGTGAAGCTCGCAGATAGACTCCACAATATGCAGACGCTCGATCATCATCCAGATCCAGCCAAACGTCAGCGTATAGCACTCGAGACACTCAATATATATGCCCCAATAGCCGATCGTCTCGGTATATTCGAGTTCAAAGAAGCTCTCGAAACAGAGTGTTTTCGAATATTGCATCCATCTGAGTTCATCCGTATTACCACTGAGCTTGCGAGTTTGCGTGAGGAGCAAGATTTTTTTATCCATAAGGCCAAAGAAGTCATCAGATGAGTCATCTCAGATGAAGTCCCCATTATCGATATTTCGTATCGTATCAAGGCTCCATTTTCTATCTATCGCAAGCTCTCACGCAAGGACTACTCATACACGCATACGGGTGATCTCTATGACCTCTTTGCTATACGCATCATCACCGATGATATCAGACACTGCTATGAGATACTCTGAGTGCTCCATAATATATTCGTCCCGATGCCAAAACGGTTCAAGGACTATATAGCACTCCCAAAAGAAAACGGATATCAGTCCCTCCATACAACAGTGGTATGACTATTTCCTGATCTCCGCTCTCAACCAACAGAGATCCAGATACGAACACGAGAGATGCACCTCCAGGCAGAGGTCGGAGTGGCTGCTCATTTTGAATACTCAGAAACAGGTCACAGTCACAAATCCAAAGATAGCTATTGGGTACAGACGATCAAGGGAATTGTTGATATAGATCAAGGCGGAGGTGAGTTCATGAATGATATGAAGATGAATGTCTTCGAGGATCAGATATTCGTATTCACACCTCGTGGAGATATCATGACGCTGCCCAAATGATCGACTCCGATCGATTTCGCATATTCTATCCACTCCAACCTCGGCAATACAGTCACCATAGCCAAGGTCAATGGCCGAGTTGTACCACTTGATTATGTACTCCACAATGGTGAGAGTATCGAGATCATCACAGACCGCGATCGCAAACCCAAACCAATTTGGCTCTCTTTTGTTGCGACAGCCAAAGCAAAGGAATATATCAGACAATTCATCAATCGTGAAGAGAGAACATTTTTTGTGGAGAAGTGACGAACTATCCTGAACTCCTATCTCACCAAAAACTATGCCCATGGTCTCGACAAAGAACTCACTATACTACGCAGTATAGATGGACATACTCTCGATATGAAAGAACGCGAAGATGTACTCGTCCAACTCGGCAATCTCTCTCGCAAACCAGGGAGCATACTCAGAGTGATCCATGATGAAGTCATAGAGACAGAGCTCGGATGACGCAAAATAGATGACAAAAATGGAACAAGCAAGAAAAAATCACAGGATGAAAAATCCCCCTCAGCTCCAGAGTGAATCTATGTCATCATAGGCAAGTCTCGCGATATCCCATACAAAATTGCCAAGTGTTGTGAGCCAACACCAGAGAACAAGCGTATTGTCTGAGCGATAGGGCAGGGAATCATCACCATACATCGAGTCGACTGTGAGAATGTAGCAAAAATAGAACTCGAACGTCGTATGCTCGCCAAGTGGAGCAATGATAGTGAGGACTCTGGTATCGTTTTCGATATCGAATGTACTCTCAGGAACAAGCGATGACTCCTCATGGAGCTCACGACGCTCCTCTATCATATGGGTATCAGTATCAACTCTGTACGCACCGAGGATATCGGTGGATGACAGGTGCGTGACACATTCACACTCGAGTATAGCGAGGATGACTACTATATCTATGATCGTCTCGAGGCGAGACTCCGTTTCGATATCGAGGAGCTCATCGATATGCGACTTATCTCGATGAACTAGGGGACTCTATGATATTGCTCGTACCACCAAACCCGTCGAATGCACCAAACGGATATGCTGATCCCATACCGATGAGAATCATACCGATGAGGACTATGGCATTCATAGTATTACCGAGGTAGGTATTGGCCCAACCCCACTCACCAGTGAACTCATATATAGCAAACCGATAGTATATGATCGCTACTCAGATAGTAATGAGGATGAGCCCAGTGAGGAGTCGCATAGGATTTGCTTTTTGTGATATAATATGAAAGAATTGTAGAGAATTATTTATTTTTTGCAATATCAATTATGGCAACAGGTATGCCTGGGCAACTCGAATTTGATTTCACCTCTGAGAGATGAACAATTGGATCATGAGTTGTAGAGTTGCATCAAGATACTGCATCAAAAACCGAAAAAATACTCTCAACATGAGTTCATCAGAAGTATAAATATGCAAGAGAAGAACTCATACATATAGGAGAATACGAATACCGAGTTACCATCCCAAAAAATACAAAAACTCATACCTATATACATCAAGAAGCAAGAGAGTGACAATCATTCACAGAAATAACTCTATTCATAGAAGACTGAAGTAAAAAATATAAGTTCACTATCGGTATTCCTCTATACCATATTAGCGAGTACCCAGATATATGATCCTGAGAGCCAGATACCAAGAGGATATCTATCAGAGATATTCGTATATCCTATATTCGAAAATTTGGAACTGATTGACCGAGGCTCATCTCGAAATGACAACCAATCAACCACTTCAACTATTTCCAGTATCTTTTTGGCAGATATGATATCCATACTCTACTCATATGAGTTATCAAGCGTGTCCTCATACAGATATACAGAGAACAGGATATCTCTTCGAGAAAATAAATTTGCAAAATAAAACCCTTTCGATACAATCCGTCTCGCACTATTGTATTGGGAATTCGCCAAGTGGTAAGGCAGGGGACTCTGAATCCCCCATCGGGGGTTCGAATCCCTCATTCCCAACCATATAAAAATCAAAACTCACCTTGAATTCTTAGGGTGATTTTTTGTTTTTATAAATTTTGAATTTGAGGGATGAGAATCCGAATAAAAAAACTTCCTCAGTATATGAGGAAGTTTTTTTGTAGGTTTAGGCCTAAAAGTATGTAGAGATAGCTGCTGCATTGACTGACTCTTGGAATATATTGAGCCAAGCAGTGACCATGAGGGCCATCATGAGAAATGATACCATGTGACCACGCTGAGCGAGGTACTCACGAGAAGGAGCGAGGTGCTTTTCCATATTTGTATTGGTAAGAAAAATATAAGGTAAATATAGATTAGCACAATAATTCTGGTAAAGCAAATTTCTGAGACTTCTTTTTGCCTTTTTCATCTTTTTGGGTATCTTCTAGTCTAGAATACGAGTACTCAAAACCAAAAATAATATGTCCAAACCTATCTCTATCCGCAACTTTTGTATCATTGCCCATATCGATCATGGTAAGTCTACACTCGCTGATCGTCTCATGGAAATCACAGGAACTCTCCAGAAACGAGAGATGCAATCACAAACACTCGACCAGATGGATCTCGAGCGTGAGCGAGGTATCACTATCAAGCTCACTCCAGTACGTATGGAGTGGAAGTGAGTTGAACTCAATCTCATCGATACTCCTGGGCATGTGGATTTCCAATATGAGGTCTCTCGTTCTCTCGCATCAGTCGAATGAGCTATCCTCGTAGTCGATGCGACTCAAGGGATCGAGGCACAGACTCTATCGAATGTGTATCTCGCTATGGAGAACGATCTCCAGATCATCCCAGTACTCAACAAGATCGATCTCCCATCATCTGATGTTGAGCGAGTGAGTGAGGAGGTGATGAATCTCCTTGGCTGTACTCGGGAAGATATCATCCCTGTATCTGCAAAAACATGAGAAAATGTGGAAACAATCCTTGATGCTGTACTCGATCGTATCCCCGAGCCACGCAAACTCTCTCGCCTCTCAGAACTTCTTCCATTCGAGTCTTGAGAAAATCAGTCCTGAGTAACCAAAGCTCTCATTTTTGACTCACAATACGACCCATACAAGGGAGTCGTTGTTTATCTCAAGCTCTTCTCAGGTGAGATCAAAAAATGAGATAAACTCGAATTCATCAATACAGGAGCCAAGATAGAGTGTCTCGAAGTGGGATGTTTTCGTCCCAAGTATACACCCCGAGAGGCTCTCTATGAGTGAGAAATCGGCTATGTAGTGACTGGTCTCAAGTCTATTGCCGAGGCTCGTGTCGGTGATACTGTATTCTCGGGTCCTCTCGAGTCCAAAAATGCAATCAAAGGATTCAAAAAAATCACTCCATATATCTATGCCGGTATATTCCCAGTAGAAACAGATGAGTACCCAAAGATGAAAGATGCTATGGAAAAACTCATGCTCAATGACTCATCACTCGTGGCAGAACACGAGGCATCTCCTGCACTCGGATATGGATTTCGTTGTGGATTTCTCGGACTCCTCCATCTCGATATAGTCAAGGAGCGACTCTGGCGAGAATACGATATGGATGTGATCATCACGAGTCCACAGGTCACCTACAGGCTCCTAATCGGAGGGGACAAGGTCGCACTCTATCCACGAGCGAGAGGGGAACTCATCGAGTTCGGTGGTCGCGAGTGTACCTATCTCTATATCTCCAATCCTGAGGATGTACCAAAACCTGGAACCTATATCCATATCGAGGAGCCGATTGCAAAGGTAGAAATGATAACTCCAAACGAGTATATCGGAAACCTGATGGGACTCGCACAAGAGAGACGATGAGTGTTCAAAAACCAAACCAATCTCGATGCTAACCGTGTCATCCTCCACTATGAGATCCCGATGAGTGAGCTCGTAGGAGACTACTATGACGATCTGAAGTCACTCTCCTCTGGCTACGCGAGTCTGCACTATGAAACGATCAGATTCAAGATTGATGATATCGTGAAGATGGATATCCGTGTAGCAGGAGATATAGTCGAGGCATTCTCTATGATGGCACACCGTGGACGGACTCGTTATCTCGGAGGCAAGATCTGCGAAAAACTCAAGGAAAATATCCCAAAAGCCCAATTTGCTATCGCAATACAAGCGGTAGTCGGGGCTGATGTGGTCGCTCGTGAAGATATATCTGCTCTGCGAAAGGATGTGACAGCAAAGTTGTATGGATGAGATATCACTCGCAAACGTAAGCTCCTAGAAAAACAAAAGGAAGGAAAGAAAAAAATGAAACAATTTGGACGAGTGAGTATTCCTTCAGAAACTTTTGTGAATATACTCAAAAAATAAACCCATCACTACTTCATGCTGTCAGTCGAAAATATTTTCTCTACTATCGTTATTTCTCTCGAAAAACTCTGGGATAAAGATGCTCTCATTATCAGTGTCATATTTGCTGTACTCATCGTGGAGAGCATTGCTATATTGATGAAGCGTTCTATGAAACAACGCATATGGGCAATACGCACAGATGTCGCTCTCGATACTGAGAATCCTGAGTACTATCTCGAGTACTATCGCAAGGGACAACTTGTTGATATCGTTCGTGTAGCTACTATATTTGTGGCTCTCGGGGTACTTCTTGTGACTTGGACTACTATTGGTGCCAACTTTTTTATCGTGACGGCAGCAGCACTAGTAGTGACTTTTCGAGATTTTATCCTGTCTATCGTTGCATTTTTTATCATATTGCGTCGGTACAAGATCGGTGAGACGATAGCAATAGGTGATACACAAGGACAGATCATCTCGATCCGTATGTTCACGATCGGGATACTCGGCAAAGATAGTGACGGAGACAATACAGGACGACACTTCACGATACCGAGTCATCGATTCCTCACAGAAACAATCCGTCGAGAAGAGCTCCAAGTCGAGAGTATCCGCAAGGAGCTAGTACGTATACCATACGATCACGAAACCTATTCACTCTCATTCACCGAGTTCATAGATGGACTACGAGGGGAACTCGATATCATATGTTCGACCATGACAAAAAAAAATTGTGGTAACTTCCAGACATATATCGGCTACAAGTACAAGATGGATATCGACTACCTCGAAGATAAGTGTATCATCATCACGATTGGACTGGTAGGGAAGTGGCGACGCAATATAGAACGCAAACAACTCATCATCGCCTGGGCAGAGCAATATAGAGTTCGCAAAATCAGACTCGAGAAGTAGAAAAACTTGCTTTTTTGCATATTTTCGTACTATACATTCACTTTATTATTTTTCATTTTTCTTATGGCAGAACGTACACTCATCTTACTCAAACCAGATACTATCCAAAAATCGCTCATAGGTGATATCATAGCCCGTCTCGAGAAAAAAGGACTCAAGATTGTTGGACTCAAAATGCTCCAAATGGATCAGGCACTCTGTGATTCACACTATAGTGATCATGTGAGCAAAGGATTCTACAAGTTTCTTGCAGCATTTATGATGGCTGGACCGATCGTCGCTATAGCTATCGAAGGACACGACGCTATCCGAGTAGTACGAACTATGTGTGGAGCAACCAATCCTGCTGATGCACTTCCAGGAACAATCCGTGGTGACTATGCCAAAAATATCGACAACAATATTATCCATTCTTCAGATAGTGAGGCTGCAGCTACTCTTGAGGTAGCTCGATTCTTTGCAGATAATGAGCTCTTCTCATATGGACGAGAGCTCGCCGCATAACCCCGTAGCTATGCGATCATCCAATTCCTATTGCATCTCCACCTTTTGTGTCCTGGCGGATCCGAGAGAAACAAGAAGAGTCGACACTTACCTGTCGGCTCTTTTTCCAGAAAAATCCAGAAGCTACCTCCAGAAGATGATCGAAGAAGGGAAAATATCATGCAATGGAACATCATTCAACAAAAATAAAAAAATATACCGGGGAGATATTATAGAGATACATTGGCAAATTGATCAGATGGCACTCATAGCTGAGGATATGCCACTCGAGATCATCTATGAGAATGATGATTTTGCAATCATATCGAAAGAAGCAGGAATCAATACTCATCCTACCCCTGGTGAATGAGGAAGAGTAGGCACACTGGTGAATGCTCTCTTGTATCATTTCAAGAATCTGGGTATCCGTCATGAAGATCCAGAGTTCCATCCATCCATCATCAATGGAGTCGAGCGACCTGGTATCGTCCATCGTCTCGACAAGGATACGTCTGGACTCATCATCATAGCAAAAAATGATAAGTCGATGCACACTCTCCAACTCAAGATCGCCAAACGCACTATTCACAAGACCTATCTTGCACTCGTCGTTGGTATCGTGAAGGATCGTGAGTGATATATCGAGTCATTCATCGGACGAGATCCCTACGATCGCAAAAAGATGACAACGCTAGATCCCAGCAATCCGAAACTCGCTAAAACAAAATTTCTCAATAAAGCCATCATTGCTGGCAAATATACACTCCTCGAGGTAGATCTCCTCACGGGCCGTACTCATCAGATCCGAGTACATCTCTCATCGATCGGATATCCGATCGTAGGAGACAAGGTCTACGGCAATGATAGAGCGAATATAGAAGCTCTCGAATCGTATTGACTCACGAGACAGTGGCTCCATGCATTCAGGCTCAATTTTAACCTATTCGACCATGAATACAATTTTGAGGCCCCACTCAAGAGTGATCTGAAAAAATTCCTGGATTAGATTTTCTTTTTTATATATTTTCTCTATACTGGAATCCTGCATCTCTCATCTCCAATACTCAAAAATAATCTATAAATAATGACTATAAAAAGTGACCGCCTCTCTGAATGTATCCGCACTCTCGCTATAGAAGAGATACTCGCATTCTCCCGTGACTATGAGCACAATCATGGTATCATATCAGTACTCGAGATTATCATCTCGAGTGACAAGAGCTATGCTGATGTGATGATACACGGTCAGTGAGATGATAAGGAACTCACGGCATTTCTCGCACCGATCGCAGGAACTATCCATAGTCGTATATCTCGAGAGCTCGGTTTGCGTCGGACTCCTCGGATCCGATTTCGCGTAGCAAAAAATATCGATAAAAAAGGCGATATACTCTCACTCATCCAAGAACTCGATAAGCAATATGGACTTTCGAAATAAGATAGCATACTACATCTCCAAACTCACCAAATGAGGTCAAAAAAAATGGAAAAAAGAGGTACAAAGTGAAAAAAAACAAAAGTACCTTTTTGGTGGAGCAAATAGTGATGATCGATTCCAGAGTTCCAGAAATACGAGCAAGATCAACAATCATAGATCATGATATCGGGCTTTTTCGACATTTTTCCAGGAGAAAATTATCACTGGAAATATCATGAAAAACTACGGATATATGATGAGTATGATTGGTATGATGCTCATACTATTATCAGTATATATAGTAGTTTTTTCTCCATATTTCAAAATCAGTCCAAATCAAGTCATGGTAGAGGCTATGACTCCATGAGTGGATATAGCAATTGCATACCGATCACTCGAGGGGATCTATGGACAGAGTATATTCCTCCTTGATGAAGCAGATATAGCTCGTAGACTCAAATTGAGTATGCACAATCTCGCCTGAGTGAGTATCGACAGATACTATCCTAATGGCGTCAAAGTACTCATAACAGGAGCTCAAGTACCATTTGATACTATTATCAGTGGGATAGCGAACAAGAAGTGGTGACTATCGAGCAATGGAGTCCTTATCCCTGAGAGAGATCTCTGAGATACCGTAGCAAAATATCATCTCGATATCACAGCACCCGCAATGATCGGAGACTTATTTTTGAGCTATAAACAGGCAATAGAAGAATATAATATGAACATCATATCTCAGATATTTCAGGTATTCTCTACAGAATGGGCAACATTGCACTTAGCACGATCTCGGTACTATGTAGATGAGAATGAACTCCATATCATTCTCGAGTCACATACACATATTATGTTTGCCCTACAAGATGATAACGAGATCCAAAATAGAACTATTCCAAAAAATATCCTAGGTCAACTCATCACTCTACGTACCTATATAGCTAACAATCCTCTGAAACTGACTGACTGATCTGTTCTCTATATCGATGCCCGTATCCCTGGTAAACTCTTCGTCTGTTCTGATACTGTAATATGCCAGAAAAATCTCGATCTCATATATGGAGAGACTGCAAAATAGAATATGGTACAATATATAATTCTATAATATGAAAAAAAACTGGTGAAAAATCTTGGGTCCAATCATAGATGAATATGGTGGAAATAAGATCGAACTCAACTATGATACACCGTTCCAATTGCTCTGTGCAGTCATACTATCGGCTCAGACGACGGACAAACAAGTGAATAAAATAACTCCACCATTTTTTGCTCGAGTTCGAGAAGCGAAAGATGTAATTGATATACCTCTTGAGGATATCGAGGAACATCTGAAATATGTGAATTTTTTTCGAAATAAATCCAAATATATCAAAGAAACTGGAACGATACTCGCAACACAGTATGATGGTATCATCCCAAATGACCTCAAACTCATACAGACATTCCCAGGTATCGGGATCAAGACAGCCAAAGTCGTCCTTGCTGTTCTCTATGATATGCCATATGTCGGTGTCGATACACATATACATCGTGTGATGAATAGGATTGGAATAGTCGATACCCATACCCCCAATGAGACAGACAGAGAAATAGATCGGATTTTTGATATTGCCACCAAGCAACTCCTCCATCATCCACTCGTACTCTTCGGGAGATATCACTGTATCGCAAGACGACCAAAATGCGAAAGCTGCAAACTCCAGAAAGAATGTAAATATTATAAAAAGAGCTTCCTGTGAAACTCTAAAATTAAGACTTAAATTTTTTTAAAAAGTACATTTACACCATATCAGTGAATTCTCTTGTTTTGAGTGCATAGAGAACATAGTCGGCATGAGTGAGCTTATTCGGATCGAGTCATACTTTTTGGCATGCAAGTGCAAAATATCTCTCAGGAGTAGGATCAAGGTGTATCATATGGGGGAGCACTACTGATATGACTCCGAGATTCTGTGAGAGCAGGATCAGTCACTCGTCTCGTATATTGAGTTCTGATGAACTCTGGATCATACGGCGATCTTCTGGAGCAAATAGATCAACTCGTATATGGATATTGGATATATTTTCACTGGATTGCATATTGGTCGCAAACCGTATATCCTTGAGACAGAGCATAGTCGCATCTATAGCCTCATAGACAGTATTCTCCTTCTGACACTGGATACGGCCAGATGAGGCAATAACACGTCCATCCATATAGAGAGTGACAAATACTGATTGTCGAGTCGACATCATCGGGAGCATATCTGTTGGGATATCTCATTGTGTGATGATACGTTTCTCATGTATATAGGTTTCGAGAGTTTTGCGGACAAGTTGATGCATAGAGTGAGTTGATTATTGAGCAAAGAGTTGTTTTTCGACTTCTTTTTCAGTCAGTTTGGCATCACGCTCGACCTGAGCAAACACATCACCAATAGGGTCATATCCAGAAGATATATAGATACGATAGTAACAGTATCTGATCAAAAATGTCACAAAAATAGCCACTACAAATGCGAGCATAGAGAGCCCAAGGAGAACAAATAGGGCATTGCTCGAATCTGAGTGCGTCTGTATATATACAAGAAATAGTATACTTGCTGTGAGTATCAAACTTACGATACTCGAGTAGATAGAGAGGAGGGAATAGCGATAGTTAGAGAGGATACTCACGATGATCTCGAGTCCGAATATGTTGAGAAGAACATGGGCAATATAGGCGATCAGTATCCCAGATCCATCTACGACCATAGAGTTGACGATCAGATAGAGAGGGGCAATCGCGATATAGAGGATAATAGAGAATACGGATGCATGGAGATATGTTGTCCTACTCCCTGTATATATATGAGGGAATATACCCTTCACACTCCAGAGGTAGAGCATATTGCTGACGGTCAGTGCGAAGAATGTGATCATAGCAAGGAGTATCGGGGATATACCACTCCCGAGGGAGAAAGTACCAAGAGAGAGAAATGCGAATATAACTACCCCAATCGAGGAGAGAAATCAGACAACAATAGCAACAAGTACCATCATACCAATACCGATAATATCTACTCGTGGTGGACCCAGCAACTCCTCCGCAGAGAGAGATATATCTGATAATGTATTACTGTTTTCGGACATAATAGGAGATGAATAATATGCAGGCACCAATGAATATAAATATATCCGCAAAGTTCAAAATAGCAAAGTATTCTATAGAGATGAAGTCTATAACATATCATTTGAATATTCTCTCATATCCATTCGACAGAGCTCCAGCAAATATGAGAGAATAGGCAATATCAAGAAGTCTGATATTTTTTGGATATTCTACTGATACATAATAAAAAAATATAGCAAAAATAAGTCATATAGTAACTATTTTGAGATATATTCCCTCTATTGGGAATGAGAATGCTATTCATTGATTATGAGAGAGTTGGAATGTAATATATTCTCAAACTATAGAGACATTTGCTTTTTTTATATAGGAATTTAGTATTTGTGCTTCTCCATAATCACTCGAACAAAGGAGTTCAGGAGATAATCATCCCAATGATCTTTCATCAGAAAAATTTTTTCACTCCTCATATTCACAATAGTCTATCACAAAGTGATTATCAAAATAATACTTTGATCCAAGATCAAGAAAAATACAAAAAATACAGATGAAAATAAGTGAAATATATCTCATTTATACAAAATAACGATATACAATATACATAACTGCTCCGATGATAGCAGTGAGTAGTGTTCACCAGATCGTATCGATCATCACCATCTCCCAACTCCATCACTTCATCACACTCATCGAAGTGAGCTCATAGGTCATATATGCTCAGAATCCAAGGAGAGCACTATTGATGATGATCTTCTGCAGTCAGAGTCCTTGCTCGGCTCCTGGTAACACTACGAGAAGAAGGAGTACGAGGATATAGAGGAGATAAAACGCTATAGCAGCCAGGAAGTTCATATCTGTGTTGAGATATGCTGGTATATATTTCTTGAACGTTGGCAATATCACGAACCATATCATCACTCCATCGAGTATGAGGAGCGTGAGAATACCTGAGATGTAGGAGAGGAGAGATGGGAACATATTTTAAAAAAGTTGATTAAAAGAATCTTGCTGAGGGGGAGGTGATACGCTCTTGCTACTATCAGTCTCAGTATGTATCCAGTTCTCGTATGATTGATTTGCTTCGACCTCTTGTATCTTGATGATACACGGGATATCATACTTGTGAGATGATTGTATAGCTGTCTTGAGAGATTCCCAGTTCTGCGTAGGAGTCTTGTAGATCGTGACGATCTCCTCTGTACTACTGAGTCTCCCATCCCACCAGTACATACTCTCTATAGGGAAAAAATTGGCACAAGCGATGAGATGAGAATTCAGGAGTTCGGCAGTTATTCTCAGAGCTTCAGGCTTGGATGGATGAGTGACATAGACGAGTATGAATGGCATAAGAAAAATGAATTATAAAAATACTCGCTTCGCCTTTTTCTTTCACATTTCAACTAGAATAAAATTCTTTCATTCTGGTCGGATCATACATTTTATATCAACTACTTCTCAATCAACACGAACACTTCATCAATTAATAGCATTTTTTGCATCACCCATAGTTCCACAAAATCACATATGACAAAGTAAATTTGCTATAGGAGTTCAAGTAAACTGAAGGATTCAGCTTCACATATTCTTATGTAAACTATAATTTTCATGTGTAAGTATGTTATAGCTTTCAATATTATCTTCATCATCTTTATCATTTGGATCGTATCTACTACCATGATACATCATAATAACTCTTTGAGCGAGTTCATCTTTTAAGATATTCGGATGCTCGCCTCACTCGAGACGATTTTTGACGACTGCGACTTCTTCGAGAGTCATATCTGTCGCGAGCTCGTAGTACTTCACGATGAGATCATCTTGGATGTTTATAAGCTTTTGATACATTGGGTTTTTTTTCTCATCGATCGCGATCGTATTGGGGCTCGTTTTAGACATTTTCTTCCCATCAGATCCGACGAGGAGGTCGAACATCATGATATCTTGCTTCCTCTGCCCATAGGCCTCTTGGAGTCTACGACCTGCGAGCAAGTTAAAATATTGCTCTGTGCCACCGAGCTCCACATCACAGTCGAGTGCGACACTATCATATCACTGCATGAGTGGATAGAGGAACTCTTGGAGAGAGATACGAACTCCACCCTTGTATCTCTTCGAGAAGTTATCTCGGTCGAGCATCTCAGCAACAGAGAAGTGCTTCGCGAGTTCGCCAACTCCAGCAAAGTTCACCTTATCGAGCCAGTCACTATTATAGACGATTTTGGTTTTCGAGAGGTCGAGGACTTTCGAGAATTTCTCGATAAATATCCGACCATTCTCACGGGTCTGCTCTCTCTGGAGCATGGGTCGCTCAGAGTCCTTGTCACTCGCATCTCCCACCATACCCGTAGCATCTCCGATGATGATGATGATCTCATGTCCGAGTTCTTGGAATTGTTTCAGTTTCAAAATAGGAACCATATGTCCAAGGTGGATAACAGTTCCTGATGGGTCGATACCGAGTTTGATTTTCAGTTTCTTACCCGAGTCGAGAGCATCACGCAAGTGATCTCCATCGATGATACGAGAGACTCACTTATTGAGGAGATTGTGTATTTGGGAATTCATATTTTATATTACCTTATCGATCAACCCATACTTCATTGCTTGTTCTGCTGTCATGAAGTTGTCACGATCACAGTCACGACGAACCGTGTCGATATCTTGTCCTGAGTGTTTGGCAAGTATCTTGTAGAGGACTTCTCCAGTACGGATGATATGTTCTGCTGCGATCTTGATATCGATCGCCTGACCCTCCATACCTCCGAGTGGCTGATGGATCATGATCTCAGCATGCGGGAGAGCATATCGCTTCCCCTTGGCTCCACCTGCGAGGATGATAGATCCCATACTTGCCGCGAGACCGACAGCGACGGTGATGACATCAGGCTTGATCGACTGCATAGTATCATAGATCGCGAGTCCAGCAGTCACATGACCTCCTGGAGAGTTCACATAGAGAGTGATCGGAGCCTTGGGATCTTGTTTCTCGAGAAATAGGAGCTGAGCAATCACCGTATTAGCAACCATCGAGTCGATAGCATCTCAGAGAAATATCACACGATCCTCGAGAAGCCGAGAATATATATCATAAGCCCTTTCTTGACCACCAACCTTGTCGATGATCGTCGGTATGAGGAAGTCTGATATTGGTTTTCTTTTGATTTTTGAGCTGACTGCTTTCTTAGACATATTTTTGGATTTAGAGATATCAACTGTTATTACTATATCTATTTTCCTTTGGAATTCAAACAAATATTGATATAATCCACCTATGTCAAAAATCCTCGTTTTCCACGATACATACCTGATGAGAGGCTGAGCAGAACGGATGAATATCGAGATAGCAAAATGATCGCTTGCCGATATCGCCACAGCTATATGGTCTCCGGATTGTTATGATGCCTGGTCTATGTGATTCATATGAGATATATTCGAGGTAGATCCAGGATGGCGGAGGGGAATGTTCGGGTTTCTCCGGATGAAGTGGCAATTCTATACATCAGAGAAGATAACTGCGAATTATGATAGTATCCTCTTCTCAAACGAAGCCATCACAGGAATATGGAGAGTAAAACCTGGCACAAAAACATACTACTATGCTCACTCTATCTCTCGTCATCTGTTTGATCAGAGATCACAATATCTCGCAAAAGTGCCACTTCTCGCTCGTCCATTTTTTCTCATATTCTCTCTATTGTTGAGATGCCTCTATAGGAGAGAACTCGCAAAAATAGGGACTATTTTCGTAAACTCAGAGGCAAACAAAAAACGGATGTCCGAATGGTGCGGGAGAGATGATGCCATCATCATATATCCAGGTGTTGATCTAGAAAAATTCAATATTTTTGATGAGAAATCGATATCGCAAATAATCGCAATAGAATGAATAACAATATCATATAAGTGATACTATATATCATTTTCGAGACTCACTCATGCCAAGCGAGTCGATACTATCATCCGAGCTTTTCAGCAAATGCAAGATAAAAATATCGTCATACTCTATGGAAAACATGATAGTCAAAAGGATGAATTCATACAACTCTGAAGAGGCTATGCCAATATTATTTTTCATGAACTCTCAGATAACAATAATCTCTCACAATTGATTGCTGGTGCTCTCTCGAGTATCTGTATTAGTGCCCATGAGGACTTCGGAATGGTAGCTATAGAGTCGATGGCATGTGGAGTCCCCACTATAGCAGTCTGAGAATGAGGATATAGAGAGAGCATGATACCAGGCAAGACTGGATATCTCATTGGGGTAGATGATCTCGAGAATAATCTCGTAGAAATAATCCAAAAAACAAGCCAAGAAACCCTCAGAAATATGCAGTGAGATTGTCGGAGTCGAGCACGAGATTTTGGTGTCACAGTGATGAATACAAAGATACAACAATATATACAATAATCGATTGACTCAAATCAGGTTTTTCCTATACTCGCCATATGTCTACTTGATCATATAGGATATACATAGCACTCATTCTCACCACTCTCTCGGGAGTTGGTGTTTTTGTATTGGCGAGTGAGTCAGATATGACTCTCTCCGAACTCATCCATGAGACTATCTCAGCCAATACAAGATCAGATACGAGTACCCATCCTACGCCAATAGCTCCACCAAAAATCGAAATAGAGAAAATAATATCAAAGCGTTATCTCGATACCCTGAGCCGAGCCGTCATGGTGCAACTCAAACAATCGATATGATCGGGCGTGCAGATCGATCCATCATATGCGAATTATAGAGATATCACTCTAGAGGGGGATGATTTTGTATTCCATTTTGGGAGCAATGAGCCAGTACATATGCCGACTTTGAGCTTCTTTTTTGACCTATATCATGCTCGTAATCAGTCTACTATCTCTGGTGAAGTGGTACCAATGAGCAAAAAAGTGATTGCCCTCACATTCGATGATGGTCCGTCAGAACTCTATACAAATACACTTCTCGATATATTGCAAAAAGAAGGCGTACATGCAACATTCTATGTACTCGGTCGCAATGCAGAGAAATACCCTGATATTCTCAGACGGGAGCATAGAGAGTGACATGAGATCGGCAATCACTCCTATTCACATACAGCATTCACCAAGCTGGGATCTGGACAAATTCGAGATGAACTCTATATCACGGATCAGGCAATATATAGAGCCATCTGAGAGTATCCGCATACTTTTCGTCCACCATATGGAGCGACCAATACAGGCATACTCGCAGATATAGCTATGCCATTTGCTATGTGGTCGATCGATACACGAGACTGGCAGACTCATAGTATAGAGAAAAATATAGCCGGAATATCTCACGCAAAAAATGGAGATATCCTCATCATGCATGATATCCATGAAACAAGTGTAGCAAGTATGAGTGCTATCATAGCCGATCTCAAGTCTCGAGGATTTAGTTTCGTAACTGTATCTGAGCTCCTAGGACTCTCGTCGAGTAACCAACAAATAGGCAAACGATGCTACAAAAAATGAGACTGTAGATAATTGATTCTCATTTGCAAGTAAGCAATTTTTTGATATAATCCGCCTATGTCTAACTATATTTTCTTCGGTCTCTATTTGTTCCTGCTTCTAGGAATCTTCGGATTTCTCGCAGTTTTTATGATGCATATACGTGATTACCGACAGTACTCACGATACGTCACACCGATCACACGAATATATCTCATCCTCATGATAGTTATAGCGATATTCGGAGGATATCATATTCTCACGGGAACTATATTTCCACAGACCAAGTCGCCAATCCAGAGGATCAATCTATAACCCCACAAAAAATGCAAGTCGGTATCGTCGGTCTCCCAAATGTCGGTAAGTCTACATTATTCAATGCTCTCACGAAGTCATATGCTGCTGAGGCTGCGAATTTTCCATTTTGTACTATCGAGCCCAATACTGGTATCGTCAATGTCAATGATGAACGCCTAGAACAGATCCGTAGAGTAGTAAATGGTGCCAAGATCATCCCTGCAACCGTCGAGTTCGTCGATATCGCGGGTCTCGTCGAGTGAGCATCAAAAGGAGAATGACTCGGGAACAAGTTCCTCTCTCATATACGCTCTGTGGATGCGATACTCCAGGTAGTGAGAGCATTCGATGATTCCAATGTACACCATGTATCAGGATCACTCGATCCCAAGCGGGATATCGAGATCATCAATCTCGAACTCATATTCGCAGATATCGATACGATCGATCGTAGAATCGGTGATAATCAGAAAAAAGTCAGAGCTGGTGATAAAGAAGCAAAGGCTCGTGAGGAAATCTATACACGAGTCAAAACCCAGCTCGAGGATGGCAAGATCGTATCTCTCATGGAGATGACGAGTGAGGAAAAACTCATGATCGCAGATCTCCACCTCCTCACGAACAAGCCATTTGTCTATGCAGTCAATATCGCTGAAGATGCTATCAATACTCCTGAGTGAGATCTCAGAGCTATGACAGGTATCATGGATCCTCAGATCCCAGTACTACCAGTATCAGCGAAAATCGAGATGGATATGCTCGAGTTCACTGATGAGGATAAAAAAATGTTCCTCGCAGATATGGGGGTAGAGTTCAATCCTATGGACGCTATTATCCGCAAGTGCTATGATCTCCTTGGTCTCCAGTACTACTTCACCGCAGGTGAGATCGAGGTGAGAGCCTGGACGATCCATCGTGGCGACACAGCACCAGAGGCAGCAGGAGTCATCCATACTGACTTTCAGAAAAAATTCATCAAAGCAGAAACCGTCAACTACAAAGATCTCATCGAGTTCGGAGGCTGGGCAGGTGCCCGGGAAAAGTGAAAAGTCAAAATGGAAGGGAAGGAGTATATAGTCCAAGATGGTGATGTGATGTTGTTTAAGTTTGGGGCGTAATTCAAATTCTAATCTTAAAAAAGATGTTAATATTAAACATGTTGTCATTTCCTGCTATTATATTCATGTATCCTCCTATCAATATAGCTAGTTTTGCTATATTGTATTGAATATACTTTCATATATATGCTAGTAGCAAAGTAATGGAATCCAAAGAGATAATAAAACCCCTATATTTCTTCTTAATCACAAATAGTATAATCTTTATTTGGATAATGCTTGTCTGAATGAGAAGTAGTGAATTTTCATGGATTCCATTGATTTATCTTATTATGACTCTGCCCGTAAGTTTAATAATATTTATTATAGGTTATTTTATAACACGAAGAAATATTCGGATAGACTCTGAAATAATAAGAGAGTGAGAAAAAATATTAGAAAAAAAGTAAGTACTTAGATAAAAAAAATCCCTCTCTCATAATTGGCTGTTAAAAGTGAATTTGTAGCCGAGATTGGGGATTTTATGATGTCTTCTCTTCACTTTTGACATCATCTGCGATCTACTGCATTTTGGTCTGTTTTCGTGAGTATGACCAGCTCGTGTATTGATTGGGGTGTGCCACCTGTATGGTGTGCACGATTTGTATAAAAAATGTACAAAAAAGTATGTATATTTGTTTGTTTGGTATGTGAAGTATACCATCTCATGAAGTAGATAAGAGAACTCTATCACGTACTTCTTTTTTTGTCAAAAAAAACACCCATAATTGAGTGTTTTCTTAATATGATATAACTATACTCGTATTTTCTTGACTACCTCACCATATCGTTCATTTTTGAGGGTGATATTCTTGCTGTTGAGTATGAGCCCCATGAGAGTGAGAACAAATCCAAAGAATCCAAAAAAGTTATCAGTAGATAGAGTAAACGGAACCGAAAGGACTGGAGCTGCAGCTATATCTGCGATATTGATACTCCCAGTACTGATAATTGTAGCCTGAGTCTGGGATACGATAGCCTGATCCTCGATAACAAAGAGAGATATGAGTATCATAGTGATCCCAAGTCCGACTACTGTCCATTTCCAGATCTTTTTACGGAACACACCTGGATCAAACACTCAACGGATCAGCCCAATAAGAGGAAATACGAAGAGAATATATCTGATCTGCTCTGGTAGATCGAACTCTGTACGAGTGACAGTCCAACCAAGAACGATGGTGAGTATGAGAATAATTGCAAATATAATACGAGTGATACGGATAGTTTTATCAGTTGGCTTCTGAGCAAGTTTGGATATGAGATTCATCATGATGAGAAAAAGTTGGAAATATGAAAATTGGGAAGTGTGTCTATTTTATTAACTGGCGGAGAGAGGGAGATTTACCCCTACGGGCATAAACTTCTCATCTCCCTGGGAAGTGTGTCTATTTTATCTACTGGCGGAGAGAGGGAGATTCGAACTCCCGATATCTTGCGATATGCACCCTTTCCAAGGGTGTGCACTAGGCCACTATGCGACCTCTCCGAATATATAAGAACAAGTATGATGAGGCGGAGACGCGAGGAGATCGAAGCCCGGTGAGTTACCCCACGCACCCGTTCCAATGGGTGAGAACGACTGCCACTATGCGACCTCTCCAAAATCAGACTCTGCAAACTCTATAGAAAAGAGTGAAAAAAGCAAGGAAAAATAGATGCAATGGGACTCCACGCTCTTCGCCGCGTGCCGGCTCTCTCAGTAAAAATACCAAGAGCAGTGGGTATTTTTACTGCGATTCTCATCCCATACACTCCTAGAAAAATAAAATCCCATCCTGACGGATGAGAATTTGATTTTTCTGGAGCGAGCAATGGGACTCGAACCCACAACGGCCGCCATGGCAAGGCGGTACTCTAGCCAATTGAGCTATGCTCGCGAACAAAAAGTATTTTATCGATTTTTAGAAAAAAGCAATATAAAATAAGAAAAAACTACGAAGTATAGAATTAGCTATTTTCAATAAATTTTGATATAAGTATTCTTGGTCAATATCAATCTCTTCCAGAAAGTATACATACATCTTTTAATAAAAGATGTATGTCTTCACTAGATATACTCATTACTTTTTTTTCTTCAAAGGAAGCATCTTCATTTCTTTTTACCTCCCAGAATTCTAGTTCTTTGGAATCCTTATTAAAGGCTGATTGGTATCAACTACTATGATGAGAATGTATATAGATTCCTAGATATTTCTCTGATTGATTTTGTTTGCTATTTGCTGCATATAGTCATCTATCAATTGCTCCATCATCTGTTCCACTATCAGCTGCGTGTACTACCTTAACAAATTCTCAGTCTAATTCCAGAAGTATCTTTGCTAGCTTTGAATTATCTCATCATGCAAGCCTGAAAGACTTAAGAAGTGCCGATACAAAACTCATAGTGTGTTGATACATAGATATGTGATCTCATTTTATATCACTAATATCAAGCCAATCCTTTTGAAAAAGTTCACTTTGTATCTTATCAATACGAGGATATTGCCTGAGGGATACATCACCATGCATATTCTGAGATACTTCATAGAATGAGTTTTCTCATATTGAAATTCTAGTATCTCAATGTATAAATGTTTCTTGATATTGACGTTGTAAGAGAGTAGAAATCTTGCTTTTATTGTTTATGCATATCGACAAGTACAACTTAATAAGTCTTGGATATTGTTCTATGCTAATAAATCTTGATATATGATCATCTCAATCGGAAGATTCCCCAATTCAGAGAACTTTGCATGCTTCAGAAAAAAAATGCTCATATTTTTTGGATTCATCTAATGTAAGATTTCAGTTGAGTCCATCGCGAATAATATACTCTATCGTTTCAGGTATAGTCCTATCCGATAGCCCGTTATTAACTCCCTGCATTACAGAAAGTCCAGAAATAGGAATGTGTGAACAAATTAACATATGATGTATAATAAAAATTAAAGATACCAAGTCAAGACTTTTTCTTTTTTCCTTGCAAAATATATTTCTCTTTTCCTTTTGCCTCTGCCTCGTTTTTGTATATACTAACATCATATGTCTCGTCGCAAATCCACTCCACATCATACACCGCTCCTCTCGTACGAACTGACCAATATCATCGCATGAGGTATCCTCGTCACTCTCGCCGTACTCATGGTACTCTCTACTCGAGAGCTGACAGATCCGAGTATTGCAGAGCCATTTGTCGGCAAATATCTATCCCAATGATGACGTCTCTTTTTTGGGGATTCATTCAGATGGATATGCTCTCCTCTCTTGATGGCTCTCGGTGTGATGATACTCGTGAAGCGAGCGAGTTGGTCGATATCTCGATTTGTTGGGATTCTTTTATTTTTTGTCGCCAGTACATCTCTCCTGGGTTGGTACGCTGACTACCAGATAGGCAATCTGAGTACCAATATACACAGTGCTATAGGTATACTTGATATATTTGGCCTACTGAAGTTACTCCTTGGATCGGCACCAGCTTTTATCGCACTCATCGTCCTCTGGTTCGTCGCCCTCTACCTCACACTCCGCATCTCATATAGGGCTATATTGTCTCGAGTCAGAGAATCGGTACCGAGCATCCGCAATATGCGAGATATGGTCATACCATCAGATGATGAGGATATCGTTGTCACAAAAAAATGAAAAGTCGATGATATCTACAAAAAGAAAGCTGAGGAACTCGAGCGAAAACTCGCAGCTATCCATAACAAAAAAAATCCAGAACTCATAGAAAAATCCGGAAAACCTCAAACAGGAAAGTCACTCCTCGCGAATGCACTCTCAGGTCTCACCAAAAAAATCCCACTCGAAACCCCAGAAGGCAAAAAAATCGAATCCAATCATCCAGCCAGAGCTGTCGACTTCGGGACTTGGGTTTTCCCGAGTCTGCGTCTACTCAATGATATAGAGCATATCAATGTCGTCTCTCCAGAAGAGATCGAGGAGAAGTCACTCCTGATACAACGTACATTCCTCCAGTTCGGTATCGATGTCGAGATGGAGGATGAGTGTGTTGGACCCACTGTGATCCAGTATCGACTCCGACCATCAGAGTGAGTCCGCCTCGCCAAAATCGAAGCCCTCAAAAAAGATCTCACACTCGCACTCAAGGCAAAATCTATACGAATACAGGCACCAATCCCAGGGCTCGGACTCGTAGGTATCGAGGTGCCAAATGAGAAACGAGATACTGTGGGTATCAAAGAGGTCCTCGAGGATACTGCATTCACCAGACACAAGTCCAAGCTCGCGATCGCTGTGGGCAAGGATATCAATGGTGACTTCATCGTCGGAGATCTCGCAAAGATGCCACATCTCCTCATCGCAGGTCAGACAGGAAGTGGCAAATCTGTAGGAATGAACGGATTCATACTATCACTCCTCTACAAAAATACTCCCTCAGAACTCCGTATGATCATGGTAGATCCCAAGCAAGTCGAACTCGGAGTCTATGATGGTATCCCACATCTCCTCACTCCAGTGATCAACTCACCAGATAAGGCACTCAACGCTCTCAAGTGGGGAGTCGCTGAGATGGAGAGACGATACTCGACACTCAAGCCGCTCAACGCTCGTAACCTCGAAGAGTATAATGCGAAAGTAAGCGACAAGGACCGTATGCCTGCTATAGTCATCATCATAGATGAGCTCGCCGATCTCATGATGAGTGGTAACAAAAAAGAAGTCGAGTCAGCTATCACACGCATAGCACAAAAGGCTCGAGCCGTAGGACTCCATATGATCCTCGCAACCCAGCGACCATCAGTCGATGTCATCACAGGTCTCATCAAGGCCAATGTGCCATCTCGAGTCGCATTTACCGTAGCATCTGGTATAGACTCTCGTACTATTCTCGATGCGTATGGAGCAGAGGATCTCCTCGGTCGTGGAGATATGCTCTATTTCCCGACTGGAGCTATGGCGACGACTCGTATACAGTGAGTACTCGTCGAGACAGATGAGGTCGAGCGAGTAGTCGGACATATCAAGCGGACGATAGATCCTCAGATGCTCGCAGATATATATGACTCATCTATCGTGGATGGGGATCGTGCTACCAACTGGGAGTGATCTAGCACCAACAATCCGAGTGATGCAGGATCTGAGGATCAGGCAGTGATCGAGGCTGCTATAGAGCTCGTGAGATCAGCAGGCAAGTGCTCTACCTCTATGCTCCAGCGTCATATGAAGCTCGGATACGGTCGTGCTGCTCGTGTCGTGGATATACTCGAGTCTATGGGGATAGTGGGTCCTGCAGATGGGTCGAAGCCGAGGGAAGTGATCGGCTAAATATACCTACGAGCAATCACGAAACAAGTGTAGGCGTAATCGGGGAACTCACGAGGAGATCTTGTTTAGTTTTTTTGATGAGTATTTTGGTTTCTATCTCATTGCGAATAGAGCGAAACACCTCCCAAAGTGCATAGTATCACTCATCAGCATAGTGTGCCTTGCTTGTTTCACTGAAACTAGAAAACATAGAATCGTACACTTGTACCCAATTCGTATCAGTCAAATTATGATTGATCATATATGGTCGGAACTCATATCTATATCATAAAATAGCTATAATGTATCCCAAAAGAATCATATACTCAGGATCATTGATATCATCATGATTTGCTATGAGATGCTTTGCAATACTATGATAGGCTCAGAGGAGTACAGTTATTTTTGCAGTATTTTCTGTAGCATTCGCGATGAATCTCTTATTCGTTATATGCTCTCTACGGGTTATCGTGACAAGATGCTGGGTAGTACTCACGATATCTCATACCGTTATGATACCAGCGTCCATTATTTTTGATTGTGCGGATAATCTATCGAGTTCAGATCTCTCATTTCATTCTGATAGTGCTATGGCGAGTACTGCGAGCTCTTTGGGTTTTAGTGGCTTCTCTTGTATCCCTGTAGACGATACGAATATCTGCTTCTCTTTTCACTTTTCACCGAGTTTCCAGTTATATCAACCATTGACTCCAGGATGTATAGAAATGAGCTGAAAAAGGGAACGATAGAGATCTACCTCATTTGCGAGTTCATTGTATGATGAATTCATAATAATGAATATTATTTGTCAATATTTGCAATATATTCTTTTTTTTCTATACTGCAAATAATTTTACTCCAATATGTCCAAAATACTCATCAAAACACCTGAGCAAATCGCAGGAATCCGCAAAGCAGGGAATCTCACCGCTCGTACACTCGATATGATCGGGTCATATGTTCGATCCGGAGTCTCGACGCTAGAGCTGGATAATATCATGAATACCTTTATCCTATCGAATGGAGGTACCTCTGCCTGCATAGACTACAAGGGCAACAATAGCTGGGGCAAGTGAGGCTACCCGAGATCTACCTGTATATCACTCAACGACGTCATCTGTCATGGTATACCCAGAGCAGATGAGATACTCCAGGAGTGAGATATACTCAATATCGATGTCACGACGATCGTCGATGGATACTTCGGTGATGCATCTCGTATGTATAGTGTCGGTGATGTGAGTGAGAAGGCGAGAGAGCTGATCGCAGTGACGAAGAAGTCATGGGAGATCGGGATCGCAGAGGTGAGACCAGGCAATCAGTTCGGGAATATCGGATACGCCATATCGCAGTATGCAGAGTCGAGATGATACTCGGTCGTGAGAGACTACACGGGACATGGTGTTGGTATAGCGTTCCATGAGGAGCCCTATGTCTATCACAAGGCTGAACGCAATACTGGACCCAAGATGCAAGTAGGGATGGTATTCACCATAGAGCCGATGATCAATCTCGGCAAATTCGCATCAAAACTCGACCGAGATAACTGGACAGCGAGAACCAAGGATGGATCACTCTCCGCTCAGTTCGAACACACTATCCTCGTCACCGAGACAGGATATGAGATATTGACTCTATCGTAGATTATAGAATATCATTCAGAATTTTACTTTTCGTATATGCCTATATCGATCCAAAAACTCATCGAAAAGTATCAAAAAAATAGAGAATTCTATCGTGGAAAAGAAATCGGAGATGGCACTCAGTGATTCTCGAAAGATATCCTCGAGAGTGATATATTCTCCCTCTCTCCTGGAAATGCCAAGATATCTCATACCTATAGATATGAAGCAACTCGTGGTGATGATGGTGATAGGGGTGATGACTTCATACTCAACATCGATGGTATCATAGTACCAGTAGAAGTAGAAATGTATGAGAATCTGAAGAAATGAGAATGGCAGATAGAAAAATATATGAAGCGAAAAAATGCTCTCTATGGGATACTCACTGATGGGTGGACATGGAGATTCTATACTCGAGGATACCATGGTGGATATACGACTCTGACACTCCCAGAACTCGCGACAGAAGATTGAAAACGCAAAAAAGATAAACTATTTGAAAAGAAAGATTATTATCTCACATCATTTACCTCGCTTTCGACGCTCGTATCTCAGAGTGAATTTATTATCGAAGATTTTCATGCCGATCTGATCAGACTTGCCGAAGATGTGCTTGCTGATTTCGAGCTTGCTGGAGCATTTGGATCTGAGTATGATGATGGTATGAAGATCAAGGGAGTATATAGTTTTATCATACAATTCATCCTCCTGAAGATCATACAAGATAAAAAAAATATCGATCTCCTCTCAGTATCTGAACTGGTCGACCTCCTCGAGCGAGAAGAGTGGAACAAGCTCACCCAACATATATTCAAAAAACTCGGGTTTCTCGCACGATTCTACACGAGCTACAAAAATGAACAAGAAACAATACTCGAGAAAATCCGAACCAAATATAGCGAAGAGGGTATCTATGAGTGAGAACTCGTCGCTCTTCGACCATTTCTGGATCTCTATGTGTTCATCATCAAATACAATTTCAAGAGTGTGAAACAAGATATATTCGGTACCGTCTATGAAAACTATCTCAAAGAACGCTACAAAGAAGACGATACTAAGAAGTGACAGGTATTCACACCCCCAGATATCGTCGAATATATGCTCGAAGAGGTCGGATATACAGAGATCTATATCAAAAATACTATAGAATCCTACGGAATACAAAATATAAAAAACACCTTTGCTCAGTCTGCTCCTATAGGAAAGTCGAACTTCACAGCTGAGGAAATAGAGAAACAATATTTCAATATCCCAGGTCTCTCGATCATCGATCCTGCATGTGGATCAGGAACATTTCTCTATAAGGCAGCAAGTCGCATAGTCAATACTATCAATACACTCGATCTCACATCTCACGAGAAGTGACTCCTTGCCGAGGCTCTCATCATCAACAATATCGTCTGATTCGATATCGAGGCTTTCCCACTCTATCTCGCAGAGATGAATATCCTCATGACTCTCCTCTATCACAACATAGATAATGAGGGGAATATCACCAATCCGATCAATAGACAGATCCGTATATTCTCGACTACAGATAGTATCGCTGAGTTCGCGAATAGTGGAGAGACCATCATAGATACTACGATCAGAGCATTCCGTGGTGATACTCTATCGAATACTCTCCTCTCGAAGCGTGATGAAGAAGAGATACTCAAGATCTATCTCGATATACGAGATATCGATCCTACTAGTCTCAGGATAAATATCAGGAAAGCATATATCCGAGAATTCATCGAGTCGAAATACTCTCCTGATATACTCAAGGTATATGATAAGTCTACGAGTATAGAAGACTTCGAGAAGAAAACATCGATAGAGCGTATAGGTGAGACAACCGAAGAGGAGTATATACGCAAGAGTATACCTATAGAGCTAAAAAAGAAGAAAGATGATCTGAGGAGTCTCGATACAAAAATCGATGAGATCATCCTCCGACATGAGACCAAGCGGGTAAAATTTGATTTTGTAGTAGGAAATCCTCCATATGTAAAGTGAGATGCAAAATATGATAATGCGAATTTATTTGGTATCAATATCAATGATCCAAAATACTCTAAAATTGATTTAGGTGACTGAAATTTTCTTCGTATATGAAATTCTCAATTTAATATTTATGGATATTTTTATTATCTTTGATATTATTTGATGAATGATAATGCAAAAATAGCATTTATTACTCCTCGAAGCATACTACAACAACCATCTTTTCATAAACTTCGTTCTTTCCTAAAAGATAAATGCTCAATTCAAAAAATATATGACTTTTGAATATGAAGTCTATTTTATTGAAGAGGGCTAGATCAAAATATATTAGTAGCAACTGACTCAACAATTATTATCATCGAAAAATGAAAAAAGCCGCAATATCCAGTCATTCTTAAGAAATATACTGGGGTTACTCAAAAAATTGTATTAAAAGATTTTCTTGAAAATTGTATTGATGAAAAAATAGAGAATAATAAATTATTTACAGTAAAATCATGATTACTTTTTGCAAAAATTCTTACTATATTGGAGTCTAAATGAGACTTTCACCTTTCAATTTATTCACGAATACCTATTTGATGAAAAAATGATCAATCAAATACTGTCTGATTATGACTGCCAATCTTCCTCCAAAATTCATATATTACATTGCAACATGAAAATGAAAGATGGTATGATTATAATAGCCTGGGTGCAATTGAAGAGTATCCAACAACAAAGAATATAATTTCTAAAAAATATCGACTTACCTGGAGTAGTGTTTCAGGGAGACAAAAGAGACATATATTCACATTCACTGATTATAAGCACATACATAATTGGAACGCATTCACTTCTATTGGGATAGATAACGAAGAGAATCTACCAGAATTATTTTATTTATTTTGATTGCTCAACTCTGAGTCTATTTTTAGACAACTTCAAGATGATTTCTGATGAATATGTAATATGACGAATCTGCAACTCCTCGTTGTACCAGATATTAACTCTCATACTCAAGAATCTCTCAAACAATCCCTTATCGAAAATAGTGAGAAGATCATAGCCCTCGCGAAATCCACCCAGAATATCAGGACATATCGTGATCTCTATGAGACGAGGATCGATGGACTCGATGAGAGAGTAGGGGATATACGGAGTGAGTATATCTATGTCGCTCATGTTCTCAGTCCGGTCATGGATATCGGTATGCCACTCCCGAAAGAGATACTGAAGCTCGTGAGATCATCCAATCCAGAGATGAAAAAACTAGAGGGGGAGCGAGATGAAATAGTAAATAAACTCTATAATATATCTAGCGAATAAATCCGTTATTCTGAGAGATATGATTGCTAATCAAAACCCCTCCAGTTTGGAGGGGTTTTTATTTCTATAGAATTATACCAGACTATAGTTCTCCTCGAGTGCCCGTATACGATTATCGAGAGATGGATGCGTAGACCAGAACGAGTCTTGCTCTGTGATCATAAACGCTGTCAGGTTCCCATCTGGATGTTGTGTTGGTTTCACATTTTGCATCTGTTGGAGTCTCCTGAGTCCTGCTACCATGCTCGCACGAGATGTATATTGTGCACCACCGAGATCGGCTCTATATTCTCGAGTACGAGAGAACCACATGACCACGAGTGAGGCGAGAGCACCGAATACGAGCTGGAATCCCATAGAGATGAGACTGTATGTGAAATATCCTACAGTCTCATTGTCTCGAGCAATCGATGATGCGACGAGTCGAGCAGCGATATTCGCGAAGAACACGACGAATGTATTCATCACTCACTGCAGGAGAGTGAGTGTCACCATATCACCGTTGAGGATATGTGCCATCTCATGCCCTACGACTCATTCGATTTCTTTTTTCTCCATCTGAGCTAGGAGTCCAGTCGAGACAGCGACGAGAGACTTGTTCTTGCTCGCACCAGTTGCGAAAGCATTGGGCTCTGCAGACTCATAGTATCCGACCTCTGGCATAGTGATCTGATGCATCTGAGCAATCCGCTCGACGGTAGACCAGACAACCTGGAGCTGAGGATCACGACTCGCCGTCTGAGCATCGAGGAGCACGATAGAGTATGCTCGCTTGGCACTCCAGCGGGAGATGAGGAGCGAGATGATCGCACCACCAAAACCGATCACAAGAGCGTAGATCAGGAGTTGTACCATACCACCGTTAGCCGAGAGTATACCAGGGAAAAAGTAGTTCACTACCATCATCACTATAGACAGGAGTGCGAGAACTGCCATATTCGTGAGAAGAAAGAAGAAAATACGCTTGAAAAATTGCATAGTATAGAAAGTTAGGATGTGATTATTATATTCGTATATGAGAAAAATCAATAGATATTTCAAATAGATTTGCATCGGTGAGAAAAGTCTATATAGTGGGTTTTGTATTACTTTTCTAACTTTTCTCCTATGTTCGGATCCAAAAAAGATGTACCAGTAAAGGCTGTAGTCGGTGTCAAGATGCACGGATCAGTTACTGTCGGTACAAAATGACAGATCGTCATACCCAAGGATGTCCGCGATATGCTCGGTATAGTCGAGTGAGATACTCTCATGTCTATGACCAAATATGGCAAATTCGTCGGATTCATCAAGGCTGAGGATATGGGTGACTTCATCGATCTCCTCAAGGCCGAATGCAATATAGAAAAATAATACCAATATGACCCTCATCCTACGATGATAATCCCTCTATACAATATAGAGGTGTTCCCGATTCTAAATTTCTAATACCTGCTACCATGAAGCCACTCATCGCCATATTGCTCTCATCTACTCTCGTACTCTCGAGTTGTGGATCTACCATACTCAGTGTTGCTCCAGCGAGCAAAACTCCGTTTGTCATAGAGACATATACTATCGGACAAACTCAGACAGGTGTGACTATCGAGAAAACTGGGCGTATCACTGCGAGCTCATCTCTCACACTCACGGCCCAATGAGCCTGAGAGATCTCGAAGATCAATGTCCGAGAGTGACAATCTGTCAAAGCTGGTACTGTCATAGCAACACTCAAAGATACTCAAAATAACTACGATCTCAGGTATTCGCAAGCGGTCAATACTATCAAGGTACAGAATGCAAGTATCGAAACTACTCGTATCAATCTCATACAATCCGTCGATGCAGCTCGTATCAACTATGAGAGGTCTCGTCAGGCCTACGATACACTCACAGGCAAAAATGCACTCAGCTATGATACACTGGTAAATACGAATTCAAAAACTCTCGACGCGTACAATGAGAGCTACAAAACCTACCTATCAGATGCTGAGCGTATCATGACATCGATGCTCTATGAGGCAGACAAGATCCTCGGTATCACGACCAATTTCGAATATGCGAATGACGCCTGGGAACCATATCTCGGAACTCGAGTCGGTGACTCACGAGCTCTCGCCAACAATGAGTGGAATACTACCTACTCTATCCGATGAGATCTCAGAGCCAAGATCGAGAAATCCAAGACAATCAATCTCACTGACCCTATTGCAGATTTTGATACCATATCCAAGAGCTATGATCAATCACGCAAGCTCGCCGATGCGATGCTCTATATGCTCCAAAATAGTGTCGTCGGAGGTGGACTCCCACAGGAACTCCTCTCTGGATGGGTTGCAGCATGGAATGGACAGAGAGCCACTATACAATGATCTGAGTGAGGATACAATGGCTGGAGAGCTGGGACGCTGACATTTTTTAAGTGATACAAAAATACAGAAACTGCGAATCGACTCGCACTCGCGAGCTTGACAAGACCTCTCACGGCAGATGAGAATACTCTCATAAATAGCAATAATGATATCCATATAACCTATGAGAATGCTCGAATCGATCTCAAGGATAAGATCGAAAATGCTCGGCTCAATTTTGAACAAGCCAAAAAATCCTATGATACGGCTCAGGCACTCAAGTGAGCAACTCTCGTACAACTCGATGCCAATAGAGAAAATGCAAAAATCGCACTCCAGCAAGCAGAGCGAGATGCGAGCAAACTCAGAGTCACCGCTCCAGTCGATGGAGTTATCTCTAGAGTGATCGCGAGTGTTGGGCTCTCCGTCAATATAGGATCGCAGATAGCTGATTTTACTGGAAAACAACCACAGATTATCATCGATGTCGCACCATCACTGGTCGCATCTCTATGAGTCGGGGATAGTGTAGGAGTACTCGTGTCAGGCAAGTCTCTGACGGGTATCATCACTGCTCTCTCGACCGTCGCCAATGCCAATCTCCTCTCAACTATCCGTATAGCCATCGCAGATGGTGGACCATATCTCGGTGAGAGTGCTACGGTGATATTTGCCCCTACATACAGAGAATGAGACAAGGCAAGCATCACTCTCCCTCTCGATGCGGTCGCGATCATCGCCGAGTGAGAAGGTGAGATCTCGATCTATACCAGTACAGGTATTATCAGACAAACTGTCGCCATAGGGCAGACTTCTGGAGATACTATGGAGATACTCTCTCCACTCACCGTCGGATCACAAGTCATCATCACAGATATGAGCAACTATGATGCTACCAAACAAACAATCGAGAAGAAAAAAATCGCAATACCATCTCCTCAGATAAAAACTGGAACGGGAGAATAAAGAAATAATTCATAATTCATTGTCATATATGTCTCGTCTGTCAGAATTGCAATCTCATATCGAATCAGGATTTCTCGGATTCTGGGTACGCAAGTATCGTATCTCATACCTCATCGTCCTCCTCGTGATCATCATGGGACTCCTCGCTGCATTTGCTATACCCAAGGAGTCATCTCCATCAATCAATCTCGGTATCGTATCTATATCTACTATCTATCCAGGAACCAATCCTGAAGATATGGACTCCCTCATCACGGATAAGATATACAAGCAGATCAAAGATATCAAGTGAGTCGATAAGATCACGACGAGATCTGCACTCGGTATATCCAGTGTGACGGTCAATGTCAAAACAAGTGCAAAAGTCAAAGATGTCCTCGATGATATCCGCAACAAAGTAGGAAGTGTCATACTGCCTGCTGATGCCAAGACACCAGTGATCACAGAGATCAAAACAGACACAGGACGAGCATTTTCGGTATTTATCTATGATCCGAGTGACAAAGCATCGAGATCTGTACTCGTGGCAAGAGCTATAGAGCTACAAAACAAGGTCAAGCTCATCTCCTGAATAGAGAGTGTCGATCTCTCTGCAAGTGCGAATACCTCAGCCGTATCTGCTGGTGGTGGCAACGAAACCACCTATGATGCTCAGATCATCATCCCAAGTGACAAGCTCGCATCACTCGGACTCACACTCTCGAGTATCGCGAGCACTATACGATCAGCCAATCTCGATCAACCGATAGGGAACTATTCTCTCGGTGATAAAAAATATGATTACCGAATCGAGTGAAAAAATAGAAAATCGATAGACTTTCTTGATACTGCTATCACGCTCCCCGGTGGTTCACAGATCCGACTCGGAGATATCGCAAAAATAGAACGCAAGTACAAGAATACCAATGAAAACCGTGTTATCATGGGATCGGGCTGAGAGAGTGCTCCATATATCGGTCTGACTATCAACAAAAATGACTCAGCAAATATATTCACAGCGAGTGATGCTGCCAAAAAAGAAATCGAACAAGTATTTGCTACCAGTGAGTTCACTGGACTCAGGTATCTCTATACCTCTGATCTCGCGGACAATATCCGAGATGACTATGGTGAGCTCACTCGTGAGGCTATCACGACTCTGGTACTCGTATTTATAGCGATGTATATATTTGTTGGATTCCGTGACTCACTCTTTGCGAGCTTGACTCTGCCTCTGGCGTTTCTCGCGACATTTATGCTCCTGTATTATTTTGGTTTCACGCTCAATTTTCTCACCAATTTTTCACTGATTCTCTCGTTTGGTATAGCGGTCGATACGATCATCGTGATCGTACAATGAGCAAGTGCGAGACTGCGTACGGGATATGATCCTCGTACGGCTATCATGCTCGCTCTGCGTGAGTACTCTGTTCCGATCATCTCATGAGTCTCTGTGACGATCGTCGTATTCATACCGATGATGTTCCTCCCTGGTATTCTCGGCAAGTTTCTCGCCTATATTCCGATCACTATATTTGGTGTGCTCGCCTCAGGACTCGTACTCGCACTCACGGTCAATAGTGCCCTCTATCTCTTGTTTGTGAGAAAATCAAAAACCTATGTCGAGAGCGATACAACTCTAGAATATGCGACACCAGATGAACATGAGCTCCTGTCACTCGAACGAGTATGAAAAATCAAACTCCAAAGTAGCGAAGCATCACTGCGTACTCGAATCATCCATAATTGTATCGAGTGGTACAAGCGAGTATTGCGTAACTTTCTCGAACATACGTATCTCAGACGACTTGCTATCGTTATTCCATTTGGACTTTTTATCCTATCGTTCATATTTCTCGCACCACTTGTTGGATTCGAGCTCTTCCCAAGTGATGATAACAATCTCACTACATTTGTCATCGAGGGTCCAGTCGGAGTGCGTACTGAGGTCATGAGTGCGCTCGTCGGAGATATTGCACCATATTTCAAATGATACAACGAGATCCGCTACGTATCTACGTCAATTGCCGGGAATCAGATGAATATATCTATAGAGCTCACCAAAAAAGAAATACGAAAAAAACGAGGAGAAAAAAGTGTGTTCGATCTCGAAAAAATCTGGCTCGCGAGTCTCTCGAAACTCGAATCCAAGTGACTCAAGGTCACGAGCAAAGTAGTCGCTGGATGACCTCCGTCGTCCAAAGCAGTCGGACTCAAAATCATATCCAACGAAGCCAGTGAACTCCCAACACTGATCAAAGTAGCAAAAGAATTCCGAGAATATCTCAAAACTATTCCAGGTACCAAGAATGTCACGGTATCATCTCAAGATACTCCTGGACAATTTGTCTTCTCACTTCGCAAGGATCTCCTCGCACTCTACGGTGTACCATCATCTGTGATCTATCAAGCAATCACAACGAGTATGAATGGTGTCATAGTGGGTAGTATCGAAGATAATGGTGAAGATATGAATGTCGTTCTCAAAAATGATACTTTCCAAAAAGAATCTCGTATGGAGGATATCCTCTCGATACCATTCACCGTATGACCGACAACCTATACAGTCGGCAACTTCATAGATACGAAAACTCAAAATGCCATCGCATCCGTCAACCGAGAAAATGGAAAAGTCCAGATAGCGGTGGAAGCAGACCTCGAAAAATGAATAGATAGCGTATCGAGTCAATGAGTGTTTGTCGACTACGCAAAGAGCTACAAGTTCCCAGTATGAATCTCGTACAAGGCAGGAGGAGAAAATGATGCCAATAATGAACTCATCGTCGCAGTAGTATCAGCATTCTTTATAGCCGTGATGGTGATATTCTCGATCCTCACTCTGCAGTTCAATAGCTTTTCGCAACCAGCAATCATCCTCTACTCAGTCGTGATGTCACTACCATTTGTCATGATTGGGCTCCTCCTCACTGGGAACCAATTCTCCATGCCGTTTGGTATAGGATTCATAGCGTTTACCGGGATCGCTGTCAATCATGGTATCATCCTCATCGATGCGATCAATCAGAATCTCCAAAAAGGTATGTGAGGTATCAACTGACTCATCGAAGCAGGAGCCTCCCGTCTCGAGCCTATGACACTCACGACCGTCACGACTGTTCTCGGTATCCTCCCGATTGCACTACGGGATCGATTCTGGGCAGGTATGGGATTCACCATTATATTCGGTATTATCGCTGCATCTTTTCTCACGCTCTTCGTCGTGAAAGGGATCTACTATGAGATCTATGTAGCAGAACACGAGTGACTGCTGAACAAGATCAAGCGAAAACTCAGAGAGAGAAAGCTGAGAAAAGTGAAATAGAAACAATATCCCTATCCTCCCTCTCAATACCAAACCAACCAACATTCAATTTTATTTCCAAATATCACTGCAAATATGCTCCTTATACTCGCAACCGCTTTTCTCGATATACTCGGTATCGGCATCCTCATACCCGTACTCCCAGATATCATCACTCACTTTGGCGTGAGTGAAGCCTGGAATCCATACTCTCAGGGAGTATACTCAATAGGTATGTTTCTCGGGGGGCTCATATTCGGGCGACTCTCAGACAAGTATGGTCGCAAGAACCTACTTTCTGTGACTACTGGATTCAATCTCATCGGATATATTATCCTATGGGCCTCTCTCTCGTCAGGGATTATCTCGAGCAATCTCGGATTTCTTTTTATCATATTCCTCATTGCTCGTTTCATATCAGGACTCGGCGGGGCAGGATTCCCAGTAGTACTCGCATACATATCGGATATATCAACTCCTACTAACAAAACTAAGAACATGGGAATGATTGGGGCTGCATTTGGTCTTGCCTTTCTCATCGGGCCTGCGATCTGAGGAATCCTCTCGAGCTGGGGAATAGAGTATGTGATCTTCGCTTGTATCACTGCCATCACGATGAATCTGATACTCATACTCACAGTACTCAGAGAGCCCGTACGTCATGAGGTAGAGATGTATGCTGATCATGTACCGTTCCACTTTTCACGAGTGATGATTGTACTCTTCGTCCTGTCTTTCGGTGGAGCACTCGCGTTCTCAGGTATCCAAACTGGATCCAGCCAGTTCTATAGAGATGTATTCGGATTTACAGCAACTCAGATAGGATATACACTCTCAGTCGTAGGACTCGTGGCGATCATCTATCAAGGTGGACTCATCCGGTATGTCAGAGCCTCCCTCACTGATACACAGATGCTCCAATCAGCTCTTGCTCTCATCGCAGTTTCACTATTACTCTTTGCAGTTAATCGTGATATCGTATTTCTCTATATGATCATCGCACTCTTTCCTATTGGGATGGGATCATTCCAGCCGTCGATCAACTCTCTCATCGCAGGGAAGGCAGGACCAGAAGTCGGCAAAGTCATGGGATACAACACATCTGTCATATCGATTGCCAATATTATTGGACCATTCGCCGTTGGAACACTCTATGCAATGGGGCATTCACTCCCATTTTTTGTATCTGCATGAGTCATGTGAGGGTTATTTGTATTATCTCTGGTAGGCCTCAAAAAATAAATAAAAACTGCCACTCAGGCAGTTTTTATTTTAGAAATTCTTATAATCAAAATATCACCATCATCTCTCTTCACCCATAGACGATGATACCGACGATGAGTCATTCTCAGATCGTGAGCGCGAGGATGAATCGCCAAAAGTGATACTGCACTGTCCCTGCCACATAACAGATAAGATCAGTAGGAACTATAGGAGCAAATGACCAGAATAATATGGCATAAAATCAATATTTCTCGATGATATTTTTCACTTTTTTGCTATGATTGTGTTCGGCAAATACATCATCGAACCCCATCAGACCCGAGAATCGGTAAATGAGAATACTAGAGAATATGATACCGGTCATCGAGATAATGAAGACCATATGAGGACTCATAGGAAAAAATAATACTCAGACCAAGACGAGGGGTAGGCTCGGGAGGAGTACAAGTCCACGGATGAACGATACGAGGATATAAACTATCAGAGCAAATGATCCAAATGACTGGAAAAAAGTGAGCAAATTGTGAGGATCCAGGAGTTCTGGATGATCTCATATATAATAGGCAAGCGAGATAATTCCTACTATCCAGAGTCCGAGGAGGATTTTTTTGAGTATTTGTATCATGAAGTGAGTGTATAGTGGAGTTGCTTTTTGTCAAAAAGAGATATGATAAATTCTAACTAATCACACTATATGCACTTCGCCATCGGTACCACCAATCAACCAAAATCTGCAGCCATAGAGTATGTCCTATCGACTTCACCCTATACGAGTGGAGCGACCTTCTCGAATCACAAGGTAGCCTCTGGAGTTCCAGATATGCCTACAACACTCGAAGAGCTACGAACTGGAGCCAAAAATCGGGCAATATATACAAGACGAGAAGAGTCAAATGCAGACTACTATGTCGGGATGGAGGGAGGAGTATATCAGGACTCTGGGTGAGAAGAATACTGGCTCATCGGAGTCGTGTATATCGAGAACTCGGAGGGTCAGTGATACTATGGATACTCTTGTCACCTCAGGGTTCCTGATGCAGTTGTAGATGGACTCTTCGATGGACAACAGCGAGACCTAGAACAGGTAGTACACTCACTCGGAGGAGAGGCAAATATCGGCGACAAACAGGGGTCATACCATGCCTGGACTGATGGTATGCTCTCGCGAAAGGAGCAATTTATCATGGCGACACAATGTGCTATAGCTCCTTTTTTCAATACATTTTATCAGAAATAACTCTATCATTTGCCTTTGCATAAAACTTGCAATTCTCATAAAATCTCTATACTAAAAAAGTAGTCAAAAGCAATCGAGCGGCTATCATCCGCAATGCTGGCTGAAGAAAGGTATAAAAACCGATTAGAACAACCCGAAGCTGAAATGCTCCGTCAAAAAATATATAATCAAGTATACGCTTTCGGTGGTACCTCTCTCGAAAGAGAGCCAAAAGCACGCAATTTTATTTTGTGTGCTTTTTTTACTATGTTTCCATCAGTCTCCCCAAAACAATCATTTCCAGCTCTCGAATCAGAGGTACTCGCATACTGGAAAGCAAATAATACTTTCCAAAAATCTGTAGATTCTCGTCCAGAGGATAATCCATATAGATTCTATGATGGACCTCCATTCATCACGGGTATGCCTCACTACGGATCACTCCTCTCATCTATTGTGAAGGATGTCGTAGGGCGATATTGGACGATGCAAGGACGTCGTGTTGACCGTACGTGGGGATGGGATTGTCATGGTCTCCCGATCGAAGAGAAGGTTCAGAAAAAACTCGGACTCAAATCCAACAAAGAAATCGAAGAAAATGGAGTAAAAAACTTCATCGATGAATGCTACAACTATACTCGTGATGTATCATCAGAGTGGAATTGGTATATTGACAAGATCGGTCGTTGGGTAGATATGGACAATGCATATCGCACCATGGATCAGGACTATATGGAGTCTGTGATGTGGGTATTCTCTGAGCTCTGGAAAAAATGACTCATCTACAAGGGAAAACGTGTATCACTCTACTCTTGGAAACTGGGTACTCCGATTTCCAATTTTGAAGTGGCTATGGATGATACGTATCAGGAGGTCAATGATCCAGCTATTACAGTGAAGTTCAAATTAGAGTCTAATTCTATATTTGCAGAATGAACAGAAATCCTCGCCTGGACAACTACTCCATGGACTATTCCTGCGAATATGGCACTCGCGGTGAGGAATGATATCGAATATGTATTGGTAACATATTTAGAAGCTCAAAATGACTGAAAAATATCCCTCAATCCTGAATTTGCACCTCGTATAAAAGATGACGGAACTTATGTAGAAAGAACCTATATTAATTCTAATTTTATAGTAGCAAAAAATCGTCTAGAGACGGTATTCAAGGGAAAATGAGAATACACCGTTATCCGTGAGTTCAAGGGATCTGAACTCGTCTGACTCGGATATATTCCACCATTTCCAGAGTATTATTATCAGAAAAATGGCGAGAAAAATCATAAGATCTACCATGCGGACTTCATCACGGATACTGATGGTACGGGTATCGGACATGAGGCTCCAGAGTTCGGTGAAGTGGATTTCCAACTTGCGAAAAAAGAAGGAATATTCATCTCAGAGGCCATGGATGAGGCTGGAAGATATACGGCTGAAATTTCTAATATGGAATGAGTACACTACCTCGATCTCGAGAATCCTGAGAAGTGAGTGAATCGGATCAATATCGAGCGTATGAAGGCAAATAATACACTCTTCAAACTGGAGGGAATAACGCATCGTGTCCCATTTTGTCCTAGATCTGGAACTCCTCTCATGCAAAAGGCTCAGGACTCATGGTTCATCGATATCCAGAGTCAAAAAGATAAACTCGTCGAAGCCAATGAACAGATCAATTGGTTCCCAGAATACCTCAAAGAATGAAGATTCAAAAAAGGAATCGAAACCGCTCCAGACTGGTGTATCTCTCGAACTCGCTATTGGGGAGCTCCGATGCCAGTATGGATATCAGAAGATAGCAAAGAACAGTTGGTAGTATCATCACGGGATGAGATATTTCAGTATAATCAGTCTTTTGATCAGCTTGAAAAATGAGAAATAGATGGAAAGACTACATATTTCTTCAAATGAGGAGAATATGATGGCACAGAATTCAATCTCCACAAGCCGTATATCGATGCTATCAAGCTCAAGTCACCAACAACTGGAAATACCCTTACCCGTATACCTGAGGTTCTCGATGTATGGATGGATTCAGGATCTATGCCATATGCTCAGATGCACTATCCATTCGAGAACCGTGAAGCGATGCAAGCCAGTTTTCCTGCAGACTTCATCGCGGAATATGTTGGGCAACTCCGTGCCTGGTTCTATGTGATGCATGTTCTCGGAGTACTCCTCAATCCTACTGGACAAGAGAAACCAACTCCGAGCTTCAGGAATGTGATAACTACTGGAGTAGTCAATGGTAATGATGGACGCAAGATGAGCAAATCATTCGGGAACTATCCAGATCCTCGTATGGCGATAGAGAAATACGGTGCTGATCCGATTCGTTTTTATATGCTCAATTCGCCACTCCTCTCTGGGGGAGATATGGACTTCAAAGAAGAAGGAATTATGGAAACGATCAAGTGAGTAATGCTCCCAATATGGAATACCTATTCATTCTTCACGACGTATGCGAATATCGATAAGTGGGAATCAGATACTACCGAGGTATGGTTCTCTCGTCATGCAGAGAGCACATCGAATGTAGAATCCAAGATGAGTGATGGAAGTGATAATCCACATATCACAGAGAAGGGAAGAGAACAGGCAAAAAATGCAGGAAAAACACTCCGAGATCAGGGAAAGAATTTTGACGTAATTATCCATACAGATCGTATCCGTACCTATGATACCGCTCGTATCATAGGGGAAGAGATATGATTCTCTGGGGAGTATATCATAGAGGATGGATTCGCAGAACAGACGGCAGGAGAATATGCAAACAAAACACTCACAGAGATTGCTGAGATGGGAAATCTGCCTAAGGATACTTCACATGTAGAACTCAGAAAACTCTACAAAAATAACTCAGTAGAAAATATCGAGCAATTCGAAAGTAGAATCATCAAAACATACGAAGAAATCTTCACGAAATATGCTGGAAAACGAATATTGATCGTGGCTCATGCTGGTACACCTCGTCCAATACTCCACAAATACATGGGAATGGATATGGAACAAGCATATTATAATACGAGTATTCTCAATGCTGATCCATTCCGTCTCATGACGACTCAGATAGTCAATCCTCTCGATAGCTGGATCCTCTCGAAACTACAGGTTCTCATCGGACAGGTTCATGATGCTATGGAATGATACGATATCTCTCGTGGATGTCGTGCCATCACTGAGTATATGGATGAGCTCACCAATTGGTATGTTCGTCTCTCACGACGCAGATTCTGGGAATCATGAATGACTCCAGACAAAAAATCAGCCTACGAAACACTCTATACGGTTCTCACAGAGGTATCGAAGCTCCTGGCTCCGCTCATGCCATTTCTCTCTGAGAATATCTTCCAGGGTCTCACAGGAAGAGAATCTGTCCATCTCGAGTATATCACTCGTCCTAATAAGTACCTTGTTGCAAATGATCTCAATCGTGATATGCAGATATGTGAGCAGATCGTCTCACTCGGACTCGCACTCCGCTCACAGAAAAATATCCGTGTGAGACAACCACTCGCATCGGTCACGATCACTCGCGAACTCTCCGCGTATTATCAAGCTATCATCCGTGACGAGCTCAATGTCAAAGAAGTCCGATATGAGAATCCAGAAAACCTCGCCAAAAAAATCTGCAAGCCAGATGCCCGCAAGATCGGTCCGAAGTATGGAAAAGATGTCCAAAAAGTCATCACCGAAGCCAAAAATGGAAACTTCGTAGAAAAAGAGAATGGTATCATAGATGTCGGGGGATATATCCTGGAACCTGGAGAGTACACAATGGAGTATATACCACTCGAGTGAGTAGGAGATGTCGTGTGAGGATATGGTATGGTTGTCGCACTCGATACTACTATCACTGATATACTGCGGCTCGAGGGATATGCTCGTGACATCATTCGTCTCATCCAGGATATGCGAAAAGAAGCAGACTATAGTGTCACTGATCGTATATCACTCTCGATGAGTGGAAAGGGAAGTGAAGAGATTCTAACACAATTTGGTGATATGATCACCTCTGAGACTCTATCGACTTTTTGAGATATAGAGACACCTGATATCGAGAAAAATGAAACCCTCGATGAAGATACCATCATCACACTACGAGTAGCGAGATAAATCCACTATTTCATATTGCGAGAACTCTATTTTTATCTATACTCTTGCTATTATTTCCAGATTCAGGGTTGCAAATTCTAAAGTTATAATCTATGTTTGAGAGTGTTATCTTATCTATCCTATTGAGTTGTCTCTGCTTTGCTATAGTTGTACTACTGATGGATCGTCATCATGCGAGCAGATGATATAGAGGTGATATGAGTGATCACTTTGATGGCCAAAAATTCTACAATATCCGGTGGAATGCTGGCGAGACATTTCGCATGACGGAAACTGAAGAAGAGTTTTTCGGCAAAAAACATAAAAATGGGCTCCTATCATTTTGCAAATGGATACTCAATCAGAAAATATCACTCTGGAAAGATAGACCTATCACACCAGTCAAACCAGAGAAAAAACATGATGGAGCAACGACTCAGGTGACGTATATCGGACATGCAACTGTACTCATCCAGACTCATGGGATCAATCTCCTCACAGATCCAGTCTGGAGTAAGAGAGCAAGTCCAGTCCAGTGGGCATGACCCCGCAGATATACAGAGCCAGGGATCATACTAGAGGATCTCCCACCTATAGATGCCATCCTGCTCTCACACAATCACTATGACCATATGGATCTCGTGACACTCCGAGCTCTAGCGACGAAACACCATATGCCGATATATACCGGGCTCGGTAACAAAAAGTATCTAGAAGATAGGGGAATAGGAAATGTAATAGAGATGGACTGGTGGGATACTATCGACTTATGAGAGAGGGACTGTTCTACAAAAATCACATTTGTACCAAGTCAACACTTCTCAGCGAGAGGAATATCAGATCGTAACCGAACACTCTGGGGTGGATTTGCTTGGCAGATAGGCGAGACAACTGGATACTTCGCTGGAGATACTGGGTATGGTCCATTCATAGAGGATATCGATGAGAGATTTCCAGATGGATTCGATGTTGGACTCCTCCCGATCGGAGCCTATAACCCGAGATGGTTCATGGCATCTATGCATACGAGTCCATATGAGGGGATGCAGATGCAACGAGATCTCAGGATAGCAAAAGCTGTCGGCATCCACTATGGAACATTCCCACTTGCAGCAGATCTCCAGGACGAGCCACTCGAAGATCTCGAGATTGCCAAGCGAGATACTCAATTTGCTGGACAAGATTTCAGGGTAGGAGAGAGTGGAACCAGTTGGGAACTCTAATTTGCATTTTAGAAAGAAAGGATACAATATCTGTATCCTTTTTTATTATTATGTCCAATACCACTCTCGATCTCGATGCACTTGTCACATCACATATCATCACGAGCATTCAGCGAGATGAGATACTCACATGGCAAAAACGGAGTGAGCATACAGAGTGAGCATCTAGACTCATACAGATACTCGCCACATTTGGATCAGTCGTCACAGGACTCGGTGTCATACTCCTTATAGCTGCGAACTGGGATACGATATCTGATATGACGAAGACACTTCTCATGATAGGAGCAACTGGTATGGTGTATGTACTCGGATATTATTTTAGCTATACCAATACCAACTATACAAAGACGGGGCACTCCCTCATGCTCCTCGGATCTCTACTTTATGGAGCATCCATATTCCTATTGGGTCAAGTCTACAATCTCGGCGGCACATTTGCAGGAGCACTCCTCGTGTGGTCTATTCCAGTAGTACTGCTCGCCTATGCTACATGATTTATCACTCTATTTTTCCTGGCTATAGGGCTCATATACGCATATATTTTTACAGAACTCGCAACTGATTTTGCATTCTCTGGATTCGTTATTGCCAATATATTCATCAGTGTCTGATATCTCTCACTCACCCTCCTGAGATATCACAGAGAGACGTATCGTAGCTTCAGTCAACTCCTCTCATGGACAGGATGAGCAAGTATACTGGGTGGGCTACTCGCATATACTTTTATTGATTTTTGGAGATATGGAGGTGAGAGTTGGTTTACGAGTCATGATGCTCATGCTACGATATGGATCCTTCTCGCGATCATCTGAGCCTGAGTATTTGCTATCATAGTAGATATGCTCAGAAGAGGTCGAATCGACAAGATTGCAGACACACCACTCCTCCTATCATTGGCTCCTATTGGGCTCATACTTCTCTATACGCTCTCCCAGATGCAAATAGGGGATATGAGCAGCAGATGAGTAGATAGATGGGATGATATGACGATGTTCCTGCCAACTATAGGGATGAATATAGTCTACCTGGCTGTACTCGCTCTGATGATCTATCTCGGTGTGAGACGTGACAATCGATCACTCATCAACATCGCGATGATCTATCTCGCTCTCTATCTGTTCGGCAAGTATCTCGCATTCGTATTTGATTCCAAGATGGATGGTGCCTATATATTTATCGGAGGAGGGCTCGCATGTATCGCTATGACGGTACTCGTTGAGAAGATCCGTAAGAGGATACTACTCTCAATGGACTCCATATCACCTCAGCCCTAAACCCTACAACATATGTCTCGAAAATCCCTCATCATAATCGCTATAGTTATCCAACTCGCTATACTCTCAAGTTTCGTCGTCAGATACGAGATACTCATACAAACAGGTGCTACTGTCTATATACCACTCAGGGGTTACGACCCTACAGATATACTCCGTGGTGACTACGTCAACCTCTCCTATGAGCTCCCATATAGTGGTAGTACTCAGTCCTACTCTAGTGGGAAGCAGTATCTCATACCAATCATCACAGGCCATATTGTCACTGGTATACAAGAGATCACTCAGGTACAACCAGAATCTGGAGTCTATTTCCAAATCCGAAATGGATGGCAAGGCAATGCTACACAAAAATATACTATAGCAACAGCGTCTGGGACACAGCTCGGATATACTGGATGATCATGTCTCGAGAGTGAACCTATAGGCAGCAAAATACTCTACTCTCTATCGAGCTATGGTGTCGTGGGTGATATACAACTCATCCGACCAGGATCAGGTCTATCAGGCGATGAGTATGGATATACAACTGGTACACTCGTATCTCAATCGATATGTGATGGGACCTACCGATTCCAGAGCACTGCGACCGATAGATGGTTCGTGAGAGAGTGAACTGGTCACGATGTAGAAAAACAGATTCGAGATGGTGATATGTATGGTGAGTGGAAAGTAGGGAGCAATGGAGCGGTCATCATCACAGATATAATAACCAAAGAAAAACTCCCAAAATAGGGAGTTTAGCAAACATATCTCGTTACCCAACTATCGACGTGACGAGTCCCATAACGAGTGCTATGATAATAATAGGCAGATATCCCACTACCTGAGTTCCTGTGATATTGGATCCATAGTTCGCTGTGATCCATACAACAAATAGTGAGATTGCAAAACCAACTACACCCAGAGTGAGCCACCGAATCGGAAATGTGATGAGCCTGAGTACACCTCATAGAACGAGGTTCACGAGTGAGAGCACTCCAACAAATATCAGGAGAGAGATATTGCCAGATACTAGAGTAATCCCTGAGAGATATCCATAGTGGATGAGGACATATATGGCTAGAGCCGTTCCTATGAATCTGAGTACAAATCGCATAAAATATAGAATAAAAAATAAATTCTAGATCTAGTATAAGTGAAAGTCAGAAAAAGTACAAAATAAAACACTTGGATATTTTTGCAATATAGTATCTTTTATGCTATATTGTTTGAGTAATTATTCATTTTCTTTGCGTGTATGGGACTTTTTGACAATATTATCGGAACAGCCAATGATGGCGAAGCTGCTACAGATATGGATACGATTATAGAAAATATGGCACGTCCCAAAGATATATCGAGTACTATAGATGAATCATCGAGTGAATGAAGTGGTATCTGAAATAGTATGAGTGGCGGTAGTGGTGGAGTATCTAGTGGAGATAGCAAAGATGATAAAAAAAAGAAAAAAGAAAAGAAACATATAGATGCGGGTGGAAAAGAAGAGAATATAAACGATGAAATAGAGACTACAAATCTTCTCAAAGAGGCAGCTATCACACCTGAAGTAAAAATAGAAGTAGAAACTGAATCCGAGATAGATATCGGTGGAGATATGAGCACCATAGGGCTCACTCTATGAGATGCTGTGGTAGTATCTGATGCAAGAGAGAATACTATAGAGATCATCTCAGAGCAAGTTGTAGAGACACCGATGATAGACATATCAGTAACTACTGACACAGCGAGTAGCATCCCAGCCATAGCAGCAGATATACCCACTCCAACACCATCAATAGATACCAATAATCTTGACACCATGCCAACTGAGCCAGTCACATCTCTTCTCGATATCACACAATCGACTCCACAGGTATCCATACTCGATATTGGTGCAGATATAGTAGCTCCTGAGCCTATCATATCTCCTATTGCTACAGCAGTAGATGTACCAACTCCAGCTATGCGATCACCGATGTCAGGATCTCTCGGAGAAAAAATCGGAGGATTCGCGGATGAACTCCGATGACTCAAGGCAGCGGATGAGATACTATTGCAAGAGAAACAAGATGCAAAAAAGAGACTCGAGGATGCAAAAAAAGCAATAGAAGATGCTGAGATAGCGATCGATACAGAGATACAACGGATTCGAGATGATGAGGCAGCTATCGATGATACACTTGCATCTCTGAAAAAAAGATAGAAAGATATACTATGATTCTAAAATCCTAAACTCTACGCCCTATGTCGCGAATACTCACCACCATCCTCATACTCCTGATGTGATTCATGAGTAGCTACATACTCAGCTATGGTACTGCAGTACTCCCATCATGATCAGAGGCTACTATACAATCGGCATCTATAGCGATCGATCAGGGATCATGAGACTCTATCACCAATGCAAAAAATCTCGGACTACGTATGCTCGGTGTGATACGGATTGTGATATCTGGATTTGCCCTGATATACCTCGTGATGATCGGAGTATATATGATCCTCGGATCAGATAGTGAAGAAGCTGTCAAGACCCAACGCAAACAGATCACCTATGCCTTGATCGGTTTTCTTTTTCTCAATATTCCAGGATTTGTATATACTATATTTGCGCCGAGCAATGCGGGATCAGTATCTATAGTTGATAACTGGTCGAATACTACTGGATCGAGTGTGTTTTGGAATACTGCAGGATTCGAGGGAATCATAGGGAATATGATAGCATTCCTCAGGGTATTCGCGTTTGGTGTAGCAGTCACTATGTTCACATGGGGACTATTTAACTTGCTCGTATCAGGAGGTGATGATGAGAAAAGGAAACAAGCAAAAAATCGTATTATTTACGGTATTATCGGACTCATATTCCTCGGATTTGTACAGCTCTGGGGCAATCTGGTAGCAATGGGTGACTTCAGATCATATATACCAAGTGTGAGTGGTACTCTATTTGCCCTCGTGATGTATATCGCGGCTCCGATCGCTATATTTATGTTGATATGGGGTGCTTATCTCTTTATCACATCAGCAGGAGACGAGGAGCGGATCAAAAAATGAAAATCTATACTCATCAATACGGGTATCGCTCTCATCATACTCCTCGCAGGACTCAGTTTCATGACTGATATCGTCACATTCCAACTCTAAAATCTATGCAAAAACTTATCATACTCATACTCGCTCTCATCTCATCTGGACTCGTATGGCATACGGGATATGCTGAAGATCAGAAAGTATATACATCAGAGATGGTTCCTGGAGGAAATTGTGTATGTGTAATGAGTCCTACAACTCCAAATGATGATAACGGAAATAAAAACTCTGATATCAAGTGAGAAAGTGGTGTAGCATGTACGGGTCCTGTACCGCAACGCAAATACGAATGTAGTGTCCCAACATGAATTGCTGGATTCCAGTCTATTTTTGCACAATTGATCCGATTCGTCATCAATATCGTACTCCTCCTCGGTGTACTCGCGGTGGTCGGACTCGGTATCGCATGGTCATTTGCCTGAGGAGATGATATCAAGGCGAAGAGTAGTCTCAAAAAATGGGCAATCAATATCATCATCGGTCTCGCTATACTATTTTTCTTCCGATATATACTCTTGTTCCTCGCTCCATGGGTATACAAATAATCATATTGAAATCCTTTTTATTTTTAATATAATCTGTCTATATGACAGATTTATTTTTTGCAGTTGATCCTATATGGTGGATCTGAGATATACATCCTGCATCATGGCTCATGGCACTCGGTACCGGACTACTCGTATGGTTCTGACTCTGGTATAGATATAGAGCCGAGAGAGTAAATCAGATAGAGGACCGAGAACCCTATAGATACCATCCTATCGATCCAGGTAGAGAGAACTATGCAGAGTTGACTCTCTTCGAGATCAGGAGATATCTCACCTATAGCTACCAACCTCACCATAGCTGGGCTCATACACCAGATCATATCGCTGAGTATAGCACAGACAAGAGACTCATAGAGATCATGTGAGAGCTCGACCAAGTAGAATATGGCGGAGACGAACTCACAACCATACAAAAAGAACAGATACAGAGAGAACTCATGGCAAAACTCTCCTAAACCATCATATATATTTCTTTGTCTCTCATTATCTCTCATCCCCTTATTCTCACACTCATACCAGCTATTATGATCGGTTGGTATATTTTTGGTCGTGAAAAAATCGGAACCATACATCCGAACGCACTCATAGCCAAACATCTGCGAACACCCAAAAAAATATGGATACTATGGCTCATACGTACACTGATGATCAGTAGTATCGTATATGTCATAGCAGGAGTCCATATGACATATACGACTACTACTCTACGTCCGATTCCACAAGATATCATGATCGTATTCGACATCTCACTCTCGATGCTGGCTGAGGATATATCACCGAGTCGGATCACGGTCGCCAAGAGTGTCGTTCGAGACTTTATAGCAGAGAGAAAAAATGATCGAGTCGGACTCATCATATTCGCAGGCAAGCCATTCGTTTCGATTCCATTTTCGACTGATTATGCTGGGATATCGAGTATCGTGAGTGGACTATATCCAGATCTCATCCGCCAGGATCTCCCATGACTATCTGGAACCAATATCGGAGATGCACTCCTCCTCGCGAATATGACATACTCTGGATCGCAGTCTCAAGCAAGATCTATCATACTCCTCACCGACTGACGAGCCAATATCGGCATAGATCCCATCATATCGGCAACTGAGTCTCGAGAAAAGTGAATCAAAATATTCCCAGTAGGTATCGGATCACTCTCTGGAGCTGAGCTCTCATATACAGACAGCTGGGGGAGCAAGCAATACTTCTCAGATGGAAGTGGTGGACATCTCAGGAGTGATCTCGATGAGCCGATGATGAGACAATTGGCAGATATAACAGGAGGTCAGTATTTCCATGCAGAGGACAAGATATGACTCACTCAGATATTCTCAGATATCAGATCCGAGCTCCCGAGTACTACTGAGTCAAAAACTGAAACAAAGCAAAGTGATATCACACCACTTCTCCTCATCCTATTTATGATATGGCTTACCGTAGAGAGAGTATATCTGAGATGGATTATGCAGAGATATCGATTGATCTAGATGGAGACCACTCCCAAAAAAACTCTCCCAAATACTTAGGAGAGTTTTTACAAATTTTGAATCCTGGTGGACTGGGCGGGATTCGAACCCGCGACCAAAAGATTAAGAGTCTTCTGCTCTACCAACTGAGCTACCAATCCAAGATCACTATACTCCAAATTTGATGTGGGAAATATAGTGAATATTATCAAAAAAGCAAGTTTTTTGTATATTTTTTGAGATCATAAAAAGAACTCCGAAAGGAGTTCTTTTTATGATGAATAGATTATTCACCTCGCTGTGAGTGTGCATGATGTCCAGCATCTCCACGATGTTGAGTTGGTCGTGGCTCACGATATCCAGATGAGCTCGGAGCATCACCGAATGAGTGACCTCCGTTACCTCCTCACTGAGACCCACGATATCCAGATCCACCTCCTGATCCTCCAGAGCTCGATCCTCCACGGTATCCACCTCCAGAACCTGATGACGCTCCACCTCTATATCCTCCTCCATTGTCATCACGACGAGGAGATGAGTATCCTCCTCCTGATCCACCCTCTCGACTCTTGCCGTCATATCCTCCTGATCCACCAGATCCGGACGCACCACCTCGATATCCACCTCCTGATCCTCCAGAGCTCGATCCTCCACGGTATCCACTTCCAGAACCTGATGACGCACCACCTCGGTATCCTCCACCGCCTCCATTTCCTCTATATCCTCCTCCTGATCCACTACTAGAGCGAGGTGGACGAGTATCCTTTTGTCTAGGGATAACTACACCCTCAGCATCGACCTCGTTGATCTCGATACGATGCATACGCTCGATACGCTGGAGCTGACGAGCCTCCTCAGACGAAACGAACATGATCGCATGACCATCTGCACCTGCTCGACCAGTACGACCGATACGATGGATATATGCCTCTGGATCGTGTGGGACATGATAGTTGACTACGAGTCCGATATTGTTGAGATTGAGTCCGCGAGATGCGACATCCGTACCGATAAATATTCGGACTTTTCCAGCCTTGAACGCCTCGATAGCACGCACTCGATCTCGTTGCATCATATCTCCGTTGATATATGCAGCGGAGAATCCGTCACGATGGAGATATCTCTCGAGTTCCTCGGTCTCGTGTTTGCGAGCGGTGAATATGATCACCTTGTGATCAGGGAATCTCTCGAGTGTACGCTTGAGAAGTGGGTACTTGTCACGAGATCCAACACGCATGAATACATGATCGATAGTATCGACAGTAGGAGTCTTGGATAGGATGAGAGACTCATATCCGCCCTTCATATTATCATCGATGAGACTCGTGATCTCTCGAGTATATGTTGCTGAGAATGTCATCACCTGCTCGAGTGACTGGAGCTGTTCCCAGATCTCGACAACCGCTCGAGAAAATCCCATATCCATCATCTGATCTACCTCGTCGATGACAAGCATAGAGATAGCAGAGAGGTCGATGGCACGACGCTCGATCATATCCATGAGACGACCTGGAGTCGCGACGATAACCTGTGGTCCATCACGCAACTGCTCAATCTGACGACGGATCGGGAATCCACCGAATACAGCGAGAGATCCCATACGCATATCTCGAGAAATATTGACGACCTCCTCACGAGTCTGCATAGCGAGCTCACGAGTTGGCTCTAGGATGAGGATCTGTGGTTTGCGGAGACGAGGATCGATACGGTTGAGTGCTGGTATGACGAACGCAGCAGTCTTACCAGATCCAGTGTTGGACTGAACGATGATATTTTTGTTTTCGAGGGCAACTGGTATGACAGCAGCCTGTACCTCAGTAGGCTCAGTATAGCCGAGCTTGGCAACAGCGGAGACGATCTCTGCACGGAGTGCAAGGTCAGAGAAAAGCATAGAAAAAATGGGTTATCTAACGAAAAAAGTATCGCAAGAAAAAAGTAAAGTACAATCTCTCTATGTTTATAGAAGAGATTTACTCGAAAAATAGGTCTCTCGGTATAGAGTGAGAGAAGGTAGTAAATCGCTTCAGATAGGGGAGAAGCGACTATATAACATGATATAAGCTCCTCGTGATTCAAGAAATTGTATGGTGAATATATAGAAAAAATATGAAAAAGCAAAAGATTATTTGACAGAGTGGGTGTGTGTGTGGTATGCTACTTTTGCCAATCAATATTTTATAGGAGTATCGGCATGCGTCTCGAAACAAAAATGGGCGGAAAATCCGTCAATGTATATAACAACGGTGACCTCTGGGTCGGCGGAAAAAATACAGGACTTCGTCAATGGGAGTCAAATCCTAAAAGGTGGTCCAATCAATCAGGTCAAGAAATCCGTGACTTAAATGGAAAATCACTGGAGGAAGTACTAAAACTCAAGGGATACATCTGATGTCTCCTAAAATACCGAAGATATTTTCTCTATTCGCAAGAATCTATGGAAGTATCTCAATTGGTAAAAAGAGGCTCGCAAGCGAGCCTCTTTTTTTATATATTCTTCATCTTCACCCACTCCTCGAGCCTGCCTACATCTCCTATAGTGAACTTTGTATTTTTTTCTATGCCACTGACTCTGATCCACACTGGGATGAGTCCGATCTCAAGAGTTGATAGGTAATCCTTGAGATCGAGGAGATCATCTTTGGTCCAATATGGCGGTATATCGATATAGTAGATAGAATTCTCTGGTGCGATATGTTCTACAGGGGAACCGAGTGAGAGTGATACACTTTCAGTATTACTTTTTTGCTTTACTTTTGGATCCTGCACCCCTGCGAAGTCACGGAACTGTGATATCGAGAATGATCTGATAGCATCTTTTGCAGCTCATTTTTTGGCAAACCCGGCTCCTGGTGATACTGATATCTCATCTCGCTCGGTATCATACTTGACCCGCCCTTCGATGATGAGGATACGATCCTCCTCAACCTTGCTGGCATAGGCATCATAGTCACGCGAGAATATCACGAGACGCAGATCGAATCCAGCACTCTCCATAGTTGCCATGAGCATCATACCACCCGTCTTGGTCTGTATCTTGCGAATACCTGTCACGAGACCGATGACAGTAGCGTTCACAGTTTCATCTTCTTTTTCTATTTCCATATGTTGCAATACCTCAGCCTGACTCGGGATAGCAATATCTATGAGCGGAGCAGGGGAATCACCATCTGTACCCGGAGCGTCACTACTATTGACTCCTATAGTATCAGAATTGCCAGGGATCATTCATTCATCATTTCATTCTCCCATATCTGACTCAAGTATTTCGACAGGTATTATCTCTTTTCGTTTCTCGAGCCACTCATATATCTTACCGATATTTTTGGACTTGGATCTGATAAAATCATAGGTACCCTCGAGTGGATTACCTGAGACAGGATATCCGATCATCGCTTTTTCTCATCTCATACGCTCTTCGAATGTCATCTCATTTTTAGATTTTTCGATCACAAAATGAACTCCCGCATGGGTATCACTCGAGAGTCAGTCAAACAATCCCATCTGTGATGTTTCTCTTTTTGACTCGATCTCCTTGAGATAGGCAGTCATCTTGACTATACTCGCGAGTAAACTATTGCGTTCCCCAAAATCATCGAGAGCCCCAGAGTAGATGAGGGACTCGAGAGACTTTTTATTGATCACATCACCTCCAGTTCGCTTGATGAGATCATCGATACTCGTGAATCTTCCAGCCTCTTTTACACTATTGCGAATAGTTGTGATAGGTCATTCGCCAAGACCTTTGATAGCCGTCAGGCCAAATCGAATAGTTGTAGCATCCACATAGGTGAAGTGTTTGCGAGACTGATTGATATCGGGAGGGAGGATCCGGACTCCCCTCGCTGTTGCCTCACCAATCTCCATACGGATACGATCCATATCTTCTTCATCAGATACCATGAGAGCTACGCTAAATTCTGTAGGATAGTAGGTCTTCATATAGGCCGTCTGATAGGCGATCATCGAGTAGCAAGCTGCATGAGACTTATTAAATCCATATCCTGCAAATGGCTCGATAATCTCATCGAATATATATATCGCAAGATCTTCCTTATGTCATTGCTCATGGGCAGCTCAGATGAATTTGTCCCGCTGTTCCATGAGGAGATCGAGCTTTTTTTTACCGATAGCCCGTCTGAGTATATCTGCTTCTCCGAGAGAGAATCAGGCAAATGCCTGTACTAGTTGCATGATCTGCTCTTGATAGACCGCAATTCCATAGGTTGGCTTCAGGATAGCCTCAAGAGAGGGGTGTGGATATTCGACTATTTTGCGACCGAATTTGCGATCGATAAACTCTGGAATATAGGCAAGTGGACCAGGACGATAGAGTGATACCATCGCGATGAGATCTTCGAAACTCGACGGCTTGAGCTCCTTGAGATAGCGACGCATCCCGTCCGACTCAAACTGGAATACTCCAGTCATATCTCATTCGCCAAATAGAGCAAGTACTCTCGGATCTTCGAAATCTATTTTGAGAAGATCGACTACAATATCGTGTTCATCTCGTACAATCCGTACCGCTCGATCCAATATGGCGAGATTGCGGAGCCCGAGAAAATCCATCTTGAGAAGCCCGAGTGCCTCGAGTGGATGAGCTGAGAACTGCGTCACAGTAGTAGTCGAATCCTTCGGGGGTGGCTGGAGAGGACAAAAATTGGTCATCGGCTCAGGTGCAATGATCACGGCACACGCATGGACTCCGAGCTGTCGGACAGTTCACTCGAGACGAATCGCTGCATCGATCACCTTGGTATAGACTCCACCCTCTTCATATACTTTTTTGAACTCGTTAGATTCCTCGAGAGCCTGACGTAGAGTGATACCAGGACGAGCTGGGATCATCTTAGCAAAGACATTCATCTCTTCGAACGGGACACCGAGAGCTCGACCAGCATCTTTCACCGCTGCTCGTGCAGCGAGAGTACCAAACGTACATACCTGAGTAACTCGATCAGCCCCATATTTTTGTCTCACGTAGACGAGTACCTGATCTCGTCCCTCATCAGAAAAATCGACATCTATATCTGGCATAGAGATACGAGCAGGATTGAGAAATCGCTCAAATAGGAGTCCATATCGGAGTGGATCAATATCTGTAATTCCTGATAGATAGGCGAGAATAGCTCCAGCGGCAGATCCTCGACCTGGACCAACAGGTACACCATTATTTTTGCCATAGCGGATAAAGTCTGCCACAATACAAAAATATCCATTGAACCCCATCAGTTCTACTACAGCAAGTTCATATTCGAGACGACGGATGATATTTTTTTTCTTTTCACTCCAACTCGCGATGAGTGATTTTTTTTCTGGTGAATAGTATGACTCAGCAAGTGTATAGAGTTCCTCCACTGATCTATCTGAAATTTTCTTCTCTGATTTTATTATTGCAATTTTGTGCAATAATATATCTCTCTCAATATCTGAGAGAGCAAAGTCATATCGGAAATCAAGACCCTCAATACACATCACCCGAAGTAACCATTCCTCAGTACCAAGTACTTGATAGGTATTTTCTCATGTATTTTTATTTCCTACTATTGTTGTATACTTCTCATACCGTATATTCTCCTCATCTGAGAGGGGAAATACTGGAATCTTGTACCCACCACTATCGATATGGAGATCGATCATACTCGCAATCTTTGCTGTATTCTCATAAGCCCTGGGCGCATAGACAAATATCTCTTCCATCTCTCGATCAGGCCTCACAGAGTAATCACCGTTCATCAGAGTAGCACGATCTGGGTCATCGAGAGCCCGCCCAGATGCGACTGATGACATCATATCCTGCACTCCTGCATCATCGAGAGCGAGATAATAACTATTATTTGTAGCTACATAACTATATCCATGAGCCTTGGATAATCTGAGAATTGTTTCGTTGATACTTGCCTGCATCGCTCGATCTGGATGTTCCTGGAGTTCTAGATAATAACACTCACGACCAAAAATCTCAATATAATATTCAATTCTTTCACAAATATAGGCATCTGTTTTACCAGTGATAATATGTTGTCATATCTCACCGTACATCGATCCGGAGAGAGCAATGATATCTCTATGATACTCCTCAAGGAGATCAAAATCAATACGAGGTCGTCCATTATAATATCACTCGAGTTGTGATAGAGTCACGAGTTGTATCAGATTCTTATAGCCAGCATAGTTGCGAGCAAGCAGCACGATCTCGTATATTTCATTATCCTTATCTCTATTAGATCGTCATTTTTTTGACAACTGGAACTCAACTCAGATGATCGGCTGAATCTGATGTTTGATACATGCCTCATAGAACTCAAACGCTCCATACATATTACCAGCATCAGTGATAGCAATCGCTGTTTGACCGAGTTCTTTTGCTCGTTTCACGAGTCATTCAGGATCTCCGAGTGCCTGCTGGAAAGTATAGTGAGTATGGGTATGCAGATGAACGAATGACATACCGAAGAGTATATGAAAAAGTAGAAAAAATACAAAAAAGAGTCAGATATTTGCATTTTGTTTCGAAGACTGCTATCATATCTATATAGTTCTTAACTCAAGTCACTATGTCACTATTTGATGATCTCCTGAAGCAATCAGCTCCAACAACACAATCCTCTGGACAAACATGAGGTAATCCCTCACAAGATGATCCACTTATCAATGCAAATTCAATTATTATAAGTGATGCAACTCCGATGGTATCAGTAGTAGATATCGTGCAACCACCCATCGAGGTACCGGCAGGTACACCGATGAATATCACTGAGAGTGATGATTCGATTATCATCGATGAATCAGTACCAGAAATAGCAATACCTACACCAATCCAAACTCAACAAGATATAACTCCTATAGCTATACCTGATGCGAGCATCGCTGAAACATCAATATTATTTGATATGGCAGACTCAAGTATGCAATCATCTCTCGTAGATGCAAATACTCTTGAAACAACTTCATCAGGACTCTTTGAGACGAATAGTGATACAAAAGAAACTGAGATAGTATACTATGATACGAATACCTATATAGGTCATGCTATCGAGGAAGTATCTGATTTGATCAAGGGTATCGATGCTGAGGATGCAAATACAATCGCTGCAGAGAATGAACATAGACGACAAAAAGAGCACTTCGCAGAACTCGAGATAGCTGATGAGGCAACACATCAGAAACATCTCGAAGAACGTTCGCATGCTGAAAAAATGAAGAAATATCTCGAAAAAGAACAAGGAATAGCTGTCAAAAAAAATGAAGAAAAAGAAATAGTCACAGCATAGTCCTAATATAATAAAATATCCTTCTTGCAATAAATTGCAAGAAGGATATTTTATTAGTATTTAGTGAAAAAACCTAATACGATCGGCACTCGGGTGAGTTCTGAGCTTCTCGAGAGTCTTGGCCTCTATCTGACGAACTCGCTCACGTGTCACTCCGAACTCTCGTCCTACCTCCTCGAGGGTATGCATATCACCTCCATCAAGACCGAACCGCATTACGACGATCTTTTTTTCTCGAGGAGTGAGAAAATCGAGCATCTCATAGAGGTTCTCCTTGAGAATCGCAAGATTGGTAGCTTTTTCTGGAGTCAGATACTTGTCATCTTCTACGAAGTCACCGAGCGTAGTATCCTCTTCTCCTCCAACAGGGGAATCGAGTGATAGTATATCTTGCGATATTCGCATGATCTGACGTACCTTGCGAACATCCATATCGAGCTCGAGTGCGAGCTCCTCCATGAGCGGTTCACGAGCCAGTTCCTGAGTGAGACGACGGTAGGTATGATTGAATTTATTGATAGTCTCAACCATGTGCACAGGAACTCGGATCGTACGAGCCTGATCCGCTATAGCACGAGTGACCCCTTGACGGATCCACCATGTGGCATAAGTAGAGAACTTGAATCCTCGATCCGGATCAAACTTGTCGACGGCCCGAAAAAGTCAAACATTCCCCTCCTGCACCAAATCTAGAAGTCAGAGTCATCGTCCCATATACTTCTTGGCGATCGATACGACGAGACGGAGATTGGCCTCAGCGAGTCTTTTTCGAGCTTCTTGATCTCATTGTTGTATGAGATGACCGAGTCTGACTTCTTCATCAGCATCAATAAGAGAGAATCGTCCGATCTCGTTGAGATACATACGGATCGAGTCATCAGAGATTTCAGAGAGATCGATCTCATCTTTCTTTTTGCCAGCATCTTTGAATACATCTTCCTGATCGAGTGAATCTACGAGCTCAATATGTAGTTTTGCAAGACGAGAGAATACCTCGTCCATCATCTCAATATCATCGCCTGGGGGAAGTGCAGATATAACCTCATCATAGACAAGTCTCCCTTCAGCTTTTCATTTTTTAATGAGAAGTTGGAGATCTGGAGTGAGTCCATCGAGGAATTCTTGAGGAACAGTGACATCAATAAATTTTTTGAGTGTTTTTTGGCGACGCTTATCAGTCAAAAAATCTTTTGGGGCTTTATAAGAATCTTTTTTCTTAACTTCACCATCTTCATTCTCTTCATCTTCATTATCCTCATCGAAATCTTCATCATCCTCATCATCGAAGGCATCATCGAAATCTCTTTCAATAATTGGATCTATATCATCATCCTCATCTTCAGATTTATCTCGTTTTGTTATCAATACTCGAGATTGGATTTTATCTTCTTTGATAGGAGACGACTGTGTAGATTCAGTTGGCGTGAGCCTTGCGAGGTCGATAGATGAGAGGTCGATCTGAGAGAGATCAATTTCTTCTATTTGTGAGTCATCGTGAGCTGGCTTTTTTGCTTTAGTCATGGAAAGGAGCTTATTATTTAGAACTTCTACTGGATAGGTTGTACAACTACTTGAGTCAGAGTTGTTTTTCTTTTTTAGCAAATTCTGATCTGAGGATATATGCCTCATTACTATTGGGGTCAAGATCCTTGAGTTTTTGATTCTTTTCTTGATTGAGGAGTCAAATATGGAGTCCCCGGAGCAAATCTCGAAAAGATCTCTCTATGAGATCAGGATTAGCATCTATATGATCTGATTCGAGATGGAGATCAATAATACGCAGCATCTCGATATCATCAGATTCGAGAGTCGAGAGGAGCGTACGAGAGAGAAGTGTTGTACCAGATTCTCTCGTCAAATCGGCTACAGTATACACAAAATTAGCAGAAAACAAGTCCAAAAACTGATACCGATATATGTACCCTGCCATCAGATCAGAAAGAGATGGAGAATATATATTAGATTTCATTTGTAGTATTCCATTTTCATCTATATTTTCTTTTTCTTCTGCTCTTTTTTTATCTCGTTCCCCCTCTCGTTGTTTTTGAGTCACTTCTCGTTTTATTTTTTTGTATTCACTATAGAGAATATCCATACTCACTCAGAGTGCACGAGATATCTCCTGAAGATAAAAGTCTACTTCGAGTTGACTCGACAATTTCACAATAATTTCGAGACACTTCTCTATGAGTTTCTTTTTACCAATCAGTGTTGCCATATCATACTCTCGTCCTCATTCCTGAAGATAAAAATCAATCACTGAAAGAGAACGAGGACGCAATAATAGAAAGTCTCCTCCACTCTTGAGGAAGTCATCTGGATCTTTACCATTTGGAATTTGTATAATTCTAATTTCTATATCTTCATTCAATAACTGTTCAATCGATGAGAATGTTGCCTTAACTCCAGCATTATCTGAATCTAAAGCAAGATATACAGTTTTTGCAAATCTCCGCAATATACGAATATGATCTTTCGTCAGAGCAGTTCCACTGATTCATACAGTATTATCGATACCTGCCTGATGGAGTGCTATTGTATCCATCTGTCATTCAACGATGAATACTTCACCAATTTTCGCAATAGATTGCTTCGCGAGATGGAGTCCATAGAGAATAGAACTCTTGTCGAATATACTTGAGGCTGGAGAATTGAGATATTTCGGGAGTGCGTCTGTGAGTACGCGAGCAGTAAATCCCACAGTATGTCCCATAGTATTCGCGATAGGAAAAGTGAGGCGCCCATAAAATTTATCTCGAGACTCAGATACAAAAAGACCAGAATCGATAATAAAATCAGTTGAAAATCCAGAATTTTTGAGTGTAAACAACAGATCACGAGGAGAAGCTGAGTATCCAAGCTGGAACTTTTTAATAGTATGGACTGATATCTGACGATCCGTGAGATAGGCAAGCACTTTGTTATTCTCTGGGAGAAATAATACCTGATGATACCATTCTGCAGCTTCCTTATAGAGTTTATAGAGGTCTTTTCCTCGCTCAGATTGCTCTACAGAGAATTGTGTCTGCATCTCTACCCCCGCTTCTTTGGCAAGAATCTGGATTGCCTCTCGAAAATCGATTTTCTCGATCTCCATAAGAAAGTTAATTGGTCATCATCCTTTCCCACAAGAAAAACAATGAGCAATATTCTTGGTGGGAGAGATCACAAATGAAGGGCTTTTCTCACTATGAAATGGACAGAGTCACTTATAATTGACACCTGCCTTTTTGGTAGATACATATCGATTGACGATATCAAGTATCTGAATGCGAGATTCGATGTCTTGAGCAAGAGCCATATATTTTACTTTTTGATGACGAATTCTATCTGATCAACATTCCCCGATACGGAACGATTCCAAAATGGATATGAGTTAATGGTAACCTCTTTTACATGTCCAGTATTGAGAAGTCGGGTAATTGCCTCAGTTTTTGCGAGTCAAGCTATCGTGACCTTGAGATAGTGTGTGAGTTGATTTTTTGGATCTTCAAAATCATGAGCAATACTCGTATTCATCTCCATAGTGGCCTTTATAGTCATATCATCTGGGG
>JAYVUT010000002.1:0-9810 GCA_043787675.1 Candidatus Altimarinota bacterium | reverse complement strand
TGTTCCTGTTCCTGTTCCTGTTCCTGTTCCTGTTCCTGTTCCTGTTCCTGTTCCTGTTCCTGTTCCTGTTCCTGTTCCTGTTCCTGTTGCTGTTGCTGAGTTTATGGCTCCTATACTCGTTGATCCAGTGCTTGTGATGCCCGTATTGGTTGCTCATGATTGAGTGGAACCAGTATTCGTATTACCTGAAGTTGTAACTCCTGTTCCTGTTGTTCCTCCTGTAGAACTGTTATCTTGTGAACCTGTGAGACTACTTCATGTTCCTAGAGGAGGATTGCAATCCATATCTGTAGTGGGGAGATAGATCACGATATCATCTTTTTGTGTACCACTATAGGATTCTGTATCTACGATCACTCCTGCTTGATTAGTCAGAGTGATCGACTCATAGCCAGTATTATTGAGTGATATTTTGGTCGTCGCATAGGCGAATCTGAGGTCAGTATGTGACGCAATACTCGTCCCACTCGGGATTGTATAGGTTTTGAGTGAAGCATCATAGAGATGATATCCACCGATATCGACACTGGCACAGCCCGTATTGCGGATCTCGATATATTCTCAGAGCGTGTCGTCTCAGGCAGGATTGGGCAAAAGAGCAAAAAAATCCAAACCCGCAAAAGTACGAGTCGGAAGGAGGCATATCAATATAAAAAAAATCAAGAATTTCCTCACAAACAATAGTTTTTCAGATACTAGTACGAGTATATATGAGGCAATGGGGAAAGCAAAAGATTTTGAGTTTTTTATCATTTTTCCTATACTGGTAACTCCTAAAAAAATCCAATATGCATATCGCCATCCTCACCTGAGGTATCTCGACAGAGCGAGCCGTAGCACTGCGAAGTGGAGACAATATGCGAGACTGGTGCACTCATGCAGGACATGCAGTCGATGTATATGACTTCCCTACTCAGCTAACAGACTTCATAGAGAATCATAAAAGCTATGATCTTGTGATCCCAGTATTTCATGGGATATATGGCGAAGATGGTCAAGTCACGGCATTTCTTGCGACGCTCGGATGCCGATATGCATATTCAGATTTTGAGGTGCATAGCCTCTGTATAGACAAAAATCGTACCAATCAGTTCTTATCTAACATAGGCATCTATATACCACGTTCGCTCTATCTCACGGAGGGATCAAGTATAGAAAAACTCGAAAATCCTCTCGTCTGCTATCCTGTCATCGTGAAGCCGAATCGATGAGGGAGCTCCATACAGACAGCCAAAGTAGATGATCGAGCATGACTCATAGATGCACAGCGTGCTATCATATGAGATGATATCATCATCCAGGAGTGTATCGACGGTCGTGAGTTCACTATAGGAGTCTACCGTGATGCATCTGGATATCATACACTTCCGATCATCGAGATACGGACACTCTCACAGGACTTCTTCGACTACAGTGAGAAATACGAGACCGACGGATCAAACGAGGTCTTCATGATAGGAGAAGACGACCTCCAGGAGAGACTCTCGAGTGAGAGTCTCCGAATATGCGAATATATCGGCACACGGTGAGTAGTACGGATCGACTGGAGATATGATGGATCGGCTCTCTACTTCCTAGAGGTAAACACTATTCCAGGATTCACGAGCGGTTCTCTCGTTCCGAAGATGTGGAAGCAGGCAGGAAAAAGTGAGGAGGAATTCGTGGAGATGCTCTGTATCTAATACAGAGAAACGATTTCTTGCTTTTTGCAAGTTTTTTTCTATACTCACGCAAATTCCTATAATTCATTATTATGTTCGCATTCTCTGCTATCAATCTCGGTTGTTCCAAAAATATGGTCGACCTCGAATTCGCTATTGGTGAGATACTCAAGTACTCAGATCAAGCACCTATAGAGTATATAGAGGATCCTGAGTCGAATGAGACAGACTATGTCCTGGTCAATACTTGTGGATTCCTCTCATCGGCTCGCCAAGAGAGTGAGGAAACCTTGAGTTACTATGACTCACTCGGGAAAAAACTCATTCTCATGGGATGCTACGTGAGTGTGAAAGATGATGCGTTTCTCGCAGGTCTCAAAAATCTTGTTTCGATAGTACCATTTATGAGCTATTCTGTGATCGAAGAGCTCGTACTCGGGAAAAAATCAAAATTCAATCTGGCGGCAATAGTGAAAGCAAAACAAGCACATAAGCAATCAAAAGAAAAAACCCTATCGAACTATCTCGCCTCGATCGAAGCACCTGGAAAGTGAAAAAAGGCATTTGTCTGGAGAGGTGATGAGGTCAGGGCATATATGCATGCTCCGTTTGGATACGAATATCTCAAGGTAGCAGAGGGATGTGACAATAATTGTACATTCTGTATCATACCTACGATCCGTGGACGACAAACGAGTAGACCAATCGAGTCTATAGTGGCAGAAGTAAAAACTATGCTCTCTCAATGAATACAAGAAATCCAGATCATATCACAAGATACTACAAGATACTGAACTGACCTCTATGAAGAAGCGAAACTCATCGAACTCCTCCAACATATAGATACAGTAATTGATGAATTTATTCATAAAAATAAACCAGCACATTCGCCAACTTATCGAGTATATTACCTCTATCCTGATATTCTCACACTCGATCATCTTTCGAAACTCAAGAAACTCAAACATTTTCTTCCATATTTCGATATCCCATTCCAGCATGCGAGCGAAAATATACTCAAACTCATGGGTAGGCATTATGATCGTGCACATATCGATAACTTTATCGAGTACATTAGAGAGCATTTTCCTAATTCATTTATTAGAACGAGTTTCATCATTGGATTCCCTGGCGAGACAGATATAGATTTTCAGATACTCCTCGATTTTGTCCGAAAATATCAATTCGAATCAGTCGGGATATTTGAGTATCATGATGAGTCACTTGCTGCCAGTAGCAAGCTCCCAAATAAGGTAGAAGAATCAATTGCAAAAAATCGCATCAAAGAAATCACACCCATACTCAATTCTGTATACGATACAAAATTCACAGAGAGAAAATGAAACAAACAATCTGGATATATCATGGATATAAAAGATTCAACAATAATTATCCGACCTGAGATGGCAGCCCCTGAGATCGATGACTATGATGAGATGCTCATATCGGATATCATCGGTACTATAGAGATCTGATCCAAGGTCGTATATCATCTGAGAGATGTAGCATCTCCACATCGAGATATACAAATCAATCGGCATGATTAGTTCCATCGATATCAGTCAAATAATAATACTCTCAAGTCGTTGAGAGTATTATTATTGATATACTTATTTAACTTTTTTTACTGTAGATACTTTAGGAGGGGTTTTCTTCTCGATCATCACATGAGCAATAGGAAAAGTATTCACCTCATTCAATACTGGAACAATTATATTAATACCATTAAAATTATTCTTTCTTTCAAGAGTATTTTTGAATGCCAGACTCGATCCATTTACATCTCCATGAACGATACGAATATTTGCACCATTTCTCAGCTTGAGGGCTCAGAGCCATGTCTGTAAATCTTCTTCATCTCAATGTCCTGAAAGAAAGTTAAATTGTTTTATTTTTGCCTTTACTCCGTACTCTTTTCATGCTATTTTGACTTTTTTTTGCTGTCATCCTGGTTGCGACTCATTTGCAATTGCATATCCGAGAGTACCAGGTACAAGATAACCAGGAAAATAAAATGCCGTTTCAGGATTGCCAATATGTTTTTCAAGATGGGATATTACCATACCACCCTCTGCCATACCTGATGCTGTGATGATGATTTTTGGCTTTTCTGTTCTTGCGAGGATTTCAGCTTTATTATTTTTATCGAGGATAGTATAGTATCATTTCGATGGGTCGATATTTTCTACGAATTCTGTGAGTTTTCTTCATTCTTCTTGAACAAAGTCATCATAGAGTGCTCTATGAATATTCGGAGTATGTTTACTGGAGATAGTTGGATCAACCTGCCTAGAATGCTTGAGATAATTCATAGTATGCTTAGTTCCAGCGGGCGAATCTAGGAGTACTTCTACATCGATTTTTCATCTTTTTTGCATCTGTATGATTATATTGAGCATTATCTGAGTGCGATCCATAGCAAAAGTCGAAACTACTATTTGTCTATATTTTGTGATATCATGCCTGATATTGGATTCAAAATCCCTAAGTCATTCAGAAAAATTATGACGAATCTTATTGCCATACGTAGATTCTATAACTACAGTATCTATAGGAAGATTATGTGGTGGTATAGGGAGGCCTGTAGGATGAAAGTCCCACTTATACGATCCAAGATCTCATGAAAAAAGTACATTCCGAGTCTTATTATCCTGAGTAATACGAAATAAAACACTCACACTTCCAATAATATGTCCCGCATTATAGAATCTAAATGCAAGTTTTCCAGGTATCAGCTCTTTCCATCAAGACTTGATAGTATGTATTTCTATTTTTTTTAATGCATTCTCTACATCTTCCAGATTATAAGGTGGCTTCTCTGGTGCAAATTGTTCCATTTGCTTCTTGTATCACAGATGAGATGTTATATCTACTCGATATTTTTCGAATACTTGATTAGCATCAGCTATCACTTGTCTTTTATCTATGATATTTCCAGTTTGAGTAAGGCGATCTCCACTTGATTTTCTTTTTACTTGTTTTTGTCTTGGTCCAGTATTTTTTATATTGAGTAGTGCCTCAGCAATTTCTTTGAGCATTTCTGTATATCCAAATTGCTTATTCTCATATTCACGAGCCAATATTTTTGCAGCATCTGTCAGGGCCACATCAGCAGAATCCTTTGTTCCAGGAGTAGCATATACTCGACCACCAAAGTCAGCATCACTCGCAAATATTCGGGGAAAATCACCAATATGATCCATATGAGGGTGCGTGAGGATGATCGTATCAACTCAGTTTGATATTTCTGGTATATTTCTCTCGAGCTTACCAGGTCACTGATAGGCTCATACATCTACGAGAACCCGGTAAACTTGTTGTCCAAAAAATATACGAAGTTCATGACAGGAGCCACTGAGATTTTGCTTGGGTCGATTTTGTTCATCATATTCTCTATGTTCATCGCCTATTCCACCATGAGATACTATGGCATATCCATCTTGAGGAGGTTGAGAATTTTTTGGTACAAAATGAGTCATAGAGAATAATTTTAGAAGTAATGTAACATCGGAAACTTAGTTGCTACGATTTATCACTGAGCACTGTAGTAAATCCAATAGATCTGGATTCGCCAGATAATGCTACCATCACATCTGGTAGTGTTACTGCCCCTGATGCTATTTTTTCATATATTTGTTCAGTTAACTTATTTATAACTGCGGATCGCAGTGCATCTCAAATTGACCCACTCTTATCATGAGTGATGAGCTCAGCGAGTCCAGGTATTGAGAGATCTCGCAGGATATTATTTTTATTTCCATTTTGTGTGCGGAGCTTTTCTATTCATCGAGTGAGATCATCGATAGATACTGGTTCTACATTTCAAACAGATCACTGTACTTGTTCATAGAATTTTTGTTCTAGAACTATACGTATAATCTCAGTGATTTCAGCCCCTGAGAATCACTCACTGATTTCAGCGAGATGTATATAATCTCATTCTCAAATCTGAAAAATATGAGGTCTTTTAGCTTTTTTCTGAGCTGATGAGATATGAATTTGAAATATCTCTGCCCGCTCATCTCTACTCGGAAGATCTATTTTGATATGTGTACCAAGTCTTCATGGTCGTTTCACTGCATTATCCAATGACTCCAATCGATTCGTAGTACCCACGATAATAACATTTTTGAGTGTATCAAAACCATCCATTTCTGTCAGAAAGGTATTCACTACTTTTGTATCCTCACCTGAAGAATTCCTATTTTCTCGATTCTTAAAAAGAGCATCCAGTTCATCGAAGATAACAATCAACTTTTTATCTGGATTCTTGCTTGCCTGATTTCTCAGATATTTGAAGAGGTCTTGTACATTCTTAGCTCCCTCATTGATATATGCTGTATTTGCAAGATCTGTCATCTTGATTGCATAGACATCAGCATCTACTGCGGTAGCAAGGCATCGGGCAAATAATGTCTTACCAGTACCAGAGGGACCATAAAATATTATTCCCGTTGTCATATGAGCTCACCATTGTTCGGCTATATCCTTATTTTGTATAAGTGCTACAATTTTATTGATTTCTTCCTTTGCTTTTTCTTGTCATCAGATATCATCCAGCTTGACTGACTCTTTCATATGTACCATCAGTTTACCGAATTTTGTTCGTATCTCATCATCTATCTCATTCTCACCCTCATCTCATGATGAGATAGATGGTGTACTATCTCAGATAATAGATGCTCGTTTCGTCTTGCCATTCCAGCCTATTATATTTCCACTCTCAGCAATCAGATAGTTATTGATAGTTATGAACTTTTTTAGATTGGTGAGTATATCTTCATGGCTCATCATTTCTTCACTCAAATCCTCTACATTTTCATGTGTAATGTTCAGAATAAGATATCGAGCCTTTTCGATCTTTCAATATATTTTTTCACTATCTGTATGAATCCTTGTAGAGACTGAAAATCATTTCCATTTTTTGTCAACTGATATATTTCATTTCTTACCAAACAATCATTCAATATGTTTTTGGATTTTTTTTGGATCATTCTCTTTTATTTCACCACTCAGCTTACTCGGTATAGCTATACGGATAGGTATCTCAAAAGCGAATCGTTTATTTTTCTCATTATATCAGTAAATATTGTAACCAAATCAAGAACCTATCCAAATGCGAGATCCATCGAGATCTCCATCATAGTCAATTTCTTGTTGGATATGTTTTTCATCTCCGATATAGAGTACAAATGGGCTTTTCTGTTCTCGCAAGAGAATAGTATCAACTTTATTGAGCATACGACCAATACAATTTTCAATTTCTTTCTTGAAAAGATCCTTTGTATTACCCTCAAAAAAATAATCTGGTATAAGAATATTTCTCACTATCGTATCTACCAAACTTGTAACAAGTGTGACATCAGATGAGACATGTATTCCATGTACTTGTACCAATTTTAGCTTGATTTTATCAAGTCCATCTAAAGAAATTTTTTCTAACGTTTCACGTACAAATTCTTTTAGCCATTCCCTTACATGTTTATTTTCTTTGAGAAATCCCTGATTGATCGATTCGAGAGACAGAGAGAGATCATGGCGTTTCATCTTTTGATCTTTTAGTTGCACTATTCGAGATCAAGATGAATTAGAACTATTCATAAATATATAATTATATGTAATATAATTTTTTATATGAATTTATTATAAAAAGTCAATTGTAAATACATATTTATTATATGATATATTATTTAATAAATCTACTTATAGTAGTAAAAATTATGAATAATAATACTCTCAACGACTTGAGAGTATTATTATATATTTGTGGTGGCGACTAGTCGAAAAAGTCAGAACCGTATTACAATAATCTGATACTCTGATTTTTATACCAAAACCCATATAGATATACTTTACTGATAGAGATAAATATGATATAATGGCAAAAAATACTATGCAACCACTCGACCATCTTCATATTCCAGATTTCAGAGAGTTTGTGGTAGCTCCACACAACAAAACTTGCCCTATAATAGATAGTACTAGGCTCATAGTAGAGATTCTCTGATGACTACATACAGCTTCTGGAGAGTTTGGGGATTCTACTTTTTCTTCGAAGATGCTTCTCGACGGACAATATGCACTCGTAGTACGCTATCAGAGAGAAAAAGATGGCAAGTATAGGCCTGCTTGTACTATCTGATTTGATGCAGATGAGAATGGGGTGCATATAACACAGATACAAGGATCTAATGACAAAAACGTAGCTTTTCGATTTCATTCTTCTTTTAATACTACTGCGTTTCTTCTCAAGCTCATAGAAGAATCATTTATCAAAAAATGAATTCCTGTAACAACTGAGTTATTTCCAAACTGACTTGAGAATGTTTCGTATTCATCAAAAGCAAGTGAACGATATAATATTTTTTGGTCTGGAATAGAGTGACTCAAAACAAAATATGCCATAAAATAAAATGATACTCGTACGATTGATGAAAGTAATAAATACTATAGAATAGTATATCATTTAGCAAACAAAAAATACTCTCATTATTGAGAGTATTTTTATATATTTGTGGTGGCGAGACCCGGACTTGAACCGGGGACACATGGATTTTCAATCCATTGCTCTACCAACTGAGCTATCCCGCCATATTTGAAGTAGAAGCATTATAGAGATAGAGGACTAGAAAGCAAATCAAAAATACAAAAAATCTATAATAGATACTAAAAACCTCATTTTTCATCTCACCAAAGTGAGATGAGTGTAGGAAAAAAGCAAGTTTTTCATCAATTTTCTTTTTCATATATTTGAATTTATTGACATTAAAATAATATGATTATAGTATATATACTAATAAATATTCATTCTTATGTCAACTCCTTCAGAACTCCTAGAATGAGCATCTAGTAGCATAAAAACTACGATGAAAGTTCACGATTTTCGTACTGGACCACTCGGTGAGAAGTTCAGAGAAAAAGTTGCAACAGCAATGCGTACGTGAATCAGTACACCATTTTCTCTTTTTGCGTGGACTGCTATGGATATACTCATGAGGTCTCATCATAACGTATATATCCCCAAGTCCCCCTTGTTCCTATCTCAAGATGATACTGAGAAATTGAGAAAACATATAGAAAAATATCCAGAGATCTATGGTCAATTCGCTCTCGATAAATACTGGAGTGACTATATTGCCTATCATGAGAACCATCAATCCAAGTGGTGACTCGGAAGTATTATCACAGAGGTGTTTTGAGGTACTATTAGTCATGAAGGTGCTATTACCATAGGGAAAGTCAAACTCGATGGACAGAGATATCTCTTCATCGGACATGACAAAAATCATAATCAATGACGAGCCAAAACGGCAGATCATCAAGCAGTGATCAATATATTGACAAAAGAGAATCATGGATCATACGACCGTGTTATATTCGTAGTTGATACTCCCGGTGCCGACTCGTGAAAACAAGCAAATGAGTCTCATCAAGCTGCAATGATGTCACAACTGATAACACAAGTTGTGACTCTCGATAAACCGACCCTCACTATCCTCACGGGAGAGGGCGGATCTGGCGGTGCAGAGGTGTTTTTTGGTACAGATCTCAGGATAGCTCTTCCGAATACATATTTTTCGACAATACATCCGATAGGTCATTCTGCTATTATCAAGGGTCGATATTCACCACAAGAAATCGTATGGAGACTCGGTGTTGATGCTCCGCATCTTCAAGACAAATGAGTAATAGATGCTATAGCAGATATATCACTTGCTAAATCGGAGAAGCAGGAATCAAATAAAGAAATAGGTATACTCAGAAGACAGCTCACAGATGTCATCACATCGAGCTTTGTTCATATAGAGAAACGATCCTCCCCATCATGAAATAAATATGCATCTCGATGACTCGATCTCAGACAAAGAACAGCAAATATGTTGACATCAAGAGCGGAAGATATCGGTAAAATGGAAGCCAATATGGCTGGTATAGCAAGGTATGAGATTTCTGGAGTGATTTCTAGTTTTGAGACCATAGTTGGAACTCCAGAACAAGATACTATTGGAGAGAGACTATTGCGGTTTTTTATGACTGAATTCGAGTCATCTCATCTCACCAAATTCAATATCATCACCGCTATAGATACACTCATTACCTATGTATGAACTGATTCCTATAGCAAAAAACTCCCTACAGGACAAAAAAA
>JAYVUT010000001.1:0-30995 GCA_043787675.1 Candidatus Altimarinota bacterium | reverse complement strand
GATAAGCTCCTCTTGTAGATATCATCACACAAGTCAGTAAAGACTCTCTCGGGTGAATAAAAGTGCCATGACTCATATAGCGATTTGTATCAATCACTCAAGACCCTTTATCACGATCATCACGATAAAAAATCGATGAGAAGACTTCAGAAAATTCATATGATATATTTATTCAAATAAAATAGAAACACTTTCCCCTATAAATACATCATTTCCTTGAAGTTTCCCTATTATTTTTATCACATTTCATTCTTCCATGATTTCTTCATTATGAGCATCTTTTTGTTTCAGGATATTCTCAGGGAGTGCGATATTCCATCGTTTCTCATCGAGATCTTCGATAATAATTCCATCTTTTTTTATTTCTGTGATCTCACCGATCAGTCTTCATTGCTCTGGCTTGCTCCAGCTCGTATAGGTACTCATGATCCTCTCATATCCTGTATGGTGAATTAAGAGCTTCTGTATAGATTGATCGATTCATGAAAAATACAAAAGAGATCACCCAAGTACCATAGTACCAAATATTGCTCCGAGTACTGTCAGTATGTTATAGCGATATAGTGTCCCGATAGTACGAGAGTCTCTATATATGAATGCTCATAGTCATACAATAGCAATAATCCAAGCAGAGATCATATAGATCGTATCGATCTCGAACAGCTCTCCGAGTCAGGATATATCTGAGAGAAAAAATGAAACACTAAAAATACCGAGACCGATCAATAGGAAAAAAAAAGTGAGCATTAGATATTTTTTCCTGATCACAGTAGAGAGAGAAATAGGCTCTATATGGTCTTTTTTGATTTTTTCGAGTATGTTTTTTCGGATAGACATATTAGAGATGATTATGGATAGGAGTGAGGTTTCATTGGAGTTGTTTTTTGGCTCTATGGATGAGAGTTCCGACCGTACCTATAGGGATTTTCAGTATATCACTGATTTCTTCATAGTCTCTTCATTCGATATATTTGAGTATGATGACTTCCCGTTGTTCACTGGGTAGTATCGAAATTGAGTTTTGTACTGCTTCTTTCATATCTTTTTCCATGAGTGAGGAGTGTATATCTTCATCACTTTGGAGCGATTCTCTGAGTCATTCGTATTCCGCATCATCGAGAGATATGGTTATTTTTGTACTTTTTCGACGAAATACATCAATAGTAGTGTTGTGAGCGATTCGATATATCCATGATGAAAATGAGAGAGAAGAGTCATATTCATTGAGATGAGTGTATATTTTTATAAAGACATCTTGGAGTATATCTTCAGCATCAGCGATAGAAAAATCTCAGATTCGCGTAATATAGCGAAAGAGTTTTTGCTCATATCGATCGATGATACTCCCAAAATGTTCACTATTCTCAAGGACAAGTGTTATGATTTCGGAATCAGAAAGTTCTATAGACATGGATTTTTTTGATATTCTACTTTTTTATACGCAGATCGAAAGAATTTCTTTCAATTTTTTCTATTTATTTGAATTTTGTCTGAATTCACTATACTCCAACAGTCCGAACTACAATTCGCACATTTTTATCCATTAGCTGCAACTAATATGGTCTCACAACTCGGTGCTCGGCACAAGCCGCAGTATTCACTGCTCACATTCTATAAGTTTGTCGATATCCCAGAAGAAGAGCTCGATAGAGTCACACAGGAACACCTCGACTTCACTCGTGATATCGGACTCCATGGGCGAGTCTATATCGGAACGGAGGGTATCAGTTCGACCATCACAGGGAATCAGGGTCAGTGTTGGTCATATCGTGCATTTTTGCAAGAGTCAAAATATTTCACAGATATCCCTGATATCGACGCCAAGGCAACAAGTGTGGATGGGCATCAGTTTGCTCGACTGAGTGTGAAGATACGAGATGAGATCGTGACAATGGGCGAAAAAGTAACCAAGCAAGAAGTAGAAAAGTATCATAAAGAAATCAAAATAGAAGAATTCAAAGACATCATCGATGGAAATAATGATGAATATGCGATCCTCGATATGAGAAACGACTATGAATACCGACTTGGTCACTTCAAGTGAGCGATTCCCGCAGGAACAGATAACTTCCGAGAAGTACCTGAACTTCTCGAAAAATACAAGAGAGAATTCGCAGGCAAAAAAGTCATATTCTACTGTACGGGTGGTATCCGTTGCGAGAAGGCATCGGTTATCATGAATCGCTCAGGTATGGATGAGCTCTACTCGCTCCAATGAGGAGTCGTCAAGTATGTCAATGAGTTCAATGATGGGAATTGGCTCGGCAATCTCTATACATTCGATGGACGAGTTTCGACTGAGGTCGGGGATGAGATGACCCATACAACGATAGGTAAGTGTCTCTATACAGATCAACTGACAGATAACTGTGAGAACTGTAGGTACTCTCCCTGTAATGCTAGACTGATCGTATGAGAGCGAGAGTACCGCAAACACTGAGGCTTTTGTTCAAAAGAATGTTATGAGTCTGCTCGCCTCGATGGATTGGTAAAAGATACGAGTTGGGACAAGTTTGATTATAAGTACGCTCGTAGTATGTTAGATGGAATATCCAAAATCCAGATTCATCTGGATCGCAAGCTCGCTCATGTTGAGTGGAGATATAAATATAGTCAAAAAGAAGAGGAGGTAGTAGAGTGTTAGATAGCTAAAAAATCTGCCCAATAATGGGTAGATTTTTTATATTGGATATTTTATATTTTCCCTTGACTTTCTTTATTTTTTCATACAATCTCTTCATTCACTCAGACAAATATCCGATTTTTTTTTTCCATTTGTTCTGAGTATTTCCGTCAATCTAGTCTCATTTTCTTGTATCCGCCTTCTTGTCATGGAGCGGTTCGAGTCCTAGATATTGCGGGAAGAAGTGTTATACATTTTCTTAACATCAACTTACATGGCAAAAAAACAAGAAACGAAGGTTTCTTCACTTACACCTCCAGTTTCAAAACTTGGGGAGATTTATAGTGATCAGGGAAGATACTTTTTTAATGATGATCGTACGATCCTCGAACTCCCAGGACTCATCGAGGTACAACTCGATAGTTATGATGACTTTCTCAAGGTTCGCCTCGATAAGGCGTTCAATGAAGTATTCCCAATCGAGGACTTCTCTGGTGAAAAGATCGCTGTCTACTACAAAGGATACTCTCTCGAGGAACCAAAATACTCAGTATCAGATTGTAAGCGGAAGAATCTCAACTATGAAGCTCCTCTCAAAGCAAGATTCGAGATGCTCAACAAACAATCTGGCGAGATCAAAGAACAAGATGTCTATCTCGGTGGTATACCTCTCATGACTGATATGGGAACATTTATCGTCAATGGTATCGAGCGTGTGATCGTCAATCAGATCATCCGTTCTACTGGTATGTTCTTCACTCCAGATCAAAAAAATCCTGGACTTTTTGCTATGAAAGTCATACCTCAGCGTGGATCATGGTTCGAGATTGAGATCGAGAAACGAGGAGTTATCAATGTAAAAATCGACAAAAAAAGAAAAATCCCAGTTACAGTACTTCTCAGAGCCTGGGGATATGAGTCTGATGCTGATATATTGAACGAATTCAAGGGAGAAGATGAGTGGATCACCAAGCATATCTCGCTCACTCTCGAGAAAGATAAGACAAAAACTCGCCTTGAGGCTCTCTATACTATATACAAACTCCTTCGTCCAGGGGATCTCGGTACTGACGAGCGAGTAGAACAATTATTTCAGACGACTTTTTATGATCCAAAAAAATTCGAACTTGGACCTGTCGCTCGTATCAAGATCAATCGAAAACTCTCAAAACACTTTAGCGAACATAAATCAGCATCTGAGAATGCTGAAACAGAACAATTCCTCATCCGTGAGGATCTCCTCTCAGGACTCAAATATCTCCTCTCGCTCTGTGATGGTCGTCCTGGATATCATATCGATGATATCGATCATCTCGAGAATCGTCGAGTCCGCTCTGTTGGTGAGCTCGTTTATGATAAGGTCAAGGTAGGTCTCGCTCGTATGGAGAAGATAGCCAAAGATCGTATGACTATCATTGCTGACCTCGAAGAGGCTGTTCCAGGATCGTTCATCAATTCACGACCTATGATTGCAGTGATGAGAGAATTTTTTGGTACGAATCAGCTCTCACAGTTCATGGATCAGTCCAATCCACTCTCAGAGCTCGCCCACAAGCGTCGTGTAACAGCTCTCGGAGTCGGAGGTCTCACTCGTGAACGAGCATCATTTGAGGTGCGTGATGTACATCCTACTCAGTATGGACGAATATGTCCGATTGCTACTCCAGAAGGACCAAATATCGGTCTCGTTCTCCATTTTGCATCATATGCTCGTGTGGATCAATATGGATTTATCACGACTCCGTTTCGAGAAATCAAACATGAGGTCAAAGTCAATGAGAATGAGCTCATCAATCGCATCACTCTCAATGATATCGTAGATGCTAAAGGAAAAGTGATCGTAGCTGAGAAAACACTCATCACAGCATCAGTAGCTCTCGATATCATCAAAAATATAAAAGCCGATACAATTGAGGTACGTGGATTTGTCACTGATGAATACAAATATTTCGATGCATATGAGGAGCGTGAGCTCGTCATCACTGAGGCCAATACTGCAGTAGATGAGTTCGGGAACTTTACAGAGACTCGACTCTCTGCACGTCGAGCCTCCGAGGCAACTATCTCTCATGTACGCCAAGTGACACACATCGATGTCTCTCCGAAACAACTCATGAGTGAGACGACTACACTCATTCCATTTCTCGAACATGATGATGCGACTCGTGCCGAGATGGGAACGAACATGATGAGACAGGCTGTACCATCTATACGAGCGGAGGCTCCGATCGTCGGTACTGGTATGGAGCGTCTTATTGCTGAGGGATCAGGATATGTAGTGAAGGCAAGTGATGATGGAGAAGTGATCGGAGTTGATGCAAAACACATCACGGTTCTCTATTCAACAGGAAAGAAACAGACATATGCACTGCGTACATTCGAACGATCGAATCACGATATGCTCATCCACCAATGGGCTCGAGTACATAGCGGAGACAAGTTTATCAAGTGACAGATTCTTGCTGATGGTCAGGCTATCGACAACGGAGAACTCGCTGTCGGACGCAATCTCACTGTTGCCTATATGCCATGGGAGGGATACAACTATGAGGATGCGATTATCATTTCTGAGAAAGTGATGCAAGACGACTACTTCACCTCAGTACATATCAACGAATATACGATGGATGTACGCGAGACCAAACTCGGCCCTGAGCAAACAACCAATGATATCCCAAATATCTCGACTACCAAGCTCCAAGATATCGATATCGATGGACTCGTTCGAGTCGGTGCGTTTGTCCGAGCTGGTGATATCCTCGTCGGTAAGGTCACACCAAAGGGTGAAGTTGAACTCTCTCCAGAAGAGAGACTCCTTAGGGCTATATTCGGTGATAAATCAAAAGATGTAAAGGACTCATCACTCATACTCCCATCTGGTTCAGGAGGAAAAGTGATCGCCGTTCATACACTCCGTCGTGAGGATGGAGACAATCTCCCAACTGGAGTATTCAAACAAGTAAAAGTCTATATCGCTCAGACTCGCAAGATCGAGGTAGGTGATAAGATGGCAGGTCGACATGGTAATAAGGGTATAGTTTCTCGTATCGTCCCGATCGCAGATATGCCATTTATGGAAGATGGTACTCCTATCGATATCATACTCAATCCACTCGGCGTACTCTCTCGTATGAATATCGGACAGGTTCTCGAGACTCATCTCGGAGGTGCAGCTCGAAAACTCGGAATCAAAGTAGCAACCCCGATTCTCAATGGTCTCACAACAGATCAGATCTCAGCCCTCATGGTTGAGGCGGGAATTCCAGCAGACGGCAAAGTACAACTCTTCAATGGTAAAACTGGAGAAAAATTCAAAGAAAGAACAATGGTGGGAGTTAAGTATATGCTAAAACTCCATCACCTCGTAGAAGACAAGATCCATGCTCGTAGTGTTGGTCCATACTCTATGGTTACTCAACAACCACTCGGAGGTAAGGCCCAAAATGGTGGACAGCGTCTCGGAGAGATGGAAGTGTGGGCTCTCGAAGGATATGGTGCTGCCAATATTCTCCAAGAGATGCTCACGGTGAAATCAGATGATATCAATGGTCGTACTCAACTCTACGAGGCAATCGTGAAAGGAAAACGTATCAAGCGTCCAAATGTACCAGAGTCGTTCAACGTGCTACTGCGTGAACTCCAGGCACTCAATCTTAACATCGATCTCCTCTCAGGAGAGGAGGTGACAGAGTTCGAACAAGTGATGAAAGATAGGTATGAGGAACTCGAGAAGCTCGATGGACAGTTCGATGTAGAAATCGATATCCCAGAACCAACAGAATCTAGTGGTAATGAAGATGCTCCAGTCAGCGGATCGATCATCGAAGACGACAAAGAGTAAATCCGATTATCGAAATAATAGAAAAACATCCCACCACTTCATCCGTATGGCACTGTCCAAGAGAAAGAGGATATATTTCCTCCTTATGACCTCTTCATCTCTGATGATACGGATGCAAAAAGTGAATTTGGTTATGATAACCTAAATTCTAATATCTAATCCCTATGCCCTATGTTCCCAATGACAAAAGATCTCGAGAATTTCCTCAATGATAAGATCACCGACTACTCTCAAATCGGTAAACATGCAGGAAAAAGAGATATCACCCAATGAAAATCACTCGATAATCTCAGAGCTATCTCTGTCGGACTCTCTGATAAGGATGATATCCGAGCCCTCTCGTATGGTGAGGTACTCATCTCTGAGACGATCAACTATCGTACACAACGCCCAGAACGAGGTGGACTCTTTTGTGAGCAGATTTTTGGTCCTCGCAAGAATTATGAGTGTGCCTGTGGTAAATACAAACGAATCAGATACAAATGAGTCGTGTGTGAGCGATGTGGTGTCGAGGTGACTACCTCTCAGGTTCGTCGTCAACGAACTGGTCATATCGAACTCGCCGCTCCAGTGGCTCATATCTGGTATCTCAAGAGTGTACCATCTCGTATCGGACTCATGCTCGATATTTCTGTGAAAAAACTTGAACAGGTAATATATTTTGCATCATATATCATCACTGATGTATTCGAGGATAAACGAGAAGAGGCTATTGCCGAACTGGAGAATGCGTATAAAAATCAAAAAATAAATATACAAAAAGATCTCCAGCACACTATGAATGAGCTCACGCTCAAGCTCGAAGCGAAAGAGATCTCAAAAAAAGAATTTCATGAACTCGAGATGATGCATATGGGGAAACTCGATCAACTCGATGCTGAATATAACAAACTCAAAGATCTCCTCAAAGTTATCCGTCCAGCTGAGGTTATTGGAGAACTCGACTATCGTATTATATATGAGAAATTTCCTCATGTATTCAAAGGTGGTACAGGTGCTGAGTATCTCAAACTTCTGCTTGAACGTATTGATCTCAAAGCATTTATTGCGACAGAACAAGCAGAACTCAAGGTTTCTCCAAAAAGCAAACATAAGAAGATTCTCCAAAAACTCAAACTCGCATCATCACTCTTTAAGAGTGGACAACGACCTGAGAATTTTATTCTCTCAGCTCTCCAGATCCTCCCTCCAGATCTCCGTCCTATGATCCAACTCGATGGTGGACGATTTGCCTCGTCAGATCTCAACGATCTCTATCGTCGTGTCATCAATCGCAACAATCGTCTTCGCAAACTCTCTGAACTCGGAGCCCCAGATGTCATTCTCAAAAATGAAAAACGAATGCTCCAAGAAGCGGTTGATACGCTCCTCTCAGGAGATGTCAGATCAAACCGTCCTGGATATACGACAGCGAGCAAAAAGAAACTCAAATCACTCTCTGATGTTCTCAAGGGGAAACAGGGACGATTCCGTCAGAATCTCCTCGGAAAACGAGTTGATTATTCTGGTCGTTCGGTAATCATCGTCGGGCCTGAACTCAAGATGAATGAGTGTGGTCTCCCAAAGACTATGGCACTCACTCTGTTCAAGCCATTTGTCATCGGTCGTCTCATCGCTCTCGAACAGGCATACAATGTCAAACATGCTGAGAAAATCATCGAAGAAAAAACAAAAGAGGTATGGGATGCTCTCGATACGGTTATCGAAGGTAAATATGTCCTATTGAATCGAGCACCGACTCTTCACCGTCTCGGTATCCAGGCATTTCGTCCAGTTCTCATCGGTGGTAAGGCGATCCGTCTGCACCCACTCTGTTGTACAGCGTTCAATGCTGACTTCGACGGAGATCAGATGGCAGTTCATCTCCCACTCACGATAGAGGCTCAATTCGAGGCGTCAAATCTCATGGTCACTTCGAAGAATATGCTCAATCCGTCAAACGGTGAGCCAATCGTAGCTCCTTCGCAAGATATGATCCTCGGGTGTTATTATCTCACAAAGATCGATACTGGAGTCTCTACTCTCGCATTTGCTTCTGGTGATGATGCACTCGCAGCCTATGAGAATGAGGTGATCACTCTCCATACTCCAGTCAAAATCCGAGTCGAGGGGCAACTTATCGATACGACATATGGACGGTTTCTCTTCAATGAGATACTCCCAGAATCACTCAGATTCGTCAATGAAACAGTCGGAAAAAACGCCGCAAAAAAAATCCTCTCGAGATCATTCGATATGCTCGGTGGAGAGGCAACTGCCTATCTTGCTGATGCGATCAAAAATCTCGGATTCAAGTATGCAACGATCTCTGGACTCACGGTATCGGCATTCGATATGATAATCCCAGAAGAGAAATATCTCTATGTAGGAGAAGGTGAAGAGAAAATCAAAGAAATACAAAAAGCTCATTGGCATGGTCTCGTTACTGATAATGAAAGATATCTCCAGTCACTCCAAGTATGGTCGAATGTGAAGTCAAAAATCGAAAAAGAGATGAAGCGAAATTTTGATCCAAAAAATCCAATCTATAATCTCATCGACTCAGGAGCTCGAGGAAACTGGGGAAATGTCACACAGCTCTGTGGTATGAAGGGGCTCGTAGTATCTCCAACTGGTAAGACGATCGAACTCCCGATAAAATCCAATCTCAAGGAAGGATTCACAACTCTTGAATACTTCATTGCGACACACGGTGGACGAAAAGGAAAGGCAGATACGGCCCTCAAAACAGCTCAGTCAGGATATCTCACTCGTCGACTTGTAGATGCTGCCCAGAATGTTCTATCGCGAGAAGAGGATTGTGGAACTATTCACTTTGAGACAGTAGATGCTACGAGTGAGAAATCACTCTTTGGTGATACATTCGAGAACAAGATATTCGGTAAGTTCACGGCTCGAGATGTACTCGGTGCTGACAAAAAAGTCATTGCGACAGCAGGTACACTCATCAATAAAACAGTACTCAAAGATATCATCCAATCGGGTGCTACAGTAGTACCAGTGAGATCTATTCTCACTTGTGAGACTGAGGAAGGAGTATGTCAGAAGTGTTATGGACTCGATCTCGCTACATCGAATCTTGTCACTATAGGTACTCCAGTTGGTATCATTGCTGCTCAGTCAATTGGTGAGCCCGGTACACAGCTCACGATGAGAACATTCCACTCGGGAGGTGTGGCGTCAGCAGGTGTAGATATCACAGCAGGTCTCTCTCGTGTAGAGGAACTCTTCGAGGCTCGCAATCCCAAATATCTTGCTGAGATTGCCCCATTTGATGCTCATATCATATCAGTGGAGTCAGAAGGGAATATCACCACAGTCACTGTCGAGGCCCTTGAGCTCAATACTCGTGAGTACTATACTCTCGATGAGACAATGCGATCAACAGTTGCCAAAGGTGATACTATCGAGGTCAAACAGATCATCGCAAAAAGCAAAGAATCAAAACAAAAAATCCAGGCAACTCACTCAGGTCTCGTGACCAAGCTCACTGATGATGTGATTACTGTCGAAGATCTCGGTCTCGAACGAGTCACATTCGAGGTGCCAGCAGGTCGCAATATCCTCGTACGTGAAGGAGATAGCGTCAAGATCGGTAGTAAACTCACAGAGTGACATATCAATCTCCAATCCCTCATGGATACGGCTGGTATGCTTGCAACAGAGATGTATATCGTCAATGATATCAAGGAGATCTACTCATCTCAGGGTCAGACAGTGAATGCGAAGCATATCGAGCTCATTGCTCGTCAGATGTTCTCGAAGATCCGTATTACCAATGCTGGAGACTCTACATTCTTCCCTGGAGATATCGTGGATGTGATCAGATTCCGTAAGGAGAACAAAGAAATTGCCAAATCAGGAGGAGTAGAAGCGCTCGGTGTGGATCTCCTTCTCGGTCTGACAAAGATATCACTCTTTACGGAGAGCTGGCTTTCAGCCGCATCGTTCCAGGAGACAGTTCGAGTACTCGTAGATGCCTCTTGCTCACGCAAGGTTGATCATCTCGATGGTCTCAAAGAAAATGTCATCATCGGTCGTCTCATTCCTACGCTCCAATATTTTGATAATAATCGAGATGTTGGTGAGTACTTTGCTCATGAACGAGATGGAGAGTTCGATGATGAGTATACTCCATCAGAACTCGAAATCACTACATCGAGTACAAGTATGGTATAGTTCCTATAGGTATAGCTTTTTAAAAATAAAAATACTCCACGGTCAGGTGGGGTATTTTTTTGTGTTTTCTTATTTCTTGTGATACTATAAAGGTATATTCATCAATTACTCTATGCGTCCTAGTATCTCTCGTACGAACAATATACTATTGTCATCATTTCTCATGCTCAATTTATGACTCATCATTTGGATGAGTCTATATGCACTGGAGTCTCACACGATGATTTATCTAGTGATTGTTATGATACTTAACTTCACTATGTTCGGGAGCTATGTAGTTATCAATTCTAGATATTGGAGTGAACATGCCCGTCTATTTCGACATTTTTCGACTTTTATTAGAGATAAAAAAGATCCCCTAGAGATGCCACGAGATGAAGAATTTGATGAAAATGCTCAGTTTTTATCGCTATTTCAAAGGACATATATTGAGAATAAACTTCTCAAAAAAGACTATAATGACTTCAAAAAAGTTTTTGATACATTCATCCCAAGAGAAATACATTCTCAGATAGGATTCCGTGGATATGAGCGTATTGTTCTCGGTACGGCAGAACGCAAACGTCTGACGATCATGTTTCTAGATATTATGAAATTCACAACAGTGAGTGAATCAATTTGAGATCCATATAGAGCACTCCTCCTTCTCAATATATATTTCGATGGTATCGGAGATATCATCTACTCGCATCATGGGTATATCGATAAATATCTCGGTGATGGTATGCTTGCGATATTCGCTGATGAACATACAGATGATGCCATCCATGCTGCTATCGAGATACAAGAGTTCATAAGTAAATTCCAGATATCTACTATCGGACGCTATATTGATATAGGTATCGGGATAAATACTGGAGATGTTATCATGGGTACAATTGGTACCAAGCGTCGTATGGATGCAACTGTGATCGGTGATGTGGTCAACACAGCATCTCGTATCGAATGACTCACACATACGAGTCCGCATCATATCATCATTTCTCGAGATACCTATGATACTCTCATACATCCTGAGTTATTCTCATTCCATGATCTCGGAGATTCTCCATTGAGAGGCAAGGAAGATCTGGTACAGATATATGGAGTCGATGCATTCGAACGAGTGAATCTCCCAGATGGTACAGATAGATAAAATCATATATAATCCTCTTTCGATAATTTGAGAGAGGATTTTTTGATATTTTTCTCATTTTTCCTATACTCTAGTATATGACAGTCAATATACATCCATCTTGGCATACTATCCTTGCATGAGAATTCGAGAAGCCATATTGGAACAAGCTCGCAGATTTCATAAAAAGTGAATACTCTACAAAAGTATGCTTTCCACAAGGGAAATATATTTTCAGAGCTTTTGATACTACCCCTTTTGATCAGGTGCGTGTAGTAATATTGGGACAAGATCCATACCATACAGCGGGTGCTGCTATGGGGCTCTCATTCTCAGTACCAAATGGATTGAGAGTACAACCGAGTTTACGCAATATTTTCAAAGAAATCGAATCTGATATATGAATTCAGAGAACTCGTACAGACCTCAGTGACTGGGCGGAGCAATGAGTACTGCTCATGAATACCGTACTGACTGTCCGAGAATGAGAGCCCACGAGTCATCAGCATATGGGTTGGGAAGATTTCACTGATGCTGTTATCTGTGCTCTCTCTCGTGAACGAGAGGGTATTATATTTATTCTCTGGGGTAACTCTGCAATAGCAAAAAAATCTATAATTGATGTAACTCGACATCATATCATAGAGAGTCCACATCCGAGTCCTTTTTCAGCGAGTCGTGGTTTTTTTGGGTCTCGACCATTCTCTCGAGCCAATACATATCTCAGAGAACATGAACAAGAGGATATTGTATGGGGATAGATTTTTATTTGCTTTTTTTACGCTTTCGTAGACAATAATTCAGTCTCTTAGATCTGTGTTGCGTTCATAAAACTAAAATTCGTTTCACTTACTTTATTTTCTTCATCCCATTTTATCTATGAAAAAAATAAATTCTCAAATACTCAATGCAGTCATCGCTACGGTGGTTGCTTGTAGTATAGTATTTGCTATAGCTCTCTATGTATTTGGCACTGGGGGAATCTGGGGCGACCATCCCAATACTACCCCAAATATAGCAACGGGATCAGGTATTGCTATCCCTATAGCTATGCCACTCTCGATCCAGACAGGAACTCTATCTCCTAGTACTAGTGGTGCCTCTCTGACTCAGACAGGAGATCGTATATGTACTATGGAATATGCTCCTGTGTGTTGATCTGATGGGAAGACCTATGGCAATGCATGTAGTGCAGGAGAGGTTGCAATCGAGCATATAGGTGAGTGTACAAGTACAAACAGTGGTATGATATTTGATACTGGTTCGTATATTCTCTATTCCAACGCACGTCTTGGCTACTGATTTGCTCTGCCTCGATATGCATACTATGCAGCTCAAGGAGCTCAGAGTGGTGCGATTCATACCATATCTATAGCAACCACAGCGAGTTGAGTAATAGACTTTGCTACAGCCCCTGTACAAGTATGGCTCTATGCCAAGATACCAGCTAGCCCACCATCATCACAATCAGTATCTGTCGATCGTGGTATTCTCTATATCAAGAATAATGATACAACGGGAAATATTAAAATAGAGAAAATAATCGAAACGGTTCTCCAGAGCGCCAAATAATCAATAAAAAAGTCTCTCAAAAATTTTTGAGAGACTTTTTTATTGATACATCATATTTTGATTTTTCATCACTGTTTCGTACTCTGGCATCATTGTGCAAACAAGATTCCAGAATGATTGCTTGTGGTGTTTGTGTCTGAGATGAGCGAACTCATGGATGATGATAGCATCGATAAATAGAGTATTGGACCCGATATACTCAGAGAGCCTATAGCTGAAACAGAGACCATTTTTCGAACTACATGATCCCCAGCGTTTCTCTGATTTGGTTATTTTGATACTCATGATTTCTGGTAAGTCTTTTCATTCCCAGAGTTTCTGTATTCGTGCAGTGATGTATTCTCTGAGTTTTCTTTTTGCATCATTGATATCCGATTCACTGAGTATAGGTCTCTGTGGTATATGTGTTCGTTTGATCTGATGCTTGGATATCCAGTCTTTTTTTATCAAGATGAATCCCTCTATATTCGCTATAGGCATACGCATCGGCGAACGTACTATGAGCTGTCCACTCATATCTATCTGTATAGATAGGGTACGGCGAGATGATCGAATGAGAGTGTAGTGAGGATGCATAGCTCTACTATACTCAAATATGAGTATATTTCTACTCATATTTCATTGATTTCGATGCTTTATCCATATAGTATATGTATATTTTATTTCTATATTTTTATGTTCAGGATTCTCATACTTGTATTGATTGTCTCGATATCTTTTTTCTCGGTATCTGATGTGTCTCAGGCAGGATCTCCATCCTCTACAACGAGTATATTCCGAGATCTTGGTATCAATCTGATTGATCCGATAGCAGATACATATTACGCGTGAGATGCGATACTCATCCATGGTCGTGTGACTGATCAGCGTCAGTATGCTCTGATATATCTCAAAAATATCGCAACAGGAGAGTCGATATCTGAACTCGCAGATACGACTACGACGGGAGAGTTCTCATATCCACTTGCACTGCCTCTATCTGAGTGAGACTATTCATTGGTCATTGCGAGTGGTAATTCGTTTAACACGACTATACACTATAATATCAGGTTAGTTACAAATAAATCTCTCCCTATTCCAGTTAGTTTTGACCATATTCGTCCCATATTTGTACCCACAACCTCTCCATATCTCTCTATTGGATCCAATCTCTGGGCAACTATGACGGTAGAACAGGCAAAAAAGATATACAAAACACAGTGAAAAATCATCTCTCTTGGGAATATGCCTCTTCAGTATGGTCCAGCTCGAGTGTCTCTCCAGGGATATCGTCTCACGAGTCCATCATCTCTCGACAGCATTACTGCCTCAGGAGTCGACTGGACGGGGAGTGTCTATATCGATCGTACTCGTGATCTGATCGGACAAGATAGGGTATCACTACGAGTTCTCAGATCACTCGCAACTATGCAGTTGCGTGTCCCACAGTGACAAAAAGTCAAAAGCGTCTACTACCTCACGACTCCAAGTGGAGATGTAGTAGAGGGGAGGTTTGCTCCAATCTATATTGCATCTGATGGATATCTCAAGAGTGGAGTCACTATCAGACAATCATTCTCTATCTGAGATAGTGGAGTCTACAAGATAGAAGCAGTCTCCAGCAATGGATATGCCTATTTCAACCTCCCTATCTCAAGGGGTCCATTTTGGTGAGTGATAACTCCGCTATGAGATATAGACCGTAGTATACTCAGAGCTCCTGGGTCCAATATCAATCGAGATATCCTCTCGAGTATCAACGCTCTACGGGGATGACTCGGGCGATCTCTCCTCTCTCTCGATATGACACTCATGGATCTCGCACAACAAAAGGCAACCGATATGGCAACCTATAACTATGTATGACACACCACACATGGAGGACTCGATATCATCGAGTTTGCTACATCAAAAAATATATCCATCACTGGAACAATAGGGGAAAATGTTGCCTGAGGTAATGTCTCAGATACGAGTCTCCAAGACTGACTCGAGGAATCGGGGAGTCATAGATCCAATATGATAGATCCAGACTGGTGACACGTAGGAATCGGATATGTTCTCAAAAATGGAAGAACCTATCTCGTACAGATATTCGGGAAATAGGAATTATCTGCCTCGTGCTGCAGCTCGTCCTGGTCTCTGCTTGAGCTGAGGATTGGATCCCCCTGCTGGTCATTTACCGAACTTGCTCCCACCTCCGAATCCTGCATTCCCGAATTTGGATACTTTTTGTGCTATCTGAGGGATTTTGCTTGTTTCTGTATTTTCTTCTTCATTATCGATTTCTGGATCTATATTTGCAGTGGCCATATATGACTTGAGTTAAGATAGATGGATTATAATCAGGCTCTATTTTTTTGCAAGATGATATCGTATGTATTCTCTATGCTCGTCCGGATCTTCACTTCGCCTTGTAGAGACGAGATCCTCACTTGCCGTATTTGCTCGGTCACTGAGGTCCGATCCTACTCTTGCTGAGTTTGGTGATATCTTCAGAGAATATCTGTTCTTCATCTGGGGCGAGATGTGGTGCAAAGTTGGACATAGGTTATTATTTTATTGTATAGGACTATTTTCTGTGATTTTTCCGAGTGTTGCAAGTTTTTTGAAACGATCTTCCGAAATAGATCGTAATGATTTTCTTCCCGCCATATCAATTATAAAAGAATCAATATATTTAAGTCGTCATTCTCTTGTGACTATTAGATTTTCATCTCCAAATAAGTCTATATAAAATCATTCTTTTTCTAATGCTCTATATCCTCTAATAAATAAATCAATATCATTTTGTAATTCAGGGTTATTTGCTAATTCTCTCCTGAGGAATTCAAAATTTTCATTTGATCAAAAAATATCATATGCAATTGTGACAGGTGAACAAAAAGCTGTAACTAAGTCACTTATTCAATGTTCTTCTTTAGGTTTTTCAGTTACAAAAGCCTGCATAGGAATAAGATCACTCAGATGAAGACGCAGTTTTCTATACTCATCTCTTACTTTTTCTAAATTTTCAGCACCAAGTCTAGATTTTTTTACAATTACTCTGATGATTTTTCAGTTTTCAATAAAACTCATCAGTTCCACACTATGACAATTCGTACCTAGGCGTTTTTCTAGTCTGTTTGCAATTTCTGTTGGTTGAATTTCACCATTTGAATATGCGACAATCGTATCTTTTTTTATCATATTACTGAGTACTGAATTATTATTATATAGTATAACATGAGTTTCTATTTTTCACAAAAGAATATCAAATCGAGTGTATATTCATATTCTCTCGCCTATAATATCAGATGCGTTCTGATTTGTAAAGGGTATTATCTCATCCTGAGTTGCTCAGCTGGAGAGGAGAATCCCTTGTATATGAGTATCCAGGATCGAACTGTTCATTCGATGAGCGTATGGAGGCGTGGATAGTGCGGATCCAACGATCTATGGAACTCGCATATCGATGCAATGAGATCGATTTTTGACTGGATGGCTGCTGGAATATGGAATGAGTGTGAGCGAGGATCGAGTGCCCAGATATGATTTTTCTCGGATTCTGCGAGAAACATCACCATCTGAGCAAAGAGTGACTCAACAAAGTGAAGTCGCTCGATATAGATAGTATGGAGGTACTCATAGTATCATGGTGCTACTCTCTCGATCTCATTGGTGATATATTGCTGTCGGGCATATCATGACTCCATGCTATCGAGAGTATCGATAAATAGATTCTCAAATACAGGATCATTGGCAGCGGTTGGGAGATCTATCTCTCTTTGACTTGTGACGAGTTTGAGTACTTCATTCTTTTTCTGGAATGCTACATTGAATATATTCTCTGATTTCTCCAGGAGATCCATGATGTCACTCTCAGTCTGATGTAGGAAGTTATGATCGTAGAAGAGGAGTCATACGATATACTCTCGATCTCATTGGTGATAAAAGCCTGAATCAAAAATGAAAGCTCATCTTGTGAGAGTTTTTCGAGCAGGATTCACTCATGTTTGCGAGAGTTCCCAACATAGATCTGACACTCGGCTGGGAGAATAATATCAATATGATGCCTGATGATCTCCACTTGAGTCTCCACGATATATGGAGACTCTATGCCATAGAGTTCTTGTAGGAGATCAGTATCTCATGTGCTCACGAGATATCGGAGTAGTTCATCACACAATCTCGGATCCCTCATGAGTCATTGGGCTTGTTGCATATGCTCTCTTTGCTCACTTTCTGTTATACGATCTGCGAGTGTAGGCATAGACAACAAGTTATAGAATTCCATCACTATAACAGAAATCAATAGGAAATCAAGAGATTATCCAATCCGTTTCGAGAGCTTGCTCACGATATTGTTCGCGTGCTCGATCTCAGTTGCCTCAGCTGGATGGATCGTATCTGCACACCACTCCTCAGCACGTTCGATCGCCTCAGTCAGTTTGGTCCAACCTCCTGGAGCAATACTGACGTAGCTCACACGAGCGTCACCCTCATGTGCCTCGCGTCTGACGAGTCCGATTTTCTCCATCGGGAGGAGGAGTCTGGTGATCCCTGATGCAGTGAGTCCGATAGACTCGGCGAGATCAATTCGTCGCATCCGATGTTCTAGTGTAACTTATAGGGTATATAGTAAATTACTTTTTCTTAGGTGCAAAGCTATTTCATCAAATTTTGATTGTCAGTTGCCATATTTCTAAGGCTTCAGATAAATTATTTATTAATGTTTCTAACTGAGACCTTTCCGTTGATTGATCGATATCATAATCGTATTCATTCTTCAGAATGGCTAAATGTTTTTGATTGATAGAATTCCTTATTCTAATTGCAGCTATTTTTTTACCAAAATCGTAATCATTTGAAGCCCCAATTACTCATTCTAAGTATTTTAAAGGATCTTTAGTTTTTAATTCACTTGCTTTAGGGAAATCATACTTATTAAGTATTTCAATTAAGTTTTCGGATGATAGATTTAAATCATTAATACTAGTTTCAAAATTTTCATCCATAAAACGTTTTACTGCGATTCATAAAACATTCTTAAATCTCCAATAGTTTCAAAACTGATTTAAGTCATAAAATGTCTTTACTTGAGTATAAATAGCGGTCGCTCAATTAATAACTTTAGCATCAAGTAGTTCATTATTTAGGTCTAGTCATACTTCTTGAAAGTAAGTTATTCCATCATCTATATAGTAATTCCAAGGATTAGGAAATTTTTCTTTAACTAAAATTGAATAAATATTCTCTATCATTGTTCTTTTTATAAACAATCGAAATGAAATTTCTCCAATAATAAATCTAATTAGTCAGATAACTGCTAAAATAAGATATATTTGAATAACTGATTCTATAAAATCTTTTTTCCATATATCCTGAAGATAGGAAGCAAGAATTAATTCAGGAATTGTTCCTAAAATAAATACCATGAATAAGTTTGAATTTTTCATATTGTATGTGGTTAATTACAATCCCTCCCTAAGCTCCAAATACTCCAGTTTCTCGAATTCAACTATTTCTGATTAATCAATTGACTCCCACTATAGAGTGACTCGGGATCAAAGTCGGCACCATTTTGCCACTCAACCGTACCAAAATTCACCTTTGCAGTTCTAAATATAGTCTCATCTCGTAATTCCTTGAAAATCCCAGTATTGAGATAAGGCTTCATGTCAAATATTCACTTTTTATTATCAGAAAAAGAAAGTGTGAGAGTATAATCGATTCATGGATGTACAGAAGTGACTGTGTTCATATTATTGAAGTGGTTCAATGGTAAATGGTTTCTCACCTGCTTGGCAGAGTTGCCAGTCAGCCATGAGTTCTTCTCGGTGAATCTCGATCCAGGCTGATACGAGTTTGATTTGTCTTTTTGGGAGTTTTCCATCTAGGAGCTCTCCACTCTCTACAGAGAATGTGGCTATATCATCTTGATAGTGAACATGAATATGTGGAGGATTGTGTTCTTTTGGTCAGAAGTACATCCGTACAATGATCCCGAAAAACATAGAAATAGTAGGCATAGTAGGATTTAGTTACTTGTATTTTATTGATTTTCTTTGTTTCTCCAAAAACTTTTACAATCCCTCTCCAAGCTCCAAATACTCCACTTTCTCCAATTTACCACCGAGCATCCCAGCAAGATCTCCATACATACCGCCAGTATTCTTGATAACTTGTTCGAGGAGTTGTTCACGTTCTTTTTAATTATCATCAAATCGATTCGATATTTTACTTATGAAGTCTATCAAATTTTTCCATCATTGTTGGATTACCTCTTGTGAGTTTTTTGATAGTGAGTTCCTCTGCCTTATTGTTAGCTAATCGAAGGTTATTTTCAGAAGATAATAAAGCATCTTTTGTTTTCTGGAGGTGATCGATAGTCTTTTCTATTTCTTCAATTGCAGTTTTGAATTTTCGACTCGCTAAATCATAATTCTTAGCAAATCCTTCCTTGAATTCATTGATTTCATTTTCAAAGTTGGTTACATCGATATTCTGTGTTCTCACGAGAGCGAGTTCTGATTTATATTTCATCGAATTGAGAGCGGCATTTCGAAGGAGTGTGATAATAGAGATGAAGAATTGTGGACGAATCACATACATTTTTGGGTATTTATGCGAGACATCTACAATGCCAGTATTATAGTATTCACTCTCAGCTTCCAATAGGGAAACAAGTATAGCATATTCACATTTTTTCTCATTTCTATCCTTATCGAGTTCACGTAAAAAATCTTCATTTCTTTTTTTGGTTGCCGTTTCATCGCCCTCATTTTTCATCTCAAACATTATGGAAATAATCTCATTTCCATCCTCATCATTTTCTCTATAGATAAAGTCACCTTTACTCCCACTTCTAGAATCGTTGTCCTTCTCGAAGTATGCTTTTGGAAAAGCGGTAGCACGAAGTTTATTGAACTCAATCTCGCAGTGCTGTTCAAGAGTTTCACCGAGCATCTTTGTCGACATTTTGAGTTTCATATCCTTATAATACTCAATCATCTCATCTTTACTTTTGAGTTCACTCAAAAATTTCTCTTTCAAGCTTTTCTCGAGTAATTCTTTTTCAGTCTCCTTATTCTCTAGTTTACTTGCCAGATCATCGCGTTCTTTTCCAATCTTTCATGTGACTTCCATAATGGCGATTTTCTTCTCAGCTTCTGCATTACTATTTTTGATTCTTAATTCATTGATTTCTCTTTCTTTATCTTGGAGTTTCTTTTGTTCATTTTCTTTCCACTCTTGCTCTTTTATTTTGATCTTGAGCTCATACTGATCTTCTAATGATTTTGTTTTATCTTTTACGGCTTCTTGTAGTTTATCTTGTTTTATGGATCTCACTACATTTGCAATACTAGTGGTATCGATATCAGTTTCGTGAATAGACTTTAAGTCTATCAGATCACCTTGGGATGCATCTTCTAATAGGACGAGAGTATTTTCATCTTGAATAGATACTTTGATTTTTTTCATAATGAGCCAATTGAATGATGGAAATAGAAATAATACATATATAATGTATATTTGAGAAGTTTTTACTTTTTCATATACTCGAGTATATCTATTTTTGATTTTTTACAAGGAGCGGATGAGTCAAAAAACCACGAGTCTCGACATCCAAAAAGGGGAGGGAAGTATCATCGATATTGCTCAGATTTTTCCTATGACCGCTCCTCGTACACTCGATATGGTGAGGTGGATTTAAAACTCCATGGAATTTAGGACCTACTAGGCCAAATGTTTGATACTGGTCTACAGTTGCAGCATTATGTAATCCTAATTAATATGAATATATTCCAAGTGGTATGATTCAGCATAAGTTGTATACTTGTGATTATTTCAACATTGACTATGAGTGGTATCCTCGCAGACGAACAAGTGATACAGGGAAATTTATTTGTAGCATTATTATTTGCTGTTTTTATAGGAATACTTCCATATTTTTTGATGAAGATAAAAAGACATAGGGTAGTATTTATATATGGAGTATGTATTTGTTTTTTATGATTAGTTATTATATATCCTGATAATCAGGTCATTGGATTTCCATGATTTCATGTAGTTGGTAATATTGTACCATCAATGCTTGCTATTGCTGGTATAATTATAAGTATATGTGCATTTAAAAAGTAATAAATTCATGCCAGTTATATATCAAAACACCCGTCTCGATATGAAGACGGGTGTTTTGATTTTGCAAACTTTTCTGGTTTCAGTATAATTCCGAGAAAGATTCTCTATATACCAATAACAAAGCAATGTCTCAAAAAACCACGAGTCTCGACATCCAAAAAGGGGAGGGAAGTATCATCGATATTGCTCAGATTTTTCCTATGACCGCTCCTCGTACGCTCGATCTTGCTCGACATGGCGAGGTGGTATCAGACATCGTATCGACAGAGTGACTATCATCTATAGATCTCTCGAGTGATACGATCCTCAGTATCAGCCGATTCCGTACTACCCAGACGCTCGATCTCGCTCTCCCTGCTATCATAGATCCAGCTCATTGGGAGAGGGGACTCCAGGATCACTCAGTTCGTCCCAGGATACTCGATATCGTAGATCCTCTCTATATCCCCTATGGAGCACTCGATGTACGTAGTGACCCTATACCCTCTAGTACTACCTATCCTGACCTCTATGCTCGCAAGCTCCCAATAGGCCTCCTGGGTCGTCGTATTCTCAGAGAAACTCATACCCTCTATAGGGCTCATCGGAGGCAGATTGCTACCCTGGCTATAGGATGTATTGTATTCTCAGTTCCACTACTCTCCTATGTGGCATATGCCCTCTCGCATGGGTATGAGACACTCCAGGCTCTCTCGGCAGTCCGTACTCCTGAGACAATACGCACTATGATCCGTTCGGCTCGTGGTGATTTCGAGAGAGCGAGCTTCCTTTTTGCACCATTCTCATGGATTGCTATAGGACCGATTGATACCGTGAGACGAGCCTCTCTCGGTGGTCTCGCACTCACTCGTGGACTCGATCTGATTGCCCAGGCACTGCCTCTGTCTCTCTCTGGTGAGACTCTTGCTCGTTCTCCTCAGGATCCTATAGCATATCGGGCTGCTGCTCGTGATATCTCCCCGCTTGCCACACTCGGTATCGAGAATCCGACTGATTGGATCGTCGAGAACAAAAAGATACTCGAGCAAGCAAAAACAGAATTCCAGTCTGCAGGTGATACATATGGAGGAGTGACACCGACTGGTGAGCGTACTATACGTATGCAAAAAATAGGAAAAACCCTCTCCCGACTCTCAATATTGCTCGATTGGTCAATCACCAATGATACACAGATAGAGAATATGCTCTGACATACGAATCCGCAACGATATATCGTGTTCAATCAGAATCGTGATGAGATACGAGCTAACTGAGGTTTCCCCGGGTCTATCCTATCATTTACTCTCTACAAGGGGAATATCCTCGATTATCATGCTGATGATGTGTACTACTACGACTGGAATCTCTATCCCTACAAGGAGATCCCGCCACCTGGTATTGCTCTCTTGACAGATAGTTATGGACTGCGTGATGTGAACTATTATCCAGATTTCCATGAGACGCTCGATCGGGCGAATTCATTTATCGAACGCTCTGGGGATGCTAGCGTGACCACAGCGGTAGCGATACATCAGGGGATCATCGAGGATATATTGGAGCGGACGGGACCTATCACTCTCTCGGGTGTGGCTATTGCATTTGACTCACACAACTTCTCTCGACTGATGTCTACACTTGTCGAGAATAGATATGCACAAGTCAATACTCCCAAAGATATATTGTTCCGATTTGGATCAGCTCTCTTGGCACAGATCCAGTCCAAAAATCTCTCTCTCGATATCCTCGATATCCTCGAAAAAAACCGGAAAGATGGAGAGATATTGTTCGCCTCTCGTGACAGCGAGGTAGATGCATGGCTTACGCAGTATAGGGCTCCACTCCCATGGGAAAAATCGGTATCACCCAACTGGATCTACCCTGTCTGGACATCGGTATCGGGTAACAAGAGTGATCGATATATAGATCGTACGTATCAGGTGATCGTGAAAAAAATCGAAGGTTGCAAATATGAGAACACTATCACTCTCGCGACACAGCATACATTTGCTCAATCAGATACCCAGGAGTTGCAATCATACTTCAAACAATTCAATATAGTGGATAAAAACGAGCAAGCGAAGCTCCAATTCATCCAGGGTGATGGCAAAAATCGAGCATTCGTCCGAGTCTATGTCCCACTCGGATCTACTCTTGTTGGGGGAGGAACAGATATCACTCTCGCGAGTAGTGAACATGCGACCGTATTCTCTACACTTCTCGAGACATCAGTTGGTGCGAGTACATCCAAGAGCTGGAAATATACACTCGATATTCCCCAGTGTGATAGCTATACTGGATCGGTCGAGTGGACGAGACAGCCATGACTGAGAACCGTGATCGTGAAATAAAAATGTAACACTATGCATCTCCCTACTAATTTTTCAGTATCTCTCAGGTCTCAGAGTATCTCATTTATATTGATCATATCTGGCCTTATCTGTGTTATATTCGCCTTTGCTCGCGGTCTAGACAAGCCATCAGATCGAATACTCTACGTCATGGATAACTCTCTCTCTATGGCAGTCACAGATATATCTGGAGGGAGTGGAGTACTGATATCCCGACTCGATTTTGCGAAACAGATGATAGCATCTCTATCACGCGTGCTATGAGGTGAACAGGCTGTCATGACAGCAGCTCTATGAGCGAGACTGGAGGTCCCTATGACAGATAGTAGTACGAGTATATCTGATGTGATATGAGGGATCAATGTAGAGAGTCATGCGGGTGGCAGTAGTATATCAACCCCACTCGAGATGATCCGCCTGATCTATGGTAATACTCCACACCTCTCTATTGTGTGGTTCACAGATGGTGAGTTCTCTGACTCTGTAGCGACCCTCTCTGGATGGACCAGTTCGCCCACTATAGTGTTCATCTGAGTTGGTACTCGTGCTGGATGACCTATACTCCTCGGATATGATAGTGATGGACGTCCCAGATACAAGGAGTCAGATGGCAAAAAAGTCAACTCTGTCCGTGATGCGGATCGTCTCTTGGTCATATCTGAGTCAATCGGTGCAGATCTCATACTCTCTGAGTGAGCAAGAGATGACATCATAGAGAGTATTGCCAAAAATAAAAACTCGAATACAATACCACCGTACCTCACGCTATGGTGAGTTCTATTGATCGTTGCTGGATCAGTATGGTCAAGATTCCAATATAATACCATCCCTCATTGAAAATAAAAATCTGCTTCATTCTCTGTTCTATGTTCATAGTTTTTGTTGTGAGTGAGAGACAATCGCTGATCGAGAATAGCTCACTGATATATGCCAATATAACTCGTGATATGACTGACTCCTCCCACTATCCAGTATGGGTATCTCGATACAATGAGGCAATATGGAAATCAAATAGTGGACAATATAGCGATGCTAAGAGGATACTCGCACCTCTCCTCAATGATACAAATGTGACCAAAAAAGCAGAAGTATCTGAGCTCTATGGTGACCTCATCTACTCGATGAGTGGCCCTGTCGATGATAGCATACATATGTATGAGCGATCACTCTCATTCTCTCTATCTGATAGAGTCCATAGGAAGATAGCATATATACAGCAAATACAAAAACACTCTCAGACAGGATCCTGAAATACTGCTATAGCTCCACAAGCAGATTCTGGATCGCAGATGCGAGATGCCAAAAAGATAGAACTCCAAAAAACTGCCTGAGAGCGAGACAAATACCTCTGAAATAGTATCTCTCCAATATGAAACAATCACAGTGAGCTCAATCGACTCATCGAGCGAGCTCAGTCCAGCTGATCTATGACTATGACACAAGACTGGTAATATGAATATATCACAAAAATCCATCATCGCTATAGTACACCTCTATCAGAAAACTCTCTCACCAGATCACTCATTCTGGGCTCGGGGACTCGATCATACGCCATATTGTCGGCATATTCCGAGTTGCAGTGACTATATGATCGAAGCAGTTGAGCAAAAATGAGCAATTATCGGAGTGGCAAGATGAACACTCAGGATCATGAGATGCAATCCCTGGAATCAGTGAGGGTATGATCCAGTAGATAAATAGTCTATTACTTCTATAATTACTCTATGCTTTCTTTTCTTCTCCAAAATCACGAAATCGGTCACTATTCTGGATACCAGACTCGAGTTTTTGCTGACTACTTCTGGGAACTCACAGATGAAAAAGATATAAACAAACTCGCTAAAATATACAAATGGGCACAAGATGCAAAGCTGCCATTTCTCATCATCGGTGGAGGTACCAACCTCTTATTTGCATCTGATCGATACGCGTGAGTAGTGATCAAGAACTCTCTCATAGGATGGCAGTATGATACTATATCACAAATACTCCATACGAGCTCGGATGAGCAAATATGGGAGATAGCGAGTCAACTCGAAACACAATACAATCAACCCCTCTGGCATCGATTCATCTGACTGCCTGGTTCTATCGGGTGAGCAATATATGGGAATGCTGGATGTTTTGGTCTCGAGACAGAGTCCAATTTTGTCTCTGCTACTATCTATAATATGCTCGAGTGAGAAACTATATGTCTCTCAAAAGATGATATGCAGTTCTCATATCGACACTCATATCTCAAAAATACTCCTCATCTATTTCTCATGAGTGCGACGTTCGATCTGAGTCAAAAACGAGAAAAATATCACTCTGATGTTGATAACATTGATTTTCGTGAAAATAAACAACCGAAATGAAATTCTTGTGGGAGTTTTTTTAAAAATCCCAGTCGCGATCTCTCTGCTGGTCAGCTGATCGAAGGAGTCGGACTCAAAGGGTATCGTCATGGTGGAGCCTACTGGTCAACTCTGCATGGGAACTTCCTCATGAGTGATGGTGAGTCATGTCTAGCCTCAGATCTCATCTGACTTGTTCGTACAACTCAAGAGATAGTACAACAAAAAACAGGAATCAAACTCGTCAATGAAGTGAGAATTGTAGATAACACCCAGACTAACAGATAAAATATGTTTTCTTTTGACCTCCTCAATTATTCTGAATCATTCTCTCTCGATACATCTCGTATCGAGTATATATTTGATATGGTATCGAGCATTCCTGAAGTACAAAATGGTACTCTCAATATAGCGTTCCTCTCTGATGACGAGATACAGATTCTCAATCGAGAACACCGAGGTATCGATAGTACTACTGATGTACTCTCTTTCCACTACTTCGATGATTTCTCGGATCTCAGTATAGATCAGGTCGCAGGAGAGATCATATTGAGTGAGTCGCGTATAGTGTCTCAGGCTCTAGAACATGGACATAGTAGGTCTCGAGAGTGTGAGATACTCATCATCCACTCTATCCTCCATATTCTCGGCTATGATCACGAGGATGATGATGACTATGAGGAGATGTGGGCGATCGAGTTGCCACTGCGGATGCAACTCGGATAAAACTATCTGCGTATGAGTCGTATATGATAATCAGATACCCTGAGAGGGTCCGTCTGTCCTATGAGATGTATTCCACCATCTCTATCGATAGTATCGAATTGTCATCGAATCACGCTCTCTCAGAATGATATTGTTCCATTATCATGATATACTTCTACAGTATCTCAATGCTGTATATTGAGTGATCAGAGGTAGTCATCATGTCTATTAGAGACTATGCTCTGTGTGATATTTTCTCGTAGTTTGGTAGCGAGCCCTATCCATTGACCTGGTTCTAGAGAGAGAGTAGTAGGTTTTTGGTATAGATTCTGTGCGAGTTCGTCATTCTCTGGGAGTACCGGAATCTCTCTATCCGTATTGATACCAATACCGATACGCAAGAACTCTCTATCCTCGTTGATGCTTTTTTTCTGAACGAGGTGTCACCCTATCTTGCCACCATCCTGCAAGTAGTGAAACGGATATGCAATACTGATATTGCTCGTACTGATTCAGGAGAGTGTATCTATTATTGCCATTGCTATACGCTCTTGGAGATCTTGCACTGATTGGTATTGATTCTTATCTATAGTTGTGAATATGTTGACACTAAAGTTGGATCTCTCATGCTGAGTATTGATCCATCGTCTGTTTCCATTTCATCGTGCAGCTGCGAGTCATTCGCAGAGTACAGTCAATATATTGATCCTATAGCTCTCACAAAATAGGTGTATACTGTGGAGGTCATAGTCATAGAGTGTCCGTTCTTTACCGAGCAATATCATACTCGTATCTCCACTCGACTCTCTGAGTTCTGAGAATGGAGAATTGATCACCCTACTTGATTGTGCACTTCTAGCACCAAAAAATCATGCTACTTCATTATTTCTGATATACATACTAGACAGGTTTGATGATGAAGAGTGCTTTACCACGACTGTATGAGCGCTTTGATTCTATTGCTACTGAGTTGGTGATGATTTCCCATTCTCATTCTGGGATACTACTTATGCGTTTGCCAGTACTATCTTTGATATAAAAATTATCACTTCAGAGGTCTCACAGAGTGATCTGGGTATTGACTTTGTTCATGCTCACTTCGAATAGGGAATCAGTTATATCACTTGTTGATATCTTTTTAGATATTGCTGGACTCGTCATTTTCATATCTTGACCCATACGAACTATATACTCACCCTCTTGGAGTACTACAGAGTCCTCACGCAACTCAGATACTGATTCTATCTGTTTCTCATCATAGGGAGTGAGATTCGCAAAAAACTGAGCTGGCTCACTATCCATACTACTGATACGGAGTGTGCGATCTCGAAATGCATCACTCTCGAGTATCCTGAGAGCAAATTCTTGATTGGTTGGAATTCACTCTATATGGAGTGACTGGAGTGCTGCTATCATATTTGCTCGTGACTCTTCGCGGGAGTTCCCACTCACGATGAGTTGTCCGATCATGGAGTCATATTTTGAGGTATGATTTGTTGCATCTCATGTTCAGAGATATGTCTCGAAGTGTACTTTTTTTCTGAGTTTTTTTGGAAGATCGAGAGACCATTTTTTGATTTTTGCCATACTTACTCCAGCAAATTTTTTTGCTGGATCTTCAGCACATATTCGCACCTCCATTACGTGTTTTTTCTGTTTCTGGATTTCTCATGCGAGACGAGCTGCTGTTGTAGGCTCGAGTATCTTGTGGGTTCCACCACTTGCTACCTCGAACTGGAGTCATACGAGATTGATATCTGTATCGATACCAGTATTGCGAATGAGTTGTTCGGTTATGGTATGTTCGACTTGTATACGAGTATTCATCTCCATGAATGTGAATGTCGTAGACAGAGGATCATAGAGAAACTCAAATGTCCCAGCTCCAACATACCCAATATCTCTGACAACCGCTACAGCGATATCTTGTAGGCGAGAGAGTGCTCCAACATCTATACCGAGATCACCTGTCTCTTCGATGATTTTTTGTCTATTGCGTTGCGTAGTGCAGTCACGGATACCGAGTGATACGGCATTACCATGGATATCTGAGAATATTTGTACCTCGATATGTCTCTGATTATCGAGAGCTTTTTCCATATACATTGATCCATTCCCAAAATTCTCTACCGCAGTACGGCTCATCATATCGAATTGTTCTCACATTTGTTGATCATTTTCGATTCTTGCGATTCATTTCCCCCCTCATCCGTATACTGCTTTGATCATTACGGGATATCCGATTTTCTGACCTACATCGATAGCAGTCACTATATCAGGTACAATCCCATCTCAACCAAGTATATCATCTGATCCACGAGCTGGTGCATATTTCTCTCTCTCTTTTTCTACTGGTTCTACTTTTTCGAGTACTCTCTTGAACGTAGTGCGAGCTTTGATTTTGTCACCCATCTGTTCTACATTCTCAGAGTTCGGTCATATGACGACGATACTATACTGCTCACAGAGGGCAATGAAGCTATCTCTCTCAGACCAGAATCCATACCCGAGATATACAGCATCACAGCCAGTATCTCGGATAGCTTGTATGATGGCATATTCATCCATCATATAGTCACTAATCTGTGTAGATTTTCATTTTTTACTTGCTTTTTTCACATAGAGTAGATCCTTGTCTGCTTGAGTCGCGAGCACCATATAGTCTTTTTTTATACTTTCGAGTGCACGTATTGCCTTAGTTGCTATAGTTCCACGATTGAGTATAGCGACTTTTTTATATGGGTGGAATAATTCTGCATTTATTTTTGGTACTGGTATTGTCTGGGCTCTTGTGGTGGTACTCATATGAGTAGATCCATTGAGATACTCTTCAAGATATGATACGAGATCTCGAGTTGGCATCGTTATATCAACACCACGTGATCTCAGTGCTTGGTAGAACTGCTCAGCAGTACTCTCTGAAATAAATGGATTTGTTATAACTCCAGTAATATTTCACTTGCCAACTTGGAGATCTGCGAGAGTGACTTCGAGTGGGAGTTGATCGAGTGTGACGATACGTCCCGCAAACGGTATATCCGAGAGTGATAGAGGGAGAGTGATGACTCCTGGTGCTTGGGCAAATGATGCTATCGTACCACCAGTACAAACTCAGAGTGGTATAGAGAATATCTGACAATCTGGATTGCCCGATGTTTTGCGAAAATACTCTGCAATAGCAAAATTGATAGCTGTCATAGATGATACTGCCTCTGGCCCACCATCTACATACATCCCAGCAGATTGGAGGAACATGATCACTGGACGCTCAGTTCTCGCAGCTTGTTCTATGAGTTGTATGATATTGGCTGCAGCAGCTCCATCTATAGCTCATCACTCTATAGTGAAATCGAGCATCACGACACCGAAGTGGTGATTCATTTTCCTATATTCTATATTATGATCTGTTTCTAGATTATACCCAATATGACCCCAACCCGTCATAGTAGTAGGATTTGAGTTTTGTTCTATTTTTTTGCTATCTTGTAGACTCGTTGTAGCCACACGAGAGAAGAGCTTATGGGTAGCAGTGAATGAGGTGAAAAATTTGCGTTCTATCTCACTAAAACTACATTTTCAAAATATCTGTTTCCTGATTGATTCATAATAACGAATTCGCTCATAAGTAGCCTTGCTCGAGAAGTCTATAGGGAGACTATCGCTACTCGATAGTGTAGGACTATATCAGTCAGATTGTAGAGATGCTATGAACTTTTCCTCGAGTAGGAGTGCGAGTGATACGATCGTATCAGGGAGATCATAGTGTACTTGTTTGAATTGTTTGGTGAGTTCGATGAGCGATTCTCTGTTGGAATCAAACAGAGTATGTACCCAAGTGAGGTGTGATCATCTCCAGGCATCATATCATTTATGGATATGGTATGGTTGGGTGGCATCATATATCTCTTTGAGGAATGCTTCGATCTGATCTCGATCATAGCTGAGTCAATCTTGATCTCACGATATGAGTCTCTTGGCATGGGTTCCAGAAGTAGAGAAAAATCGATCATAATTCCTTGGCTCTATGAGCTCAGAGAGCGTCTCAAAGAGTGATTGATAATTGTAGAGTTCTGATCGGATGAGTCAGACGGTATTATTTTTTTGTCCTGTAGGGAGTTTTTTGCTATAGGAATCAGTTCATACATAGGTAATGAGTGTATCTATAGCGGTGATGATATTGAATTTGGTGAGATGA